>CADEER010000141.1:6017-13249 GCA_902826395.1 uncultured bacterium
CGTTCTACGCCGGGCAGCATTTCTCCGATCCGGATGACCGGCTGCGCGCGACGCGGCGCGCGGTGCGGCCGCTCGCGCCGGCGGTCGCGGATGCGATCGAGCGGCAGAACGCGTGCTACGCGCCGAGCGCGGCGCGCGAACGCAACTTGGCGCTGCTGCGCGGCGGCGCGGCGGCGATCGTCACCGGCCAGCAGGTCGGACTGTTTCTCGGCCCGCTGTACAATCTCTACAAGGCGGCGACGGCGATCCGTGTTGCGCGCGAGATCGAGTCGTCCGCCGGCGTTCCGGTGGTGCCGGTGTTCTGGCTACAGAACGAGGACCACGACCTGCCGGAGATCGCCTGTTGCCGTGCCCCGTGCGCGAACGGCGAGACGCTGTCTCTCAGCTTGCCGGCGTCGGCCGACGATCGCGTCTCGCTCGCTCACCTGCGCCTACCCGCCGAGATCGACGCGCTGCTCACCCGCCTCGGCGACGAGCTCGGCAACCTGCCGCACGGCGCTGCCGCTCTATCGCTGTTGCGGCGCCACTATCGCGCCGGCGCCGGGTGGTCCGACGCCTTCGCCGGCGCGCTCGCCGAGTTATTTGCGCCCGACGGCCTGGTGCTCGTCGATCCGCGTTGCGACGAGCTCGCCGGGCTCGCCGCGCCGATCCACGCGCGCGCGCTCGAGCGGGCGGCGCCGATCGCCGCGGCGCTCGGAGCGCGGGCAAACGAGTTGGCGGCAGCGGGATTCGCGGTGCCGGTCCACGTGCGCGAAGGGGCTCCGCTCTCGTTCTTTCATCCGGCCGGCGCCAGCGGCCCTCGCTATCGGCTCGAGCCCGCCGACGGCGGTTGGCGCGAGGTCGGCGGCGCGGCCGTGCACCGCTGCGCCGATGTCGTGACGGCCCTCGCCGGCGATCCGCTCGTCTGCAGCTCCAGCGCGCTGTTGCGGCCGATCGTGCAGGACACGTTGCTGCCGACGGCGGCGTACGTCGGTGGTCTCGGCGAGGTTGCCTACTTCGCGCAGATCGCACCGCTCTATGACGAGTACGAGCTGCCGATGCCGCTCGTCGTGCCGCGCGCGGCCTTTCGCCTCATCGAAGAGAAGACGCGTCGCTTGCTGGCTCGGCTCGGTGCCGAGCCCGGACAAGCGATGCTGCCGGATGCGGAGCTTCTCGCCGCCGCGGCGCCGGGCCTGGCCGACGAGGCCGGTCGGCTGCGCGCCCGACTGACGGGCGCCTTCACGGCGGCGCTCGACGCGAGTCGAGGCGAGATCGAGAGCGCCGGACCCGGGTTGGTGCGCGCGATCGAGAAAGCGCGGGGCTCGGTCGAGCACGCGGTCGAACGACTGGTCGCCAAGTACGAGAGCGCGCGTCTTCAGGACGAACGCGACCTCGTCGAAGCGGTGGCGCAGATCAAGTTGCTGCTGCAGCCCGAGGGGATACCGCAGGAGCGCTACTACGGCCTGCCGTACTTCGCGGCGCGCTACGGCCAGCGGCCGTTTCTCGAACGAATCCTCGACGCCGTGTCGCCGTTCGATCCGGCCGTGCGCGATCTGCATCTGCGCGACGAAGGAGCTGCGTGAGCCCTGGCCTGCATATCTCACCGGCTTCCTACTGCGAGCGCGGATGGGCATCCATCTCGAGGCCGTACTCCCTCGGCGGTCCTCGACATACTGGTCCAGTATGCCTGCGGGCGCCTCGGTCCGTGCGGTCTCGATCTGCCCGCCCCTCCACGCTCTCGCTACGAAAGCCGGTGAGAAATGCAGGCTAGACTTTCGATCGGCGTCGTCTGCTACTCCAGTCTCGGCGGCAGCGGCGTCGTGGCGGCGGAGATCGCCGCCGGCATGGCGGCGCGCGGCCACGGCGTGCACATGATCGCCAGCGGTCGGCCGCGCCGTGCGACGCCGGGCGTGCACTTCCACGAGGTGGCGCCGGTCGCGCATCCGGTCATCGATCAGCCGCCGTATACGCTCGCCGTGGCCGGCGTGATCGTCGAGGTGGCGCGCCGCCACGGCCTCGACGTGGTGCATGCGCACTACGCCGTGCCGCATGTCGCCTCTGCGTATCTGGCGGCGCAAGCGCTGGCGGCAAAGGGAAGGCGGCCGCGCCTGGTGACGACGCTGCACGGCACCGATGTGACGCAGATCGGCGTCGACGCCGCGATACGCCCGATCACCGCTTTCGCGCTCGCCGCCTGCGACGCCGTCACCGTACCGTCGTCGTTCCTGTGCGACGAAGCCGTTCGCTCGTTCGATCTGTTGCCGGCCGCGATCGAGACGATCCCCAACTTCGTCGACACCGATCGCTTCGCGCCGCCCCGCCGCCACGAGCCCGATCGGCTCGGGCGCATCGTCGCCGAGCGGAGCGGCGGCGAAGCGCCGCGCGGGCCGTTTCTGGTGCACGTTTCGAACTTCCGCCCGGTCAAGCGCGCCGCGGATTTGTTGACGGTGTTGGCAAAGCTGCGCGCCGCGGTGCCGGCGCACCTCATCCTGATCGGCGACGGTCCTCAGCTCGACGCCACCGCCGAACGCGCCGAGGCGATGGGCCTCGGCGACGCGGTTACGTTCGTCGGCGAGCAGAGCGACTTCGCCGAGCTGCTGAGCCGCGCCGATGCGATGCTGTTGACCAGCGAGAGCGAGAGCTTCGGTGTCGCGGCTCTCGAGGCGATGAGCTGCGGCGTGCCCGTGTTCGCCTATCGCGTCGGCGGTCTCGCCGAGGTCGTCTCCGACGACAGCGGCGTGCTGGTCGAACCGTTCGACGCCGATGCCCTGGCGGCGGCGCTCGCCGCCGTGCTGCGCGACGACGATCGCCGGCAGCGCATGCGCGCCGCCGCCCGCGCCCGCGCCGTCGATTTCTTTCGCGCTGAGCCGATCTTGGATCGCTACGAGCAACTGTACCGCCGCGTCGCCGGCGAACGTTGAGGGCGGATAATGATCAACGCAGGGGCGCAAAGACGCAGAGACGCAATGCACGATTCTCGCTGGAGCCCGCTTTGTGCCTCTGCGCCTTTGCGCCTCTGCGTTGGAATCGTCTTCCTGACAGTGTTCGTTCTGAAATCGATTACCGTCGCTCAGGAGCCTCCCATGCATGCTGGTAAGCTGGCGCACGAGCTCGATCGACTCGCCAACACCGCGCGGGTGCTGTACGTCGCGGCGCACCCCGACGACGAGAACACCCGGCTGCTCGCCTATCTCGCCAACCAGCGCCACGTCGGCGCGGCGTATCTTTCGATGACGCGCGGCGGCGGCGGGCAGAACCTGATCGGCTCCGAGCAGGACGAGTTGCTCGACGTGATCCGCACCGAGGAGCTGCTGGCGGCGCGCCGCCTCGACGCGGCGCAACAGCGTTTCACGCGCATGCGCGACTTCGGCTTTTCGAAGAGCGCCGCCGAGACTCTGCGCATCTGGGGGCACGACGAAGCGCTCGCCGATGTGGTGTGGGTGATCCGCTCGTTCCGGCCCGACGTCATCATCGCCCGCTTCGACGAGAAGCCGCCCAACCACGGCCACCACACCGCGTCGGCGATTCTGGTGCGCGAGGCATTTGCCGCTGCCGCCGATCCGCATCGCTTTCCCGAGCAGCTCGAACGCGGCGTCGAGCCGTGGCAGGCGCTGCGCCTGCTGCGCAATGTCTCCCACTGGCGGGAGATCCCGCCGCCGCCCGATGCGATGCCGGTCGAGGTCGGCGGCTACGATCCGCGACTCGGCCTCGGCTGGGGCGAGCTGGCGGCGCTGTCGCGCAGCCAGCACAAGAGCCAGGGTTTCGGCGTCGCCGGCGAGCGCGGCTCGATCGTCGAGCGTTTCGTGCACGTCGCCGGCGCGCCGGCGCAGAGCGACATCCTCGACGGTGTCGACCTCGGTTGGAGTCGCTTCGGCGAAGCAGCGCAGCCGCTCGTCGTCGCACTCGACGCGGCGCGCGCCGCGCTCGAGCGCGATCGACCGGAGGGCGCCGTGCCGGCGCTGCTGCAGGCGCGCGCTGCGTTGGCGGTGCTGCCGGACGAAGTGCGGGTGCGCGATGGACGGCGCAAGCTGGACGAGGTCATCGCAGCGGCGGCTGGGGTCTTTGTACGCGCCACCGCGGCGCGGCCAGCCGCGGCGCCTGGCGACACGATCCCGGTGAAGGTGGAGCTGCTATCGCGCCGCCTCGCCGGGCTGAAGGTGCGGCGCGTCGAGTTTCCCGGCGGCGCGACGCGCCAGGTGGACGGGCCGTTGCCGCTCGAACAGAAGGTCGAGCTCGAGGCCGACGTGGCGATCAGTGCCGATGCCGCGGTGTCGGCGCCTTATTGGCTCGCTGTCGATGCGACGGATGGTCACGAGACAGTCGAGGACGCGCGGTTGATCGGCGAACCGACCGGCCCGCCGCCGCTGTCGGTGCGCGTCGAGCTCGAGCTCGACGGCGCGACAATCGCGCTCGACACACCGGTCGTCCACTCCTGGACCGACCGCGTGCACGGCGAGCGTCTGCGCACGTTTCGCATCGTGCCGCCGGCGACGGTGACGCCGCTGCGCCGCGCCGCGATGCTCACCAATGGCGCCGCCGCGACCGTCGCCGTGCGCGTCGTCGCCGGCCGCGACGCCGTGCGCGGTGATGTCGCGCTCGAGTTGCCGGACGGCTGGCGGAGCGAGCCGCCGCGCGCCGAGGTCGACCTCGCGAAAGCGGGCGAAGAGGTGGTCGTCAGCTTCGCGGTGAGCGGTCCGACGGGAGGCACCGCGATCGAAGTGCGACCGGTGTTCGCCGCCGGCGGCAGGCGCTGGTCGTATCGGCAGGACGTAATCGACTATCCGCACATCCCTCTGCAGTTGGTGCTGCAGCCGGCGACGGTGCATCTGGTGCCGCTGTCGATCGAGGTGCCGGCGGGACTGATCGGCTACGTCCCCGGATCCGGCGATACGATCGCCGACGATCTGCGCAGCATCGGCGTCGACGTCGAGACCGTCGGCGACGAGATGCTGCGCGGCGGCGACCTGGGGCGTTACGCCGCGATCCTGGTCGGCATCCGCGCCTACAACACCAGCGCCGTGCTGCGAGCCGCGCATGCGCGGTTGATGCGTTACGTCGAGGACGGCGGCACGGTCGTCGTGCAGTACAACACCCACACCGAGTGGCAGCCGCTCGACACCGACGTGGGTCCGTATCCGCTGCGGATCGACCGCGGTCGCATCACCGACGAGACGGCGGCGATGACGCCGGTCGAAGCGGATGATCCGCTGCTGCAGCGGCCCAACCGCATAGCGGCCGCCGACTTCGACGGCTGGGTGCAGGAGCGCGGTCTCTACTTTGCCGGCACGTGGGACGACCGCTACCGGCCCGTGTTCCGCATCGCCGATCCGGACGAAGAGCCGCTGCTCGGCGGGCTGTTGGTCGCGCAGCACGGGCGCGGCCGCTACGTGTACACCGGTCTGGCCTTCTTCCGACAATTGCCGGCCGGCGTACCTGGCGCCTATCGCCTGTTGACCAATCTGTTGGCGGCGCCGTGAGTGAGTCGGTCGAACCGCCGCGCGCCGAGGCGCCACCGCCGTTGCTGTCGAGCTGGCGCAATCTGTACGTGTTGCTGCTGGTTGAGCTCGGCGCCTTGGTCGCGCTGTTCTATGCGTTGACGCGTTGGGCGACGGGGTCGCCGTGACCGCGCTCGACTGGATCGTGATGGTCGGCAGCATCGCCTTCATCGTCGGCTGGGGCGCGTGGAAGACGCGCGGCGTCACCGACATGGAAGGTTACTTCCGCGGCGACGACACGCTGCGCTGGCCGACGATCGGCCTCAGCATCATGGCGACGCAGGCGAGCGCCATCACGTTCCTGTCGACGCCCGGCCAGGCGTACGAGGACGGCATGCGCTTCGTGCAGTTCTACTTCGGCCTGCCGCTGGCGATGGTCGTCATCAGCGCGGTGTTCGTGCCGATCTACTACCGGCTGAAGGTCTACACCGCGTACGAGTATCTCGAGTATCGCTTCGACGGCCGGCTGCGCACGCTCGGCGCCGTTCTTTTTCTCATCCAGCGCGGCCTCGCCGCCGGCATCACCATCTACGCGCCGGCGATCATCCTGTCGACGATTCTCGGGTGGCCCCTCAACGCGACCATCCTGGGAATCGGCGTCGTCGTGATTGGCTATACAGTGTCGGGCGGCACGCGCGCCGTGAGCCAGACGCAGAAGCAACAGATGATCGTCATGCTGGTGGGCATGGCGGTGGCAGCGGTGGTCGTCGTGCTGAGTCTGCCCGATGACGTGTCGCTCGCGGCTGCGTTCAAGCTCGCCGGCGCGCTCGACCGCATGAACGTCGTCTCCTTCGAGCTCGATCCGAGCACGCGCTACAACTTCTGGTCGGGCATCACCGGCGGCTTCTTCCTCGCGCTGTCGTACTTCGGCACCGATCAGTCGCAGGTGCAGCGGTATCTCTCCGGTCGCTCCGTTGCCGAGAGCCGTCTCGGGCTGCTGTTCAACGGCATGTTCAAGGTGCCGATGCAGTTCGTCATCCTGCTCACCGGTGTCCTGGTCTACGTTTTCTACCTGTTCACGCAGCCGCCGATCTTCTTCAACCAGCCCGCCCTCGACCGCCTGGCGCGCAGCGAACGCGCCGCCGACCTCGAGGCGCTGCAGAGCCGCTACGCACAAGTGTTCACGTCGCAGCGCCGGGCCGCCGAGAGTTACGTGGCGGCGCTCGACGGCGGCGAGGAGGTTGGCGCGCGCGATGAGCTGCGCCGCGCCGTGGAAAGGACCGACGGCGTGCGCGCCGAAGCGAAGGCGCTGGTGGCGGCGGCGCTGCCCGACGCCGAGACCCGCGACACAGATTATGTATTCCTGACCTTCGTCCTCGACTTCGTGCCGGCAGGGTTGGTCGGCCTGCTGATCGCGGTCATTCTCTGCGCGGCGATGAGCTCGACCGCCAGCGAGCTGGCGGCGCTCGGCGCGACCAGCACCGTCGATCTCTACAAGCGCGTATTCGATGCCCCGGCTGAAGCGCGGCGCGATCTGCTGGTGTCGAAAGGCTTCACGGTGCTGTGGGGCGCCGTCGCCGTGAGCTTCGCCTCCTTCGCGTCGCTGTTCGACAACCTCATCGAAGCCGTCAATATCCTCGGCTCGATCTTCTACGGCACCATCCTCGGCATCTTCGTCGTCGCCTTCTTCCTGCCGCGAGTGACGTCGACCCCAGTGCTGATCGGCGCGTTGGTCGCGCAGACGACGGTCGCGATCCTCTTCTTCGCCAGCGACCTCGGCTTCCTGTGGTACAACGTCATCGGCTGCGCCGTCGTCGC
>CADEER010000142.1:0-10726 GCA_902826395.1 uncultured bacterium
CCGCACGTCGACAAGAAGTCGCGCGAGCAGTTCGAGATTCGTACGCACAAGCGCCTGCTGGATATCCTCGACCCGACGCAACAGACGATCGACGCGCTAGGCAAGCTCGACCTCGCTGCCGGTGTCGACGTCGAGATCAAGCTCCACTAGGGGCGGCGGGAATCCAGGTTAGAGGCTGACGGGGTTACGGGAAATCGGAAACATGGCGCTCGGATTGATCGGCAAGAAAATCGGAATGACCCAGGTCTACACGGCCGCCGGAGCTTTGGTTCCGGTGACGGTGATCGAGGCCGGTCCATGCACCGTCGTGCAGGCAAAGAACGCCGCCACCGACGGCTACGCCGCTGTGCAGCTCGGGTTCGGCGAGAAGAAGGCGCAGCGCGCCACCAAGGCGTACCGCGAGCACTGCGTGAAGGCCGGCAAGGGTGTCTTCAACGTGCTCAAGGAGTTCCGCGTCGACGAGGGCGGCGAGGCGCTGACGACCGGCCAGGAGATTCTGGTGGGCAGCCTCTTCAGCGCCGGCGATCTGATCGACGTCACCGGTACTTCCAAGGGGCGCGGCTACGCCGGCGTCATCAAGCGCCACGGATTCGCCGGCTTTCCCGGTAGCCATGGTACGCACGAGTACTTCCGGCACGGCGGCTCGATCGGCAATCGGTCGTACCCAGGCCGCGTCTTCAAGGGCAAGCGCATGGCTGGGCAATACGGTGCCGAACGAGTCACGGCGCAGAATCTCGAGGTCGTGGAAGTGCGTCCCGATCAGAATCTGTTGCTGGTCCGCGGCGCCGTGCCGGGCTCGCGCGGCGGCGTAGTGCTGCTGCAGCCGGCCGTGAAACGCAAGACCAGAACCGGGCTGGGCGCCGCGGTCGAGCAGAAGGCATGAGTGAAATGAAGGTCCCCGTCCTGACGAAGACCAAAGAGAGCTCCGGCGAGATCGAGCTCCCGGCGGGCGTTTTCGATGGCCCCGTGCGTCGCCACCTCCTCTATGAGGTGGTGAAGATGCAGAACGCGAACCGCCGCGCCGGGACGTCGTCGGTCAAGACCCGTGGCACCGTCAGCGGCGGCGGCAAGAAGCCCTGGCGCCAGAAGGGTACCGGCCGGGCGCGCGCCGGGTCGTCCCGTTCGCCGATCTGGGCCGGCGGAGCCGTGGTGCACGGCCCGCAGCCGCGCAGCTACGCCTACCGGATGCCCGCCAGCGCGCGTCGCGCTGCGCTGCGTTCGGCGCTGGCGCTGAAGCTGAAAGAAGGGAACCTGTTGGTCCTCGCCGACCTTGACGTCGAACCGAAGACCAAGGCCGTTGCCACGATGCTTGCCGCTCTGGGCGTCGAGAGCGCGCTGTTGATCACCGACGGGGAGAACACCAACCTCGAGCGCGCCAGCCGCAATCTGCCCCGCGTCAAGGCCCTGCGCGCCGACGGCGCCAACGTTTACGACATCCTGCGCTACCGCTACCTGGTCGTCACCCGCGACGCGATCACCGCCCTGCAGGGGAGGATCGAGCGATGAGAGATCTGTTCCAGATCATCGGCGCGCCGCTGATCACGGAGAAGGGGACGCTGCTCGCCGAAGACGGCAATCAGGTGCTCTTCCGCGTGCCGCGCGATGCGAACAAGACGGAGATCCGCCAGGCCGTCGAGAAGCTCTTCGACGTCAAGGTGGTCAAGGTGCGGACCCTCAACTACCTCGGCAAGACGCGCCGCGTCGGTCGCCACGTCGGACGCCGTCCGGCTTGGAAGAAGGCCTACGTGACGCTCGCCGAAGGGCAGAGCATCGACTTCTTCGAGGGAGCCTGAGAATGGCGACTAGACAGTATAAGCCCACCTCGGCCGGTCGCCGCGGCCAGTCGGTGGCCGACTTCAGCGACCTCACGAAAAAGGATCCGGAGAAGCGCCTGTTGGCGCCGCGCAAGAGTTCCGGCGGCCGCAATGCCCTCGGGCGGATGACGGTGCGTCACCGCGGCGGCGGCCACAAGCGCCGCTATCGGTTGGTCGACTTCAAGCGCACCAAAGAGCTGATTCCGGCGCGTGTGGCAGCCATTGAATACGATCCGAACCGCTCGGCGCGCCTCGCCCTGCTGCACTACGCCGACGGAGAGAAGGCATACATTCTGGCGCCGATTGGTCTGCGCGTTGGGGATACCGTTCAGGCCGGCATCGGGTCCGACATCCGGCCGGGCAATTCGCTGCCGCTCAAGAACATCCCGCTCGGCACCATGGTGCACAACGTCGAGATGCGCCCCGGCCGCGGCGGTCAACTCGGCCGCAGCGCCGGTACCAGCATTCAGTTGATGGCCAAAGAAGGGCAGATGGCGCTTCTCAAGCTGCCGTCGGGCGAGCTGCGCATGGTGCAGGGTGCTTGTCGCGCGACGATCGGCGAGGTCGGCAACTCAGACCATTCGAACATCTCGCTCGGCAAGGCAGGCCGCAAGCGTTGGCTCGGCCGTCGTCCCAAGGTGCGCGGTATCGCCATGAATCCCGTCGACCACCCGCACGGCGGTGGCGAGGGGCGCGCCAAAGGAAATCACCCGCAGAGCCCCTGGGGTTGGCCGACCAAGGGCTATCGCACCCGACACAATCCACGCACCGATCGCTACATCGTGAAGCGACGCAGCAAGTAGGGGACACATCGTGGCGCGTTCGATCAAGAAAGGACCGTTCATCGACGGTCATGTCCTGAAGAAAGTCGAGGCGATGGAATCGTCCGGCGAGAAGCGCATCATCCGGACGTGGTCGCGGCGCTCGACCATCTCCCCGGAGATGGTGGGCCACACGTTCGCGGTGCACAACGGGCGCAAGTTCATCCCGGTGTACGTTTCCGAGAACATGGTCGGCCACAAGCTCGGCGAATTCTCCCCGACCCGCACATTCCACGGCCATTCGGGCGACCGGAAGGCGGAGAAGGGGAAGTAGGCCATGGAAGCGCGTGCATTCAATCGGAACCTGCGCATCACGCCGCAAAAGATGCGTTTGGTGATCGACATGGTGCGTGGCAAGGATGTCGGCGAAGCCCTTGCGCTGCTCGATCACCTTCCCAAGAAAGGTGCCAGCATCGTCTCGAAGACGCTGCGCTCCGTCGTCGCCAATGCGGAGAACACGCAATCGGTCGACGTCGATCGCCTCTACATCAAGACCATCGCCGTCGACGGCGGTTCGGTGATGAAACGTTTCATGCCGCGCGCCCACGGTCGCGCCACGGTGATCCGCAAACGGACGTCGCACCTGACGGTCGTCGTCGACGAACGGTAGGTCCAGGAGCAATCATGGGTCAGAAAGTACATCCGCGCGGTTTCCGCCTCGGCGTCATCGAGTCGAGCGACTCGAAGTGGTTCGCTCGCCGCGACTACGACGATCTCCTCCACGAGGATCTGAAGCTGCGGAAGTTCCTGAAGCAGAAGCTCTACCACGCCGGCATCTCGAAGGTGGAGATCGAGCGCGCCGCCAACAAGGCGAAGATCAACATCTACACCGCTCGACCGGGCATCGTCATCGGCAAGAAGGGCGCGGAAATCGAGAAGCTGAAGAGCGAGCTGGCATCGATGACGGCGCGAGAGACTTTCATCAACATTCACGAGGTGCGGCGGCCGGATCTCGACGGTCAGTTGGTCTCGGAGAACATCGCCCTGCAACTGGAGCGTCGCGTCGCTTTTCGCCGCGCCATGAAGGAAGCCGTCAGCCGCGGTATGCGCATGGGAGCTCAAGGCATCAAGGTGCGCTGCGCCGGACGACTCGGCGGCGCCGAGATCGCCCGCTCGGAGTGGTACCGCGAAGGCCGCGTGCCGCTACACACGCTGCGGGCCGACATCAGCTATGGCACCGCCGAAGCTCGCACGACCTATGGCGTCATCGGCGTCAAGGTGTGGATCTTCCGCGGCGAGATCCTGACCCGGCAGGAGGACGAGCAGAAGACGCCGGTCGGCGTCTGAGCGCGGAGAGAAGTACATGCTCGCACCAAAGAAGGTAAAGTTCCGCAAGCGCTTCAAGGGGCGCCGCGCGGGGAATGCGCTGCGCGGCTCGGACCTCGCCTACGGCGACTTCGGGCTGCAGGCGACTGATCGCGGCTGGGTGACGGCGCGGCAGCTCGAGGCGGCACGCGTCGCCCTGACGCGCCACATCAAGCGCGGCGGCCGCGTCTGGATCCGCATCTTCCCCGACAAGCCACTGTCGAAGAAGCCGGCCGAAACGCGCATGGGTAAAGGCAAGGGCAACCCCGAGATGTGGGTGGCTGTCGTGAAGCCGGGGCGCATCATTTTCGAGATGGAAGGCGTGACCCCGGAGATCGCGCGCGAGGCAATGCGTCTGGCGTCGCGCAAACTGGCGATCGCGACCCAGTACTGCGAGCGACCGGGAGTAGAGCATCATGCAAGCTAAGGACATCCGCGAGCTCAGCGAGCAGGAGCTCGATAGCAAGGAACGCGAGTTGCGCGAATCGATCTTTCGGTTCCGCCTGCGCCGCGGCACCAACCAACTCGAGAGCTCGGCGGCGTTACGCGCCGCCAAGCGCGATTTGGCGCGAGTCAAGACGGTGAGGAACGAACGAGTGAAGACGCGAGGCGCCCAGGCATGAACACGACGACGCGTGGCAAGACCAAGGTCCGGGAGGGCGTGGTAGTCAGCAACGCCATGAACAAGACGGTGGTCGTCACCGTCAGCCGCCTGGTCAAGCACCCGCAGTACAAGAAGTACGTGAAGCGCCGGAAGCGCTTCAAGGCGCACGATGAAAACAACGAGTGCAACGTCGGCGATCGGGTGGCGATCGCCGAGACGCGCCCGCTCAGCAAGGATAAGCGCTGGCGCGTGCAGAAGATCCTGGAGAGGGCGGTCTGACGGAGCGATCCGGACCGGCTTGTGATTCGATATGGTGCAGACGGAAACAGTACTAGACGTAGCGGACAACTCGGGTGCGCGCCGGGTTCTCTGCATCAAGGTGCTGGGGGGCTCGCGTCGCAAGTACGCCTCGCTGGGCGACGTCATCGTCGTCAGCGTGAAGGAGGCGGCGCCGAATTCGAAAGTGAAGAAGGGCGACGTCATGAAGGCGGTCGTCGTGAGGACGGCCAAAGAGGTCGGGCGGCCGGATGGTTCGTACATCCGCTTCGACAACAACTCGGCGGTTCTGATCGACAACCAGCGCGAGCCGGTCGGGACGCGTATCTTCGGTCCGGTGGCGCGCGAGCTGCGCGCCAAGCGGTTCATGAAGATCTTGTCGCTGGCGCCTGAGGTCCTCTGAGTTTCGGAGAAAGAAGAACCATGCGAGCGCGGATCAAGAGAAACGACACGGTGATGGTGATCGCCGGTAGCGAGCGCGGCAAGAGCGGCAAGGTGCTGCGCGTCCTGCCGGCCTCGGGGCGGGCGATCGTCGAACACCTGAACATGGTCAAGCGGCACACGAAGGCGACCGGCCCGCAGAAGCCTTCGGGCATCATCGAAAAAGAGGCGCCGATCCACCTGTCGAACCTCATGTGTATGTGCGGGAAGTGCAACGCGCCGAGGCGACTGGGCAAGAAGACGCTGGCCGACGGGAAGAACGTTCGGGTCTGTCGCCGCTGTGGCGAACAGCTGGATGGGTGATCGATGGCACGTTTGAAGGAAAGATATCGCTCCGAGGTGGCTCCGCAGCTCATGAAGGAGCTCGGCTACGGGAATCCCAACCAGGTTCCCCGCCTTTCGAAGGTCGTGCTCAACATGGGCCTCGGCGAGGCAATCCAGAACGCGAAGATCATCGACTCCGCGGTGGTGGAGCTGACCGCCATCGCCGGGCAGAAGCCGATCGTCACCAAATCGCGCAAAGCCATCGCCAACTTCAAGCTGCGCGAGAACATGGCGATCGGTGCCGCCGTCACGCTGCGCGGCGAACGGATGTACGAGTTCCTCGATCGTCTGATGAGTCTCGCGCTGCCGCGTGTCCGTGACTTCCGCGGCATCTCGGACCGATCCTTCGACGGCCGCGGAAACTACTCGCTCGGCATTCGCGAGCAGATCATTTTCCCCGAGATCGAGATCGACAAGATCGACAAGGTCCGCGGACTCAGTGTGTCGATCGTCACCACGGCGAAGACGGATGCCGAGGGCAAGGCGCTGTTGAAGGCGCTGGGTATGCCCTTTCGGGCGTAGGAGACATCAAAGTGGCCAAGACCAGCATGCGCATCAAGACCCAGCGCCCGCCCAAGTTCAAGGTGCGTCAGAGTAATCGCTGTCCGCTGTGCGGCCGGCCGCGCGCCTATTATCGCCGCTTTCGCATGTGCCGGCTGTGCCTGCGCGACAACGCGCTGCGCGGGCAGATTCCCGGCATACGCAAGGCGAGTTGGTAGGAGTCAGCGATGTCGATGACCGATCCCATTGCAGATCTGCTGACCCGTGTGCGCAACGGCTCGAAAGCGCGCAAGGAATACATCGAGTGCCCTTGGTCGAAGGTGAAGGAGCGCCTCGTCTACGTGATGATTGCCGAGGGCTATCTCAAGGACGTCAATGTCGTCGAGGTCGATGACTGCAAGAAGAATCTGCGGGTCTGGATTCGCTACGATCGCCAGCAGCAGCCGGTGATCCGCGGCGTGCGCCGCATCAGCCGACCCAGCCACCGCGTCTACGTCGGCGCGAAGAAGATGCCTTCGGTGCGTCGCGGCATGGGAGTCAACATTCTGTCGACGCCGTCGGGGATCGTGCCCGACCGCGAGGCCGCTCGATTGAACGTAGGAGGGGAGCTCCTCTGCTCCATTTGGTGAGAGACGATGTCGCGAATCGGTAGACTTCCCATCCGGATCCCGGATGGCGTCAAGATCAAAGAGGAGCGCGGAGTCGTTTCGGTCGAAGGGCCGAAGGGAAAGTCGCAGTACGCGCTGCCGCCGATGATCTCCGTCTCGGTGGAGGGCGGTACGGTCCAGGTGGGCCGCAAGGGCGACGACCGCGACGCGCGCGCCAAGCACGGCCTGGCGCGTAAGCTGTTGGCAAACATGGTCGAGGGCGCCAGTGCCGGCTTCTCGCGCACGCTCGAGATCGTCGGCGTCGGCTATCGCGCCGACGTCAAGGGCAGTCAGGTGCACCTCAGCCTCGGCTACTCGCATCCGATCGTCTACACGCTGCCGACCGGCGTCTCGGCAAAGGTCGACAAGCAGACGGTGCTGACGATGGAGTCGTCTAACCGACAACTGCTGGGCGAAGTGACCGCACAGATCCGATCTTTGCGGCCGCCGGAGCCGTACAAGGGCAAGGGCATCCGCTACGCCAACGAGCACATCCGCCGCAAGGCCGGAAAAGCGGCCGGGGCCGGCGGGAGGTAGAGAATGGCAACGTCGCAACGAACAGTGGCGCGCAAGCGCCGGCAGGCGAGGGTGCGCAGCACCGTGCGCGGCTCGGACACTCTGCCGCGCCTCTGCGTCTTCCGCAGCAACAAGCACATGTACGCCCAGGTCATCTCCGACGAGAGCGGGCGAACGTTGGCCGCCGCGTCGACGCTGAAACTCGGTGCCAGCAGCTCGGGCAACCGCGAAGCGGCGCGCAAGATCGGCGAGCTGATCGCCGAGCTGTGCAAGGAGAAGAACATCGAGCGGGTGGTCTTCGACCGCAATGGTTTCCTCTTCCATGGCCGCGTTAAAGAACTGGCCGAAGGCGCCCGCGCTGCGGGACTGAAATTCTGAGGAGCACGGGATGGCTATCGGTCGAGGACGCGATCGGATCGAGATCCAAGGCGTCGAGTTCAAGGAGAAGGTGGTTCACATCAACCGTGTCGCCAAGGTGGTGAAGGGCGGCCGGCGCTTCAGCTTCGGTGCGCTCGTCGTCGTCGGCAACTACCAGGGACAGGTCGGTTTTGGCCTGGGCAAGGCGAAGGAAGTCCCGGAGGCGATCCGCAAGGCGATCGAGGCGGCGAAGAAGTCACTCGTCTCGGTGCCGATCGTCAACGAGACGATTCCATTCGAGGTGAACGGCCGCTACGGCGCCGGCCACGTTCTGCTGCGCCCGGCTGGGCAGGGAACGGGCGTAATCGCCGGCGGCGGCGTGCGCGCGGTGATCGAGCTCTCCGGCATTCGCAACGTTCTCACCAAATGCCTGGGCTCGCACAATCCGCACAACATGGTGAAGGCTACGATCGCCGCGCTGCAAGAGCTGCAGACCGTAGAAGAAGTGGCGGAGCGCCGCGGCAAGACCGTGGCGGAGCTGTCGGCCTGAAGGAGGCCAGTGAACCATGGCAGATAAAGTCACCTTGACGCTCACGGGAAGCCCGATCGGCTGCGTTGAGCGCCAGCGCGAGACACTGCGCGGTCTCGGCCTCACCCGCAGGGGCAAGACGGTCGAGGTCGAGAAGAGTCCCGCTGTCCTCGGTATGATCAAGAAGGTCGCGCATCTCATCCGCGTCGACTCGGAATAGGTGTCACCAATGGATCTGAGCAATCTCGCCCCGTCCAAGGGGTCCGTGAAGAACCGCAAACGGCTCGGTCGCGGCCCCGGCTCGGGCTTGGGCAAGACCTCCGGCCGCGGTCACAAGGGTGCCGGCCAGCGCGCCGGTGGCGGCGTCAAGCCCGGCTTCGAAGGCGGTCAGATGCCGCTGCAGCGACGACTGCCGAAGCATGGCTTTCGCAATCCGTTCCGCGTCGAGTACTCGGTGGTCAACCTCGAGGATCTCGAGCAGCAGTTCGAAGCCGGAGCCGAAGTCGATCCCGCGGCGCTGCTTGCGAAGCGCTTGGTGCGCAAGGGGCAACTGATCAAGGTCCTCGCTCGCGGCGAGCTCAAGAAGGCGCTCAACGTCAAGGCGCATGCGTTCAGCGGCAAGGCCAGGGAAAGCATTGCGGCCGCCGGCGGCAGCGCCGAGGTGATCGAACGTGCTTGAAGGTTTCTCAAACGCCTCGCGTATTCCCGAACTGCGCCGCCGGCTGCTGTTCACGCTGGGGATGATCGCGGTCTATCGGGTCGGCGTGGCGATCCCGACACCGGGCATCGACGGCAAGGCGCTGGCTGAGTTCTTCGAGTCGGTGTCCAATACGGTGTTGGGCCTGGTGAATTTGATGTCGGGCGGCGCGCTGGAGCAGTTCTCGATCTTCGCGCTCGGCATCATGCCGTACATCAGCGCGTCGATCATTCTGCAGCTCATGACGGTCGTGGTTCCGCACCTCGAACGACTGTCCAAGGAAGGCGAGGCGGGTCGCCGCAAGATCACTCAGTACACGCGCTACGGCACCGTGGTGCTGTCGATCGTGCAGGGGATGTTCATCAGCATCGGCCTGGAGAACCTGCAATCTCCCGGCGGTGCGCCGGTCGTCTTCAGCCCGGGTTGGGGCTTCCGCTTCATGACCATCGTCACGCTCACATCCGGAACCGCGTTTCTGATGTGGCTCGGCGAGCAGATCACCGAGCGCGGCATCGGCAACGGCATCTCCATGATCATCTTCGCGGGCATCGTCGCGGCGCTGCCTTCCGCCCTGATCACCACCGCGCAGTTCGTCCGCGAAGGACAGCTCGACATTCTGCCGCTGCTGTTCCTCGCCGTGCTCATGGTCGGCGTGATCGCCGCCATCATCTTCATCGAGCGCGGTCAGCGGCGCATCCCCGTCAACTACGCGAAGCGCCAGGTCGGCAGGCGCATGTACGGCGGCCAGAGCTCGCATCTGCCACTCAAGGTGAACACCGCGGGAGTCATTCCGCCGATCTTCGCCTCGTCGCTGCTCGTCTTCCCGACCACGATCACCCAGTTCGTCGATCACCCGTGGGCGCGGGCGGCGAGCGATGCGCTGGCGCCCGGAACCTGGATGTACAACATCCTGTTCGTCGGGCTGATCATCTTCTTCTGCTATTTCTATACAGCGGTCACTTTCAACACGAGCGACGTCGCCGAGAACATGAAGAAGTTCGGCGGCTTCATCCCGGGCATTCGCCCCGGACAGCGCACCGCCGACTACATCGATCGCGTTCTATCGCGGATCACCCTCGGTGGCGCCATCTACGTCGCCGCGATCTGCGTGCTGCCTACGATTCTGATCGGTTACTTCAACGTGCCGTTCTTCTTCGGCGGGACGGCCCTGCTGATCGTCGTCGGCGTGGCGCTCGACACCGTGGCGCAAATGGAGACCCACCTGCTCACCCGCAGTTATCAGGGATTCATGCGTCGCGGACGCGTACGCGGGCGCCGCGGTTGAGGATGGACGAAGAAACCACAGTGATGCGCGCCGTTCTGTTGGGCCCTCCGGGGGCTGGGAAAGGTACTCAGGCCGATCTGATCCAGAAGCGGCTGGGCGTCCCCCATATTTCGACCGGCGACCTGCTGCGTACTGCTGTCGGCAACCGCACCGAGCTCGGCGTGCGCGCCAAGGGGTTCATGGACGAAGGCAAACTGGTTCCCGACGATCTGGTGATCGGGCTGATCCGCGAGCGCCTGCACGACGATGCGGCCGAGGGGTTTCTGCTCGACGGCTTTCCGCGTAACGTCTCCCAGGGCGAGGCGTTGGGCGAGCTGCTCGAAGAGTCGGGAGTCGAGCTGGATCATGTCGTCAGCATCGCCGTACCGGTCGACGAGCTCGTCGGACGCATGCTCGGCCGCGGTCGCTCCGACGACAACGAGGACACGATCCGCGCCCGTCTCGAGGTCTATCGACGGGAGACCGCTCCGCTCTGCGAATACTACCGCGAGCGCGGCGTCCTCCGTGAGGTGGACGGAGTGGGAAGCCCGCAAGAGATATCGCGCCGCATTCTCTCGCATTTCGACGCGTGAGAGTCGCGTAGGAGACAGCCGTGAAAGTCAGAGCCTC
>CADEER010000142.1:10826-13139 GCA_902826395.1 uncultured bacterium
AAGGCGGGCGTCGATCCCGCCACCAACAGCGACGCGTTGAGCGACGACGACGTCGTCAAGATCCGTCAGGTCATCGATCAGTCGTACAAGATCGAGGGTGACCTGCGGCGTGAGATCGCAATGAACATCAAGCGGCACATGGATCTCGGCACCTACCGGGGCATGCGGCACCGGCGCAACCTTCCGGCTCGCGGGCAGCGCACGCACACCAATGCCCGCACTCGCAAGGGACCGCGCCGCGCCATCGCCGGCAAGAAGAAGGCGCCGACGAAGTGACGCGGCAGGATCGAGGAGTTTGAATGGCAAAGCAGGGTCCCGGCGACAAGGCCGGCAAGAAGAAGAAGGTCAAGCGGGTGGTCACGGAAGGAGTCGTGCACATCAACTCGACCTTCAACAACACGATCGTCAGCATCACCGACAGCGTCGGCAACGTCATCGCGTGGTCGACGGCCGGCTCGGTGGGCTTCAAGGGATCCCGCAAGGGCACGCCGTTCGCCGCACAGCTCGCTGCGGATCAGGCCGCTAAGAAGGCGCAGGAGAGCGGCATGCGCACGGTGCAAGTCGAGGTGAAGGGTCCGGGAGCCGGACGCGAATCGGCGCTGCGCTCGCTGCAGGGTGCCGGGTTCAATATTTCCCTCATTCGCGACGTGACCCCCATCCCCCACAATGGTTGCCGCGCTCCGAAACGGCGCCGGGTGTAGGAGGTAGTACCAGTGGCTCGCTACGTCGATTCCGTCTGCCGGCAGTGCCGGCGCGAAGGTCTGAAGCTGTTCCTCAAGGGGGAGCGCTGCTACACGGACAAGTGCGCGATCGAGCGCCGCAACTATCCGCCCGGCCAGCACGGCCAGGGGCGCCAGAAGTTCTCCGAATATGCCCTGCAGCTGCGTGAGAAGCAGAAGGTGAAGCGCATGTACGGACTGCTCGAAGGGCAGTTTCGTCGCTACTTCCAGATGGCGGCGCGTTCGCGCGGTGTCACTGGAGAGATCCTCCTGCAGTTCCTCGAGCGCCGCCTCGACAACATGGTCTATCGAATGGGCTTCGCGACTTCGCGCGCCGAGGCGCGCCAGCTGGTTCGCCACGGTCACATCGCGGTCAACGGCCGCAAGGTAGACGTGCCGTCGGCGCTGCTCAGCGTCGGCGATGTCGTCAGCATTCGCGAGAAGAGCCGCAAGATCGTCCGTGTCCAGGAAGCGCTGGCGCAGGCCGTGCATCGCGGATCGCCGGACTGGCTCGAGGTGACGGCCGAGACCTTCACGGCGAAAGTGAAGATGCTCCCGCAGCGCCAGGAGCTCACCATGCCCATCAACGAGCAGCTCATCGTCGAGCTGTACTCGAAGTAAACAGGGCATTTCTAAAGTTTCCAGTAATCCACGACTTGGAGGTCATGGATGCAACCACAACGCAATTGGCGTGATCTTTTGAAGCCGCAGGCTCTCGAGTCGGACGACCGCAGTCTGACCGCGACCTATGGCAAGTTCACCGGTGAGCCGTTCGAGCGAGGCTTCGGCACGACGATCGGCAATGCACTGCGCAGGATCCTTCTGTCGTCGCTGCAGGGGGCTGCCATCGCGGCGGTCAAGATCGACGGGGTGCTGCACGAGTTCTCGACGCTGCCGGGAGTCCGCGAGGACGTCACCGACATCATCCTCAACTTGAAGCAGGTGCGCTTCAAGCTGCACGAGGGCCTCGAGGCCACCGCGCGCCTGGAAGCGCGTGGCGAAGGAGTGGTGCGGGCCGGCGACATCGAGACCGGCGCGCACCTCGAAGTGCTCAACCCCGAGCTCGAGATCGCTACGCTTTCGAAGGAAGGCGGCATCGACGCCGAGCTGACGGTGAAGATGGGACGCGGCTATGTGCCGGCTGACCGCAACAAGGACGAAGACGCACCCGTCGGCACGATTCCGGTCGACTCGGTGTACTCGCCGATCCGCAAGGTCAACTACACGGTGACCAACGCTCGCGTCGGTCAGCGCACCGACTACGACAAGCTGAGCATGGAGTTGTGGACGGACGGCTCGATCCGGCCGGACGACGCCGTGGCCTATGCGGCGCGCATTCTTCAAGACCAACTCGCCATCTTCATCAATTTCGAGGAGACGGCGGAGATGGCCGAGGAAGACGAGACGAAGACTCCGTCCCTCAACGAGAACCTGTTCCGCCCCGTCGCCGAGCTCGAGCTGTCGGTGCGCTCCGCAAACTGCCTGCAGAACGCCGACATCAAGTTCATCGGCGAGCTCGTTCAGCGCAGCGAGGCGGAAATGCTCAAGACCAAGAACTTCGGCCGCAAGTCGCTCAACGAGATCAAGGAGATCC
>CADEER010000143.1 GCA_902826395.1 uncultured bacterium
GTTCACCGTTCACGGTCTCACAGCACCCAACGCTCGACTCAATCGACGCGCAGCAGCAGTCCACGAAGATACTCCCCCTCGACATGCGCCAGTGCGACCGGGTGATCGATCCCCGGGCCGAGGGCGGCGAGGACCTGGGGGCTGCGGCCGGCACTTGCCGCGGCCTCGGAGACGACGCGGCGGAAGGTTTCGGTGTCGACGTGCTGCGAGCAGGTGAAGGTGAACAGCGCGCCGCCCGGGCGCAGGCGACGCATAGCCCAGGTGTTCAGGTCGCGATAAGCGCGCACGCCACGCGCCACCTCGGAGCGCTTGCGCACCAGCGGCGGCGGGTCGAGGACGACAATATCGAACGCATCGTCGGTGGCCCGCAGGTATTCTGCAACCTTGTGCCGCAACGGCTCGACGATCGTCGCCGCGGCGGCGTTCTCGACCACACTCTCCGCCAACAGCGACAGCGCCTCGCGCGAGCTGTCGACCGCCACCACGCGGCTGGCGCCGCCGAGCGCGGCGTTGATCGCAAAGCTGCCGGAGTAGCAGAAGGCGTCGAGCACGTCCTTGCCGGCGGCCATCTCGCGCAGGCGGGCGCGATTGTCGCGCTGATCGCAAAAGTATCCCGTCTTCTGTCCCGCACCGGGGCGCACCACCGCCGCTACGCCGCGCTCGCGCAGCACCAGGCGGTCGGGGATGGCGCCGAACGCCACCTCCTCCCGGTCCCCCAATCCCTCGGCGCGCCGCACCGCGCCGCGGCTGATGTCGATGACTCCGGCAATGCCGTCGATGGATTGCAGCGCGGAAAGGAGATGACCGCGCAGCGCGTCCGCCCCCGCGGTCAGACATTGCAGCACCAGCACGCCGCCGAAGCGGTCGACGACGAAGCCGGGCAAGAAGTCGCCCTCGCCGTTGATCAAGCGGAAGACGTCAGTACCCGACGCGGCGAGCTCGGAGCGCAGCGCAGCCGCGGCGCGGACGCGGGCGGCGAAAAAGCTCGCGTCGAGCGCGACGTCTTCGCGCGCGCAGACGCGCACGGCGATCGTGCAGCGCGGGTTCGCATAGCCGACGCCGAGCATCGCGCCATCCGCCGCACGAATGCGCACCACGCTGCCCGGCGGCGTCGCGGGATCGAGGTCGCGGATCGCGCCGCCGAAGACCCACGGATGACCGCGCAAAACCTGCTTCTCGCGCCCGGGATGGAGGTGGAGGTCGATCATACCTTCACCGGAGAGAAACTGACCGACATGGATGATCGAAATCGAAATCCAAATCCAAATCGAAATCGACGCCTCCTTCGGTCCCGATTTCGATTTCGATTTCGATTTGGATTTGGATTTCGAACTGCGGAGCTTGGGATTTCCATGAGTCGTTGCAGGCTCGCCGCTAGCGAGCCGGTCTCCTGTAATCGCCGGACCGGCCGCCGGACTTTTCCACGAGGCCGACGTCGGTGATCACCATGCCGCGGTCGATTGCCTTGCACATGTCGTACACGGTCAGCGCTGCCGTGGTGACGGCGCACAGCGCTTCCATTTCGACGCCGGTCTTGCCGCTGACCTTTACCGTCGCGCGCACTTCGAGGCGGCCACGTCCGGCCGGCGAGAACTCGATCGAGGCGACGTTGATCGGCAGCGGATGGCAGAGGGGAATCAACTCGTGGGTGCGCTTCGCCGCCATGATGCCGGCGACCCGTGCGACCGCGAACACCTCGCCCTTGGCGATGCTGCCGCTGTTGATCCGCTGCAGCGTCGTCGGCTTCATCACCAGCGTCGCCGAGGCGACGGCGACGCGCTCGGTGACGTCCTTGGCTCCGACATCGACCATCTGGGCGCGACCCTTGGCATCGATGTGGGTCAGCGGCGCGACCTTGGCGGGCCGTGCCTTCTTGCGGGCGGTTGGGGTGGCCATTATCGTCCTCGCTACATGTCCAACGTACACCGGCACAAAGTCGTGATCTTGGGGTCAGGCCCGGCGGGGCTGACGGCCGCGCTCTATGCGGCACGGGCAAATCTGGAGCCGATCGTCATCGAAGGCGATCAACCCGGCGGGCAACTTACCATAACTACCGACGTGGAAAACTATCCCGGCTTCCCCGACGGCGTGATGGGCCCCGAGATGATGGAGGTCTTTCGCCGGCAGGCGGAGAAGTTCGGCGCCCGCTGCATCTACGGCAAGGCCAGCGAGGTCGAGCTCGCCGCGCCGCCGTTTCGCGTTCGCGTCGGCAAGGACACCTATGAAGCGGACGCACTCATCATCTCGACCGGAGCGACCGCCAAGACCCTGGGGATCGAGTCCGAGCGCCGCCTGATGGGCTACGGCGTTTCGGCATGCGCCACCTGCGACGGCTTCTTCTTCAAGGACAAGAACGTCGTCGTGGTCGGCGGCGGCGACACCGCGATGGAAGAGGCGCTCTTCCTCACCAAGTTCGCGGCCAGCGTCCGCGTCGTCCACCGCCGCGGCGAGTTGCGCGCGTCGAAGATCATGGAAGATCGCGCCCGCCGCAACGAGAAGATCGATTTCGTCTGGAACACGGTCGTGGACGAGATCGTCGGCGACACCGCGAGCGGCGGCGTCACCGCGGTCCGCCTGCGCGACGTCGCCAGCAATGAAGTGCGCGAGATGCCGATCGACGGCGTCTTCCTGGCGATCGGCCACCGGCCCAACACCGAGCTATTTGCCGACGCGCTCGAGCTCGACGCCAACGGCTACATCGTGACGCGCGGCAAGACCTCGCAGACCAACATCCCCGGGGTGTTCGCCTGCGGCGACGTGCAGGACAGCAGCTACCGGCAGGCGGTGACCGCCGCCGGCAGCGGCTGCATGGCGGCGATCGACGCCGAGCGCTGGCTGGAGAGCCAGCACGCCTGATCGGGCGTGCTGGCCCAGCTCGTCACAGACACTGCAACAGCTCTGGGTCGACGCACAGCTCGAAGCTCTTGCCGTTCACCGATACGCCGGCCGGGCTGTAGACGATGTCGCCGATATCCTCGACGTGCAGCGTGCCGCCGCTCGGACAGAACTGACCGAGCAGGAAGCTCAGGCTTTCCGGCGTAGACAAGGTCACGGTTTCGCCGAGACAACTCGAGGTCAGGTCGCCCGAGATCTCGACCTCCGAAGCATTGCCGTCGCCGGTGGCGGCGACGACGAAGTCATCGAACGTCACGTCAAAGACGACCGCAAAGACCCCTCCCGAGGCAGTCGCGGGAGCGGCCGAAGGGCCTTGGTAATTGATTGTGGCGTCGCCGTTGACCGTCACGTCGAAGTCGACCGGCACGCAATCCTCGGACAGCGCACGCACGGCGACGGAAACATCGGTATCGTTCCAAGTCACGGACGAGGTCCCCTGAGCGGGGACTTGCGACACGAGATCCCCGGTTAGGCGCGTGAGGTCGAGGCGCGTGATGCGGACTTCGCCGAGAACCGAAACGTCGATCGCGCAGGGATTCCCCGGTGCTGCCGCCACTGCGAGCCGGATCGGGGAGGCCAGGGAGGCAGCGGTCGTCGTGAGCACCTGCCCCGCGTCGTCGAAGAAGGTGATGTCCGCCTCGAACGAGGCCGTTCCGCCGAGCGGCGGAGGAAGGAATTGGGTGATCGTAACGTTCAGCGTGCCGTCGAAGAGCGCGGAGCCGCCGGGCCGCGAGACTCGACAGTCGTCGAGTACGAGCTCCAGGTTCGGCAGGTCGCTGGTCTCCGTCACCGTGCCACCGAGCTCGCAGGGGTCGACGTTGCCGGCGCCGCCGCCGGGGATTCCGTTGAGGGCGAACTGCGCCGACTGGGTCGCGCTGACGCCGGCCAGGACGGCGCCGAGAACGTTCGGAATCGACGCCACCGCGTTGGCGATCGCAGCCGATGCACCCGACACGTTCTCGATGTCCGCCGCCGGCGTCGGCGTCGCGGTCGCGGTCGACGTCGGGCCGCCCGGAGTGTCGGTCGCCTGCGGCGGCGTCGGCGTCGAGACGCCGGGCGAGCAGCCGTTGAGCGCCGCACCGACCGCCTGAATGAGCTCGTTGATGGCGACCAGTCCGTTGTCGTTCGAATCGCACGAATTGCAATCCGCCACCGGCCGATTGCCGAGGCCGATCGCGACGCAGAGAATCACCTCGTTGATCGCCACGGCGTTGTTGGCGCTGCAGTCGCCGACACAGGTCCCCTGGCCAGCGACTGGCGCCGCCGCGAAGAGAGTGGCGACCAGCAGTGAGACTGCAATGCCACGCAACGTGCGGATGGAGTTCGACATCTCACGGCCCTCCGAGTCTGGGTGTGTGCGGTAGATCGACGTCTATGAACCGGGAGCGAATCGCGAGGCGCGGGGCCGGCGGCGAATACCGCCGGCCGACGCGTTCGCTCATTCCGTGCAGGTCAGCAGGGCCGGATCGAGGCACGACGCGAACGTCATGCCGTTGGCGGTGACTCCCTCCTCCGAGTAGACGATGTCGCCGATGTCCTCGATGGAGAGCACGCCATCGCCCGGGCAGAAGCGGCCGAGGATGAAGCTCAGTTGCTCCGGCGTGCTGAGCGTGATCGTCCCGCCGAAGCACGTGGCGATCAGGTCGCCGGTCATCGTCACCAGGGATTCGTCGCCGGTCTGCACCGCCGAGAGCATGAAGGAATCGAACTCGAGATCGAACGCGACCGTCGTTCCCCCCGAGGTCTCGGCGATCTCACTGCCGGCATCCGACGTCTGGGTGATCTGGCTGTTGCCATCGAACAGCAACTGGAACGCGATCGGCACGCACTCGCCGTCCGACTCGGAGATGTCGAGCTGGACGTTGGTGTTCAGGAACTCGACGCGCGCCGTGCCCTCGTTTGGAACGATGGAATCGAGCGTGCCGGTGAGCATCGTCAGGTCGAATCCGGTGATGAGGCGGCTGCCGAGCACGGGAATGTCGACAGCGCACGCATCGCCGCCGCCTGCCACCGTCGTCAGTGCGACCGGCGACTGGATGTCGGCCTGGGTGATGGCACTGGTCTGCCCCTGGTCGTCCTTGAACTCGATCGTCGCCTCGAAGGCGCCGTTGCCGCGGAACTGCAGATTGAGGCCGGTCACCGTCAAGCTGCCGTCGAACACAACGGAGCCGCCCGGTCGCGCAATTTCGCAGTTGGTGAAGATGACGGTCACGTTCGCCGCCAGACCGACGGTTTGGATGTCGCTGAACACCGTACCGCCGAGCTCGCACGGGTCGGTGTCGCCTCCGGCGCCGCCGCCAATGACTCCGCTCAACTCGGCTGCCGGCGACGCGCCGCCCGATACTCCCGCGACTACCGCGGCGACCACATTGACGACGGAGGACAGCGAGTTCGCGACCGCCGCGGAAGCACCCGCCACTTCTTCGACTACCTCGTTCGGCGTCGCCGTCGCAGCCGGCTGAGTCGCTGTCGGTGTCGCTGTCGGTGTCGCCGTCGCGACCGGCTGAGTCGACGTCGGTGTCGCCGTCAGCGTCGATGTCGGACCTCCCGGAGTGTCTGTCGCCACGGGAGTATTCGTCGCTTCGGCCGGAGTCGGCGTCTCTTCGGCTGGAGTCGGCGTCGAGTCGTCGGGGCAGCCGTTCAGCGCGGCGTTCACGGCTTGAATCAGCTCGTTGATGGCAACGACGCCGTTGAGGTTCGAGTCGCACGAGTTGCAATCCACGACCGGCCGACTGCCGAGACTGATCGAAACGCAAATAATGAGCTCGTTGATCTGCACGGTGCCGCTGCCCTGGCAGTCGCCGACGCAGTGGGGCTGGGCACCGGCCGGCCCGGCAGCGAGGAGCACCGCGACCAGCAACGAAAACGCGATGCCGTGCGACTTGCGGTTCGAGTTCGTCATTTGGACACCCCTCCGAGATCTGAACGCGCCAGCCAACCGGCGTCGATAAACCCAGATTCGCGCCAGAAGCTCAAGTCCGTGAAACACCTGATGTCTCGCGGCCGAAATAGCGCTTGACACCAAACCGGACGATCGGCATTATCCGACCGATCGGTCGGTAGGATGGTTCGGACGAGCGCGGCAGAGGTCTCGGCGAGAGACCGGATTCTCGAAGCAGCGGAAGAGCTTTTCGCGCGCCGCGGCTACGCCGGCGTCGGCATCAGCGAGATCGCCGAGACGGTCGGCCTCAGCAAGTCGTCGCTCTTCCATCACTTCCGCACCAAGGCGCAACTGCACGCCGCAACCGTCGAGCGGATCCTCAGCGAGATCGATCTTCAGCTCACCCGCAGCCTCGCGCAGGGCGGTTCGGCGACCGAGAGGCTCGATCGCTGGGTCGATCTGCTGATCGATCTGCTGGCGCGCACCCCGGCGCACGCGCGCGTCCTGCTGCGCGCGCTCTTCGAGGACGAGGAGCTGGCCGGCGACATCGACGAGCGCCGCGAAGCGGACGACGCGACCCGGCGCATCCTGCAGCAGGTCAGCAACGTGCTGCGCGACGGCATGGCGCAGGGAGAGATCCGCGCCGCGAACATTCCGCACACTCTGCAGAGTCTGATCGGCATCGTCGTCTACCACTTCGCGTCCGGCGATTTCGGCGACGAGATCGTCGGTGCTTCGATCTTCGATCCGCGCGAGGTCGAACGCCGCAAACGAGAAGTGAAAGCGTTTTTGCACCACGGGTTGGTGGTCAGCAAGTCTTAGCCACAGATGAACACAGATAAACACGGATGCTCCTCGCCTTGTGCTCCGAAACCCGGAGGAGACGGCGCGGTGATCGCAAGGATCCGAGTTGGTCTGACCATCTGTGTGTATCTGTGTTCATCTGTGGCTGATTTTTCTTTCTGAGGAGACACGGCAATGGCAGAAAAACTTTTGTCCGAGTACCGCCGCCAGTTCGGCGACTTTCAGGCCGTCGACTTCGTCGACGAGAGCGTCGTCGCCGGCCTGCGCGAGAAGGTCGACGTCGACGTGCCGCTCGATCTGCGCTGGACCTGGGAGTACGGCAGCGAGATCGAAGAGCTGCGCAACCTCTACGAGCGCGGCAAGAAGGGCCAGTGGAACGCCGAGACGGACATCGATTGGGACATGCCGTTTCCCCGCGACGAGTGGTTTCTGCCGAAGCAGAACGCGCAGTTGTTGCCGTCGATCCTGGCTTCGATGGGCGCCGACGATGCGACTTGCAGAGAAGCGGCGCGCGACGAGTTCTGCCACACGCTGTCGCAGCTCTTGCACGGCGAGCAGGCGGCCCTCCAGTTGTGCGGGCAGCTCACCAACGCCTGCCCGACGATGGACGCCAAGTTCTACGCCGGCTCGCAGGTCATCGACGAAGTGCGCCACGTCGAGGTGATCGCCAAGTTCCTGCAGCGCAAAATGGGAACGCTCTACCCGATCGACCCGACTCTGAAGATTCTCCTCGACAAGCTGCTGGAAGCGCCCACCTGGAAGCTCAAGACGCTCGGCATGCAGACGCTGTTCGAGGGCATGGCGGTCGGCATCTTCGACGAGATCGCTCGCTCGACCAGCAATCCGCTGCTGCAGGACATCGTGCGTCGCGTGCAGATCGACGAGTCGCGCCACGCTGCCTTCGGCATGCTGAGCATGCGCCAGGTCGTGCGCGACTCCGAGCCCGAAGAGCTCGCCGAAATGGAGGACTTCGCGTTTTCCATCCTCGAGTCGCTGAACGCCAACCAGCAGCTCGACATGCTGCGCATCCTCGGACCCAAGTACGGGCTCGAACCCGACGCGGTGGTGCAGGTGTACCTGAGTCTGCCGGAATGGGCCCTGGTGAACAGCAAGATATACATGCACACGGTGGTGCCCAATCTGAAGCGGCTCGGTCTGATCACCGAGCGCACCGAATCGGAGTGGCGCCGCCTCGGCATGCTGCACGACGATCGCGGCGCCGCCGCGAAGGCAACCTTCAACTGAAGACGAAGGCGCGCGCGGCGCATCGGGTGCGAGCCCCGTGCGCCGCGCGCGCCCCCTTCAGTGCTGGCGCGCCGGCAGAGGCCGGCCGGCCGGTGCAGGCTCGCCGGCGAGGCTGGCATTCCGCGCGCCGAGCACCATCTCGATGCCGTATTGCAACTGGCTGATGGTGAACGGCTTGGACACGTAGTAGTCGGCGCCGGCGACATAGCCGGCGAGCAGGTCGTCATCCTGGCCGCGCGCTGAAACAATCACCACCGGAATGGAGCGCGTCTCCGAGCTGGCCTTCAGCTTTGCCAAGACGTCGAAGCCGTCCATTCCCGGCATCAACAGGTCGAGCAGAATGACCACCGGTTGAGCCGCGCCGATCACCGACAGACCTTCCTCGCCGCTGCGTGCCGCGGCGACGGCGAAACCCATCTGCCGCAGCATGTGCTGCATCATCTCCAGACAGTCGTTGTCGTCATCGATCGCGAGGACCGTTCCACGCGTCATCATGAACCTCGTACTTCCACGATCGATGCAGGTGGCGTGCCATCGCGTACACGCAGCAGTCCAAGTCTTCGTTCAGTCGCCGGCAGGCCGCCGGGCGACAACGGCGAGATTGCTGCGTCATCGCCGTATTCGCGCCGATGCCGTGCGGCATGCGTTGACGGCGGTGATGGTGGTCGGGCGCTAGCTGACGCAGCGCACCGCGACGCCGCGTGCGCGGAGGTATTCCTTGCACTCCGGAACGGTGTACTCGCGGAAGTGGAAGATCGATGCGGCGAGCGCCGCCGACGCGCCGCCGCTCGTCAGGCCGGCGTAGATGTGCTCCAGATTGCCGACGCCGCCCGAGGCGATGACCGGCACCGCGACGCCGTCGGCAACGGCGCGCGTCAGCTCGAGATCGTAGCCGTCGCGCGTACCGTCGCGGTCCATGCTGGTCAGGAGGATCTCTCCAGCGCCGTACTCTTCCATGCGGCGCGCCCAGGCCAGCACGTCGAGGCCGGTCGGCTTGCGGCCGCCGTGAGTGAAAACCTCCCACCGCATCGCTCCGTCGGCGGCAGGTCCAACGCGCTTGGCGTCGATGGCGACGACGATGCATTGGTTGCCGAAGCGCTCGCTCGAGCGCGCGACAAACTCGGGGTCCGCCACCGCCGCCGTGTTGATCGATACCTTGTCGGCGCCGGCATTCAGCAAGTTGCGAATGTCCTGCAGCTCGCGCACTCCGCCTCCGACGGTCAACGGCATGAAGACGGTCTCCGCCGTGCGGCGAACGACGTCGAGGATGATGTCGCGCTTCTCGTGCGAAGCGGTGATGTCGAGGAAGGTGAGCTCGTCGGCCCCCTCGGAGTCATAGCGCTGCGCCGCCTCAACCGGGTCACCGGCGTCGCGCAAGCCGACGAAGTTCACGCCCTTCACCACCCGCCCGTCCTTGACGTCGAGACAGGGAATGATCCGCTTCGTCAGCATATAAAAGAAACCGCAGATGAACGCAGATAAACGCAGATAGCCGAAGACTTGATTCGAAGCTCAAGCAATAAGATCATGTCAATCAACATGTCAGAGAACTACGCTCATCTAGACCTAACCAACAGGATTATCGGAGCCGCCATCGAAGTCTCGAATACCCTCGGCACTGGATTCCTCGAGAAGGTCTACCAAAGGGCGCTTGCCCACGAGCTCCGAGAGCAGAATGTAGGGGTACACGAGGAGGCCGTCGTGGACGTGTTCTACCGCGGCTTTAAAGTGGGTGACTACCGCGCCGACCTCCTTGTCGACCAAACAGTCATAGTCGAAATCAAGGCCGCCAAGGCGTTCGACGCCATCCACAAAGCGCAGATCTTGAACTATTTGAGAGCGACCGGACTGACCGTGGAACTCCTGCTGAACTTTGGAACCCCTCAGCTCGGGATCAAGCGTGTTGTTCGCTCTCAACGATAAGCTATCTGCGTTCATCTGCGTTCATCTGCGGTTTCGAGATCGAAATCGCCTCATGAAGTTGCACGGCGCCGGTGTAGAGGGCGCGGCCGACGACGACGCCTTCGATGCCCTGTGATTCGTAGGGCAGCAGGGCTTCGATGTGCGAGAGCGTTCCGACGCCGCCCGAGGCGATCACCGGTATCTCCAACGCTGCGGCGAGTGCCGCGGTCGCTTCGACGTTGACGCCTTCCTGCGTACCGTCGCGACCGATGTCGGTGTAGATGATGCGAGCGGCGCCGGCGTCCTGCATGCGTCTGGCGAGATCGACCGCCTCGACGGCGCTCGTCTCGGTCCATCCCTTTACGGCCACCTTGCCGTGGCGGGCGTCGATGCCGACCGCGATGCGGCCGGCAAAGCGCCGGCACGCGTCGGCGACGATCTGCGGCTGTTCGAGCGCCGCGGTGCCGAAGATGACTCTGTCGACACCGAGGCCGAGCAGCGCGCCGGCGCGCTCGACCGTGCGCACACCGCCGCCCACCTGGATCGGGATCGACAGGCTCGAACACAGCACGGCGATCGCGGTGCCATTGATGGCCTGCCCGTGCAACGCACCGTCGAGGTCGACGACGTGCAGAAAGGTCGCTCCCTCGTCGACCCAGCGCCTGCCCATCGCCACCGGATCGTCGCCGTACACGGTCTCCTGGTCGTAGTCGCCGCGCAGCAGGCGCACGCATTTGCCACCGCGCAGGTCGATCGCCGGAATGATCAGCATCGGAAGTTCGAAACCGCAGATGAACGCAGATCAACGCAGATCGCAGAATCGACTCTCCGAGATGAGCGGGGATCCCCTTCCAAAGAGCGAGTCCTTTTCACCATCCACTCCGAAACTGCAGACACCGATCTGCGTTCATCTGCGTTCATCTGCGGTTCCACTCCCTCGGACGATGTCGCCGAAGTTGGCGAGGATCTTCAGACCTACCGCCTGGCTCTTCTCGGGGTGGAACTGGCAGCCATAGAGATTGTCGCGCGTCACGGCCGCCGTGAACTCGACGCCGTACGTGGTCGACGCGGCGACCACCGACGGATCTTCCGCCTGCGCATAGTACGAGTGCACGAAGTAGACGAAGGCGCGGTCGTCGATCCCGGCAAACAGCGGCGACGCGACGCGCTTGTCGATCTGGTTCCACCCCATGTGCGGCACGCGCAGCTCCGCATCGTGCGGAAAGCGCCGGCAGCGGCCGCGCAGGACACCGAGGCCGCGCACGGGTCCGTACTCCTCGCTCTCCTCGAACAGCAACTGCAGCCCGACGCAGATGCCGAGAAACGGCCGTCCGCTGGCGATCGCGTCGCGCACCGGCCCGATCAACTCGTAGGCGGCGAGATTCTCCATACAGGCGCCGAACGCCCCCACCCCCGGCAGCACGACGCCACGGGCCGCCGCGATCGTCTCGGGGTCCCTCGTCACCGCGGCATCGATGCCGACGCGCTCGAAGCCCTTCTGCACCGAGCGCAGATTGCCCATGCCGTAGTCGATCACCGCTACTTCGGGGGCGCGATCGGGGACGGCGGGCGAGGGGCGAGGGGCGGGGGTGTCGGAAGAGGTCATTTAAAAGAGATCGAGATGTCGGATTGAACGCCGCGACGAAGTCGCCACCTACCCTCGCCCCTCGCCCCCCGCCCCCCGCCCCTTGCTTCGCCCTTGAAGTACGCCCTTGGTCGACAGAACGCCCGCGACGCGCGGATCAACTTGTGTCGCCATGTCGAGAGCCCGCGCCAGCGCCTTGAAGGTCGCCTCGATGATGTGGTGCGCGTTGCGGCCCCGCACCATGTCGACGTGCAGGTTGATGCCCATCTGATTGGAGAGCGCCAGCAGAAAATCGTGAATCAGCTCGGTGTCGAACGTGCCCACCCGATCCTGGTCGATCTCGACTGCGTACACGAAGAACGGCCGGCCGCTGACGTCGACCACGACTCGCACCAGTGCCTCGTCGAGCGGACAGCTCGCCTCGCCGAAGCGGCGGATTCCCTTCATGTCGCCAAGCGCCTGAGAGAACGCCTCGCCGATCGCCAGGCCGACGTCCTCGACGGTGTGGTGCTGATCGACGTCGAGGTCGCCGCTGGCGCGAATCTCCAGATCGAAGAAGCCGTGCCGCGCCAGGCTGTCCAGCATGTGGTCGAAGAACGCGATCCCGGTGTCGATCTTCGATTTGCCCGAGCCGTCGACGCCGAGAGCGACAGAGATGTCGGTCTCCTTTGTCTTGCGCTTCAACTCGCCGGTGCGCGGTTTCGCCGTGGGCATCGCAACAACCTCCGCCGCGGAGCGTCCCGGCTGATGCCCGCGAAGTCAAGCAGGGGAACGGCTTGGCGATTCGACAGATCGGGAACCGTTAACCGTTAACCGTGAACCGTTAACCGGGGAACGGAACCGTGAACCGGGGAACCTATAACCGCGGGGAAGGTGACTCGGCATCCAAAGCAGTGTTGGTATGCGCAAGGGACGCTCGTTCACGGTTCACGGTTAACGGTTCACCATTCTCAACCGCGGCGCACGCGCACCGCTGCGGCGTGCGCGCCATAGCCCTCGAGCTCGGCCAGGGTCTCGATCGCCGGACCGAGCTCGGCCAGCGCCGCAGCGGAAGCCTGCACGACGCTCGATCGCTTGACGAAGTCGTAGACGCCGAGGGGCGAGAAGAATCGCGCCGATCCACCGGTCGGAAGGACGTGATTCGGTCCGGCGACGTAGTCGCCGAGCGGCGCCGGTGCGTACGCACCGCAGAAGATGGCCCCGGCGTTGCGCAGGCGGCGGGCGACGGCGAGCGGTCGTTTGGTCTGGATCTCGAGATGCTCCGGCGCGATCTCCTCGGCGATCTCCACCGCCTCGTCGATGTCGCGCACGACGATCAGGGCGCCGCGTCGTTTCAAGACGCGCGCGATGTCGCGACGGCGCGGCAGCGCCGGCAATTGCTTCTCGATCTCGCGCAGCACGGCCGCCGCGACCCGGCGAGACGTCGTCAGGAGGATCGCACATTCGTCGCCGCTGCCATGCTCGGCCTGGGCCAACAGATCGGCGGCGACGAATGCCGGTCGCGCGCTCGTATCGGCGATGACCAGAACCTCGCTCGGCCCGGCCGTCGCGTCGATGTCGACCTGGCCGTACACCTGACGCTTCGCCGCCTGCACGTACGCGTTGCCGGGGCCGACGATCTTGTCGAC
>CADEER010000144.1:0-11346 GCA_902826395.1 uncultured bacterium
ACCAGATCGGCGAGGTCCAGGCGCGCTCCTGGATGACACGCACCAACTCGGCGTCGTCGCATGCGGCGAGATCACTACCCACGTCGGCGGCGACGCACTGGAGTGCCGTCCAGCGGCAGCTCGGATTCTCGATCACCCGTGCGTAGTAGAAGGCCTGCTGGCGCGGATCGAAGTCGGGATCGGTCCAGACCGCGCACAACGAGTCGAAGCCGCTGCCGATCGGCCCGCACTCATCGTCGACGCCGGCGCCGTTGCCGGGATCGCCGGCGATTTCGAAGATGCGCTGCCGCGCCTCGCCACCGTCGACCCAGCCCTTGACGATCTGGATGCGCTGCAACGGCGTGCCTGCCCCCTGCGGTCCGCCCGGGTCGCGGGCCGCGGTCGCGAAAAACACCGGTGCCGCGTCCGAGCTCGGAGGCCCGCCGAGCACCCCGCCCATCGGCACTCCCGCCGCGTCGGCGCGCGCCAAGCCGTCCGGATCGTCGCAGAGATCGGCGTCGAGCCCCCAGCCGCCGAACAGACGCGCGACGATCCGAGGGCCGCTGGTGCCGTACACCTCGCGGCGTTTGAGCGCCGCGAACAGGCTCTCGCGCGTGTTCTCCTCCGCCCACACGGCCGCGAGACCGCCCGGGCTGAACAGCGACCCGGCCCGGAACCCCCCAGCGCCGAGCCGCTCCTCGGCTTCGTCGTCGACACTGCCGCGATGCCCCAACCATCCCGATTCGGCGACGGCCCCGGGAATCCCGTCGTGCGTGTCGGTGCTGCCGATCACGCCGAGCCGGTACGGGTTGGCGCCGATGCGCTCGCGCTCGCGCAGGCCCTCGAGCAGCGCGCCGCGCACGAAATCGAGCCGCGAGACGCAGCCGCCGTTGGCGACACCGCCGCTGCCGGTCTGATCGCCGCAGTCCGGAAACGGCGGCACCCGCAGCTTCTCGAAATCGCACAGCTCGTCGGGTGCACCGAACGCGCCGCCGAGGCCGTTGCCGCACTCCGAGTCGCCCTTGTGTTGATAGATCTCGACCAGCGGCTCGATGGCGGCGCGGGCCTCGGCTTGGGCGCGCTCGTCGTCGGGCGACGTGGCCGCCTCGTAATCGACGGCGAACATGTTGCCGTTGCTCTGGTTGCTGTTGTGCGGGATGGCGATCGCGTCGCAACCGCCACCCGCATCGATGCAATCGCGGCGCAACGCCGCCCACAGCCCCTCGGGTCGCGGCTCCTCCAGATAGGAGGTCGGGAACGGAACGGCCTCGTTGGCGAAGATGACGTTGCGATGGCGGGCGCTGGCGCCGGTGTTGGCCGTGTACTCGTAGCCGACGAAGGTGGTGAACGAACACGCGTCGCTGCGGTCGTAGTGCTCCTCGGCCGCAGCGACGATCTCGTCCCACACCGAGCGCGCCGCCGCCAGGCAGCGCTCCCCCTCGCCGCAGATCTCAGAGTCGCGCTCCGGCATGGCGCTGGTGAGCTCGACACCGAGCAGTGTCTGCCCCAGCGGACCGTTGCTGCGGTACGTCTCGCAGACCTCGGCGTCGTGCCCCGCGAGCCCCGGCGTCAGACAGATATCGACCTCGCCGAGATATTCGGCGTGGTCGGTAACGGCCGCGAAGTCGAGCGGCCGCTCGAGCCGCAGCGACTGCGTCCCGTTCCCCGAAGCATCGAGCGGCGGCAGCGCGACTATCTCCCCCTTCGCGAAGCGATACGCGTCGGCGGGCCGATTGCGGATATCGAAAGCATACGAGTCGAAAGACAGCGCCGTGTGCACGTGCAGATCGCCGAAGTAGACGTTGCGCAACTCGTTGCGGTCCACGCACGCGCGCAGCGCCGATCCACCGTCGTCGTCACCGCACGCCGCGACAAACCCCGCAGCGACGCCAACGAGCAACGCTGTCCACCGCATCGCAGTCCAATCCCAGGCTCGATTCGGGATTGCCAACCAGTCCCCCCAGTCGCGCTCGTTTTCATCAATGCCGGGACCGGGACTCGAACCCGGACGCGGGTAAACCCGCAAGGGATTTTAAGTCCCTTGTGTCTGCCAGTTTCACCATCCCGGCTGAACTACGACTCCGTGTTGCAAATTCCAGATTCCATCTCGCGTTTTCTGGGCCGGGGCAACCGATTCAACGGCCCCGCCAGTATCCGGGTCTTCGACTCGTATGGGCAAACGCGATGATTTGGATCTCCAGGCCACGCTCTCGGTAGATCACGAAGTACGGGAACCGCCTGAGCGGCACTCGGCGAACTTCACCCCCAGACTGGGCACGGGGCTTCCCGTCCCCGGACTGCGTTGAATCACTTCGAGGGCTGTGTCGACATCGGACAGCAGGCGCGCACCGAGCCCAGCACGCTGGCCATCATACCACTCGCTTGCCGCTTCGAGCTCATCCGCCGCCGCCGCGACAACACGAACGGGCTTCACGGCTTCGACAGGCGTGACTCGATTCGGCGACGTACCGCCGCCCAATCCGACGTGACGGCTTCCCCGCGATCGAGCTCAGCGCATCGCCGCTCAATCTCGGCAGCCCACGCTTCGTCGGCAGCTTCCTCCTCCGCAACGTCTAAGCTCTTGATGAGGCTAGCGGCGATATCGGCGCGATCGGTTCCGGACAGAGAAAGCGCCTCCTCGAGAAACTTCTTTGCGCCGGCGGACATGCTCGCAAAGCTAGCAGCAATGGCGCTCGAACCATAGCTCCTTCGAACCATAGCTCCTCGCGGATGCGACAGAGCACCCTCGCCTTGTCGGCCTGCATTCGATCTCCGGAACGCATGGCTCAGCTGCCACTTCTCCGACACTCCCTTTCGCCGGAATGACCAACACCGGAACCCGTAGAGCGCGTTCGCCGACTGCCCCGGCGCGGCGGCTTGACGCTTGCTCGCAGATCGGTACGCTGCGCGACCATGAATGGAGCGATTACGATTCGAGTCGCCGTCGCCGCCCTTGTCGTCTGCACCGCCCTCGCCGGGCGCCCGGCAATTGCGGACGACTTCGTTGACGACGCCGTCGTGCAGCTGGCACAGGACGATGGCACGCGGCCGCGCGAGTTGGAGCCGCGCTACACCCCGGCGCCCGTCGAAGAGCCGAGCAGCTACAACTCGTCCTACATCTTCGGGATGACGCGCGGTGTTGCCGACTCGACCATTCACCCCGCCGGCAAGGTGCCGCTGTTCGTTCTGACGGTGCCGCTCGATCTCGTGTTCCTGCCTTTCGCGGCTATTGGAGGCCTTTTCGGATGATGACCAGGCGCGCGCTCGCACTTCTTTTTGCCCTGTGTTTGCTCGGCGGCTCGGTCTTCATCGCCGGCTGTCAGGCGCGCGCGACGCGCGGCGGGCCGGGAACCGCCAATCCCGATCTCGATCGAGCGGCCATGAGCACGACGCTCGACCGCGACGACATCACGTACCTGGTCGACGACTATCTGTCGCGGCTCGAGGCTTCCGCCTTCTGGCAGCAGGACATCAAGGCCGATGATCAGCGGCCGATCGTCGCGATCTGGCCGATTCGCAACTCGACGACGCAGCACATCGACGACCAGATGCTGACGCTGCTCTCCTCGATCGAAACGGCGCTCGTGAACACCAACGAAGTGCGGGTCGTGGATCGCAGCAGCCAGGAGCAACTGGCGCGGGAGATCGGCATCCAGCACGGCAGCGATTTCGACCCCAGCAGCGCGCAACGGCTGGGGCGCCAGCTCGGCGCGCAATACTTCTTCACCGGCAAGATCACCTCGGTCGACGAACGCCTCAACAAGCAGCGCCGTGTCCAGTACTCGCTGTTCCTGCAAGTGCTCGAGGTCGAGACCGGCCTGATCCGCTTCCAGAACGAGGTCACCCGCTCGAAGGCGCTGACGCGCTAGTCTCCTCTTCGCGAGCGACGACATGCATAGAGCCGGCGCGCTCGCGTCCGTTGCGCTGCTGCTGGCTTGCGTCGGCGGGGGTTGTGCCACGTATTCCGACCGCATGGCCTCGGCCATGCAGTCCACCGCCGCCGGCAATTTCGAGGCGGCCATCGGCTCGATCAACTCGGCTCTGGAGGTCGGCTCCGCCGCGGAGCTCCCGGTCACCTGGAATGGCGACCGAACCCTGAGCGTTCTCGAGCGCGGCACGCTGCAGCAGGCGATCACCGTGTGGGACGGATCGGCGCGCGATCTCTCCGCCGCGGAGGCCCACCTCGAGCTCCTCGACCTCAGCTCCGATCCCGTTGGCTCCTTCGCCAGTTACGTCTACAGCGACAGCGCCCGCACCTACCGTTCGCCACCCAGCGAGCGCCTGTCGCTCAACGCCGTCAATCTCCTCAACTACCTCGCGCGTGGCGATTCCAGTGGAGCGGCCGTCGAGGCGCGGCGCTTCCAGGTGATGCGGGAGTATCTGGCGTCGGTCGGCGAGGCAGCGACCGGACCCTCGACGCTCGGCACGTACCTGGCGGGCTTCGTATTCGAACAGCTCGGCGAAGGCGATCGCGCGCTGCGCTACTACGACGAGGCAATGGCCAACGGCCAGTTGCAGTCGCTCGCCGTGCCGATCAATCGCCTGGCCCGCTCTTACTCGTATCGAGGCGAGCGTCTCAAAGCGACGATCAGCAAGAGCGTCGACACGTCGGCGCGTGACGGCGCCGCCGGCGAGATCCTCATCGTCGCCGGCATCGGGCGAGTGCCGCACAGGGTTCCCGAGAGAATCCCCGTCGGCGCCGCCGTCGGCATCGCCGGCAGCGTGCTGACCGGTGACATCGATCCGTTGAAGTACGGCGCCGCCAAAGTGCTCGTGTATCCGGCGCTCAGGTCCACCCCCAGCGTGCTCGGCACACCCGTGCTGCAGGTGAACGGACAGACGGTCGAGCTCGAGCAGATCGTCGACCTCGGAGCGGCGATCGAGGCGGAGTACGAGAAACTCAAGCCGCGCATCCTGGCCGCAGCCATCAGCCGCATGATCGTCCGCGCCGCCGCCGCCGAGGGAGTTCGCGCCGCCGGCAAGAGCGAGAGCCAAGCGCTCGGCGACGTGCTGAGCGTCGTAGCCGAAGGCGTACTGGTCGCACTCGATAAACCCGATACCCGGTCGTGGTTGACGCTGCCCGATCGATTCCTCGTCGCCCGCGTACCGGCAGCGCAGGGTAAACATGAGGTCCGCGTCGCCTTCGCCGACGGCACCGAGCGCATATTCGACGTCGCGATCGATCAGGGCAGCTACGCCGCGGTCGTCGTCACCGAACCGCGCTGAACCTCGACCCGCCGTCGTCACCACTCAGCGGCTGGACAGTCCCGCGGAGGCCCGGCAGGGTGCACGGATGATGCGCCGCCGCACACTCGCCCTTCTCCCCCTGCTCCTGCTGGCTGCCTGTGGCGGCGACGACTCCGACGCGGGACCCGTCGTCGAGCCCAACGCGATCCTGGTCGTCGCATCCGACGAAACCGATCCGCTGCGCGATCGGCTCGTCACCGCGGCGGCCGACTATCTGACGCACATCGCCGGTGCGGCACCCGAAACGGTGCGGCTCTCGCCTCCGTCGTCGACCGAGGCGATCACCGATCTGGCGGCGACCGCCGGCGCCGGGCTGGTCGTCGTCCTCGACGCCGAGCTTCTGGCTCCCGATGCGATTCCCGCGAGCGCAATCGGAGCTCTGCCCGAAGGCAGCTACCGCATCGAGACAGTCGACGCCGGCGACTTCGAGAACAGCCTGAGCGCCGGAGACCGGGGCGCGACCCTGTTGCTGCTCGCCGGCGAGTCGAAGCTGGCGCGCCAGTACGCACTCTACGAGGGGCTCCGCCGGCTCGGCGTGCGTTACTACCACCCCGAGGACGAGTACGTTCCCCGCGTTCCCGCCAGCCAGTTGCGCGCTCGCGCCAAGACGCCGACGATCCTGGCACGCGGCAGCTCGCCGGATTACGTGCCCGACTTTCGTTTTCGCGGTTACACGTTCCACGGCGCACACCCGCTCGAGCATCTCGAGTCCTTCTCCGACGGCGACTTCCCGATCGACGAGGCGGAGAACGCGAACCTTTGGATCGTGAAGAATCGCGGCGAATCGTTCCGCGGCGCCGGTCGCGGCATTGCCTCCGAGGAGGCGCGCCAACGGCGCGTCGCCGAGCTCAACGAGCTGCGTGCTCTACTCGGCATGACGAGCGGCGTCGGCATCACCCTGCACAACGTGCAGCAGGGCGGCCGGCCACAGATCGACCCGATGTCGCCGATCCCCGTTCAGGAACAGATCGAAACCCTCGTCGAGCAAACCTTGGCGCGCGCGCCGGACACGACGCAGTTCGGCATTCATTTCGGGCCGACCGAAGTGTCCGTCACGCCCGACATCGAAACCGTGCAGTGGATCAATTGGGCCGGGCAAAAGGCGCTCGAGCTGCGGCCCGACATTCCCGTCATCATCAACAACCACACCAGCGGCGGCCAGCCGGTCGACAACTTCAGCGACCTCGGCTGCCCGCCGGGCACGAACGCGCGCGGCGTCTCCGACTACTACGACCTCGCCTTTCACACCGATCCCCGGATCGGCGTCTCGGTGCATACCGTGATGCTGCCGCCACTCGAAGGGGCGGCGATCGTCTACAATCAGGTCACGTTCGCCCACAAGCTCTGTCTGATGCAGAAAGCGTCGGCCGAAGGCCGCCCGCTCGAATGGTTTCCCGAGAGCTCGTGGTGGCTCTCCTACGACAATCCAGTGCCGGTGTACCTGCCGCTGTACCTCGGGGCGCGCCATCGCGACATCGAGCTCGTCGCGCCGCTGCTCGAAAAGAACGGCGGCACGCTGCGCCGGCACAAGGAGTTCAACAGCGGCCACGAGTGGGGCTACTGGCAGCAGGACTACGGGGTTGGCCTCTGGCATTGGAATGTCGATGTGCCGTTCGACGCCGTCCTCGGCGAGATCGCCGATCCTCTCTGCGCGCCGGAGGCATGGCCGCAGAGCTGCGCGGCGCGCGACGAGATGATCGCCGTCATGAAGGAAGTGATCGACCACCAGCGACTGTTCTTCCTCGAGCGGTTCGACTACGCCGGTCGACCGGGCGGCCTGTACACCTACTTCTCGGGCGAGGATCCCGCCGAGGAGCTTTCGGAGCGCGCCGGATTCACCTTCCACCCGCAGCCGCCGCTCACCTTCGCCGCCGCGGCGGCATTGTCGGCCGCCGATGCGACGCGCTTCCGCGATGGCGACCTCGCGGCGCTGCGCGAAGCTGAGCAAGCGTACGCGGCTTGGACGTCGCGCTTGCGAGCATGGGTCGCCGCCGTGCCCGAAGCCGGCCAGCCCTGGCTCGCCGAGGTGATTGACGGCCTCGAGATCAACGAGTTGCGCGCCGGGCACGTCGCCACGTTATACGAAGGCATGCTGGCGCTCGGCGCCGCCGAGCGATCGGGCGACGACGATCCCGCCGCGGCGGCGCAGCCTTACCTCGACGACGCCGCGGAGTTGCTCGCCGCCGCCGAGCAGGTCATCCGACGGCGCGAAGCGGCATATCGCTATCCCGCGGCGCAGGTGTACGGCGGCGGACTCACCGCGGAAACCGCGGTGCCGAACGGCACCACCTACGAGTACCGCGTTCACACCAAGACCCACCTGATGACGTATTGGACCATTCGTCAGCAGCGCGCCGCCGACGTCGTCGCCGGCGATGTCGAGGATCCAAATCAGCTCGTCCTGTCCCCGGTTTTCGCCGATCTCGACGTCGCGATTTCGATCGATTGGCCAGACGTCCCCAATCTCGTCGCCTCGATCGCCCTCGGCGACGGGACGATCGTCGACCCGGCGACCGCCGAGCATGTCTTCGACGGCGAAGGCGTTTTCGAAGTGACGGGCACGATCGAGATCGACGGCACCCCGATCGCCGTGCAGGGCGCCGTGGCGCGCACCGCGAGTCGCGCGGCGGCACCGCTCGGCAGTCTGTCGCTGACGTATCCGACCGACGAGGTCGCGGTTCAGTTCATCCGCGGCGTGTCACCCGCGTTCTACTTTGCGATCACCGACGACACATTGGCGGTGGCGACCGACGTCACCGGTAGCGAGCGCTTCTCATTTGCCGACGTCGCCACGACCTCCGTGTCGACGAGCTCCGCTGCGTTCACCAGCGCGCCCGTCGACCTGCGCATGCAGCTCAACGGGCTGGTGGGCGCCGACGGCACGCCGCGTTTCATCGGCCTCGGCGATGTCACCTTCTCCGGCGCCGCGGACCTCGAGGGACCGCTCACAGTCGAAGGGACCATCGCCGTGCAGGACATCGTGGATCTGCTCGTCGAGCTGGTCGGCTTCGACGAGCAGGGCTCGTTCGCCTTCCTGGCCCGCGTCTACGATGTCCCCGTCGAGGAGCTTCCCGCGGACGCGCCGTTCTCGGCAACGCTGGCGCTGGGGGGGTGATTTCGGGGCGAGTGAACCGTGAACTGTGAACCGTGCAGCGGGTCGGCCGTTCACGGCTCACGGTTTACTGTTCACGACCTTCACAACAGCAGCAACACCGCGACACCGCTCAGCCCCACGCTGGCGCCGAACGGGTGATTTCGAGGCGAGTGAACTGTGAACCGTGCAGCGGGTCGGCCGTTCACGGTTCACGGCTCACGGTTCACGAGCCTCACAACAGCAGCAAGGCTGCGCCGGTCAGCGCAACAACCATCGCCGTCACCGCCGCCAACGGCGCCCACCCCACCCGCGGCTCGTCGTACTCGGCGGCGAGCAGTTTCTCGAGCAGCGGACGGCAGAGCTCGAAAGGCGCCGGGTCACCCGCGAACGTCTTGAGCGAGAAGCGCCGTTCTAGATGGATCGCGTCGAGTGTCGCGGTGAGCCGGTCCTGCAACAGCTCGGGGGCCTTGCCGCGCACCAATGCGACGAGCATGAGGCGCGGTCCGGTCTCGACGGCGACACCGAGCACGCCGGGAGCGACTGCCTCGTCGCCCTCCTCCGCCGCCAGGCCGAGCATGGCCCGCACGCGCGCCAGCGCCGCGGCGCGATCGTCGCCGGAGAGCCGCGGCATGTCGGGATTCTCAACCTCGACGAGCTGCATCCCGGTGGCGCGGTGATAGAGCAGCACGTGTTCGATGCGATAGACGAGCGTGTGTCGATCGGCGATCTCGGCGAAGTCGACGCCGGCGCGGCGCGCTTCCAGCCTCCAGCGCAGCCCGGGCATCGTCGCTGCCAGGCGCAGCGCGCGCAGCGGCGCCGCCAGCCGCTCGCGAACGGCGCGCCGCAGCGCCGCGCCGATCACGGGCGACAGCGCCCGCGCTGCCGCTTCCGGATCGCGGCGGCAGAAATCGACGAGCGCCGTCTCCACCACTGGTCCCAGCGCCTCGCCTAGTTGTGAATCGCCGTGCGGACGCAGTCGCACGGCGCGCGGCAGGCTCTTGCTGATCTCCTCGGCGCGATAGCTCGGATCGTTCAGCCAGCCCTGCAGTCGATCGAGCCGCTCGTCGTCGTAGCCGAGCAGGAGCTGGCGCAACTGGTCGAGGTGGATCTCCGGACCGTCGCCGCCGGCACTGCCCTGAAGGAGCGAGTCGACGCGCGGCGGCGACGGCGAGAGCCGCTCCCGACCGGAGCCCTCTGCGCCGTCGCGTCGCTTGACGTCCTCGCCTGGATCAACCCTGAGGGGTTGCGAGGACATCGTCAGCTCGGGCGCTTCGCCGCAACCTGATTGGCAAGCTCACCGAGCATGCTGCCGAAGCCCGCCCAGTCGATTTTCTCGGCGCGCAACTGGCGAGTCTTCTCCTCGATCAACGCGTTCAGCTCCTCGACGTTCTGCCGCAGCGATTCACCGAGGCTGGTCCCCTGCTCCGCCAGTTGCTCGCGCAGATCGCGCTCGCCCGCAGCGGTCTGCGCCGCCAGCTCTTCGACCTGATGTTCTACCTGCGCCATCGCCGCTTTGAGGTCGGCAGCCAGATTGTCGAGGCGCTCCGCGCTGTGTTGCTGGGCGGCGGTGAGCTCCGCGCCGATGGTGCGGACTTCGGCCTTGAGCTGCTCCTCGAATGCCTCCATGCGCTGCTGGATCTCGAGCTCGGCACGGATCGCCTGGTCTTCGAGGCGCTGCTCGAGCTCGGCGAAGCGGCGGTCCGACTCGCGGCGCTCGACGCCGAAGAGAATGTCGCGGATCTTCTCGAGGTCGACCATCGGGTCGGCGCCGCGCACCGTCTCGGTGCGGCTGCTCGCCGCGGCAGCGGCGGCCGTCGCCGGCCGCAAACGCGAGGTATCGAGGCCGTTGCCGGTCGTGGCCGGTTCGACGCCTTTCAAGTGGGATCGCTCCATCGGTGCACCTCCTGGGTAGGTTCTGGTCTCGTTATCACCGGATCGCCGGTCGCTCATCGCGGTTCACCGCAGTCCGGCACTGAACCCGCGCCACTTCCCCGACCCCTACCCGCTTCAACGGACACACTCGTGCTCAGATCGAAGCGATTCCGGACTTTTCATCTTTTTCAGCCACCCTTTGAAACGACAAAGCGGAGCCGCCGTCAAGTGCTTTGGCAGAATCAGGGTGTGGAAATCGCCGGCCAGGAGCTGAAGATCGGTACCCGCGGGTGAAGGGCCGCGGCTCACATACCCGGCAAGCCGGGGGGCCGCCGGCGGAACAGGTAGTGCGAAACGTACCATTCGCTGCCGCCGCGATAGCCGAACAGCTCGGAACAACCCATTAGGAACAGCCGCCATCGCTCTGCCTGGCGCTCCGGGGCGAGGTCGGCGCGCCCTGCTCCGAGGATCCGCCCGACTTCTTCGCGCCGGTCGTCGAGGCGACTCAGCCAGGCTTCGAGGGTGCGCTGGTAGTGCAGACCGCCGATCCGCCACTGGCGCTCGAGCTCGACCGACCTTTGAAACCGCGCCAGCAGCCAATCCGCCGGCATGGTGCCGCCGGTGAAGAACTCGCGCGCCATCCAATCGCTCGGCCCTCGCGGCTCGTACAGATAGCCATATGACCGGTGGCAGAAGATGTGGACGAAGAGCTTGCCGTCCGGTGCCAGCCAGCCGGCGATGCGTTCGAGCAGCCGCTCGTAGTTGCGCATGTGCTCGAACATCTCCACCGAGACGACGCGATCGAAGACCTGCGCGGCGTCGAAGTCGTTCATGTCGGCGGTGATCACCGTCACGTTGCGCAGCCCGCGCCGTGCGCACTCCGCTTCGATGGCGGTCCGCTGGCCCTGCGAGTTCGAGACCGCCGTGATCTCGCTACTCGGATAGCGCTCGGCCATCCACAGCGTGAGGGAGCCCCAGCCGCAGCCGAGCTCGAGCACGCGCATGCCGTCTTCCAGCTCGGCGCGCGCGCCTGTGAGCTCCAGCATCGCTTCTTCGGCAGCACCGAGACTCTCGATCCCTCGCGGCCAGTAGCAACAACTGTACTTGAGGCGCGGCCCGAGAATGGCGCGGAAGAAGTCGGCCGGAACCTCGTA
>CADEER010000144.1:11446-12841 GCA_902826395.1 uncultured bacterium
AACGCCCCTTCGCAGTAGCCGAGATAGAACTCCCACATGCGGAGAAAGGCGTCGTCGTAGCCGAGGGCGCGGATCTCGCCGAGGTTGGCGCGCATCCGCTCCCGCCACGCCGCCAGCGTCCGGGAGTAATGCGCGCCGATGTCCTCGAGATGGATCATCCGGAAGTCGGTCGCGTTCTTCACCGCGTCGCTGATCGACCAGATGCACGGCAGCGATCCGCCCGGGAAGATGTATCGCTTGATGAAGTCGACCGTCTTCTTCGACTCCTCAAACACCTGGTCGGGATGCACGATGGCCTGGATCGCGCACAGACCGTCCGGACGGAGCCTCTCGCAGCAGACGCGGAGGTACTCCTCCATGAACTCGTGGCCGACCGCCTCGATCATTTCGATCGAGACCACCTTGTCGTAGGGGCCGCGCAGATCGCGGTAGTCGGCCATCAAGACCTCGACTCGGTCGGCGACCCCGGCCTGGAGGACCCGCGAGCGCGCGAGCTCGAATTGCTCGCGCGAGATCGTCGTCGTCGTCACGCGGCAGCCGTAGCGGCGCGCCGCGTACATCGCGAAGCCTCCCCAACCGCCGCCGATCTCGAGCACATGGTCGTCGCGCTGCAGCTCGAGCTTGGCGCACAACCGCTCGTACTTGGCGCGTTGCGCGGTCTCCAGGTCGGCTTCGGGCGGGTCGAAGACGGCGCTCGAATAGGTCATCGACGGGTCGAGAAATTTGGCGAAGAACTCGTTGCCCAGATCGTAGTGGGCGGCGATGTTGCCTCGGCTGCCGTCGCGCGTGTTGCGACGGCGGCGGGCAAACCAGCGCAGCAGCGGCCGCGTCAGCCGCGCCGCTCCTCCGTCCATCCGGCGCAGCACCGCCGCGTTGCGGGCCATCAGCCGTGTCAAAGCCGCGAGGTCATCGGTCTCCCACATCCCCGCCATGTACGCCTCGGCGGCGCCCACCACGCCGCGCGCGGCTACCAGGCGGTAGAACGCCACGTCGGCAACCCGAAGCGAGGCGCGCAGATCGCCCGCACCCGACCCGAAGATCGCCGTGCCGTCCGCGTCGGTGATCGTTAGCCGCCCTCCGCGCAGATGCTGCAGAGAAGCGGCGAATGCCTTCTTGCAAACTCGGTCGATCATTCTCGAACCTCCTCGATGCGATGACGCGAGGCGACGACGCCGGCCGGCCCGGCGTTGCCGGGTGGCGCGAAGTACGGCGCCCCTTTGATGTAGAGCCGCAGCGCCTGCAGGTAGATGCCGGCAATGACCTGCGCCGTCATCAACGGATAGCGGCAGAGGACACGCGCGAGCCCCGCGCCACCGATCTCCCGACGGCGCATCGACAGCCGCGCGGCGAAGACCGTCTCGCCGCGCCTCCTGTCCTCGATCGCGACCGCCAGCC
>CADEER010000145.1 GCA_902826395.1 uncultured bacterium
CAGCCGCGCGACAGTGGTCCAGCGCCAGCGATCATTATCATCCCCGACGTACACGGCCTGTCCGACTTCTATCGCGGCGTAGCGCAGCGCTTCGCCGGCGAGGGTTACTTCGCCGTCGGGCTCGACCCGTACAGCCGCGAGGGTGCGCCGAAGCTCGCCGACCTCGACGCGGTGTATCGCTGGCTCGCTGCCCTGCCCGACCGCCGCATCCTCGGCGACGTCGCCGGTGCTGTCGCTTACTTGCGCGGCTTACCCGAGGTGCGCGCCGATTCGATCGGCGTCACCGGCTTCTGCATGGGCGGCCAGTACACGCTGATGTCCGCCTGCAGCATCGACGGCATCGCCGCCGCGGTGAGCTGGTACGGCATGCTGCGCTACAGGCAGACCAACGACCTCAAGCCGGCCAGCGCGCTCGACATGGCCCCGCAACTGCGCTGCCCCTACTTGGGTATGTTCGGCGCCGACGACGCGATCATCCCGCCCGCCGACATCGAAGAGCTGCGCGGCATCCTCGAACGCAACGGCAAGACGTTCGAAATCGAAGTCTACGAGGGCGCCGGCCACGCCTTCTTCAACGACACCCGCCCCGACGCCTACCGCCCCGCCGTCGCCGAGCAAGCCTGGACGCGCGGGACCGCATTCTTCCGCCGGCACCTGTCTTAGCCTCGACAGAAAAAACTCATCCACAGATTACGCCGATGGCGCAGATCGTTGTCTCGTAACGATCTCATCGAGTTCGGACCCATGGAATTCTCGCGATTCGCAAACTCCATCAATGATGACTTGGAATCCGGCGAGAGCTGCAGTGCCCAAGCTTATCTCTCATCTGCGGAATCGGCGTAATCTGCGGATTTCTTTTGTCCTGATCGAGGTCAGATCCACAGATGAACGCAGATGAACACAGATGAAGGGAGATTTTGGATGGCATCGAATTCTCGATCTGCTGCCGGGCCTTCGCACGCTCGATCAGATCAACAGAGACCGGCGGCTGACCTCGATTCCCCCACTCCCCACTCTCCATTCCCCACTCCCCACCTTGCCGCTCCCACCCCCCCATGCTAACCAACCGACTTCACGCCGTACGCGCCCTTAGCTCAGCTGGATAGAGCATCTGACTACGAATCAGAAGGTCGTGTGTTCGAATCACGCAGGGCGCGTTTGAAGAACCCCTTGAGAAATCAAGGGGTTCTTCGCATTCAGGCCCCGCCCGCATTCGCGCGGACCCGGTCACGGGTGCAGATAGGGTGCTGGCGGGCGCAAGCGCCTCAAGCCCATTGGCGACGTGCCGGCGGTCGTGCGGCATCAGGTGGCCGTACACATCGAGCGTGAGCGACGCGCTGTGGTGTCCGAGCTGTTGCGAGACGTAGAGGAGCTCGGCGCCAATCGGCGAGCAGAAGGCTCGCGTAGGTAAAGCGAGACCGGGCGGCCGTGGGCGGAACCGAAAACCTACTCGCTGAGGAAGCGCCGATCGTGTTAGACACCGCACCGGCATGTACCCCTTGAGGCGTAAGCCGCTCGAATCGATCACACCGGACGACTTGCAAGACCTGGTGCACGCGCGCTTTCCAGAGGGCCGGCACGTCGAATTCAAGCAGGCACTCTACGATGGATCCGACAAGGATCGGAAAGAGTTGGTTGCCGATGTAACGTCGTTCGCAAACTCGGACGGGGGCGACATCATCATCGGAATCGCTCAGGACGACGATGGAAACGCCGAGGAACTCTGCGGACTTCCAGGTATCAATCCCGACGACGTGAAGAATCAGCTCGAGAGTCGTTTCACCGGAGGGAGTTTACCGTCAGTGCGGGCAATCGTTCACGTAATGGCGATTGGAGAACGCGGCCACGCCATCATCATTCGAGTGCCGAAAAGCTGGCTAGCGCCCCACGCCGTTTGGATCCAAAAGGACTCTAAGTTTTGGGAAAGGGGCTCCGCCGGCAGGATACAGATGGACGTTGACCGAATTAAAGAAGCAGTTGGTAGAAACGCGACGTTGGCAGATCGGATTCGCGATTTTCGGGAGTCACGAATTCGTCATCTAACATCGAACGCCAGCTTCCCAAATCACGTGAATGCGCAGCCGCTGGTTGCTCTACATCTTGTTCCATTCAGCGCGTTCGACCCGGGGCGGACGGTCGATCTCGGCGCCATCCGTACTTCTGGACGAGTTGCCACACTCATCGGCAGTGGGGATTACGAGTACAACGTTGACGGGTTGATGCTTATCTACCGCACCGCCACCGATCCGAGTAACGCCAGCTACAGCCTCTACTTTCGCAACGGTTGCATTGAAACCGCAGACGACATGCTGCTGCCGCGCATCAAGCCCGACGCCCGGAAAACTATAGCCGGGCGGTACCTCGAGAAGGACTTGGTGCAGGTAATCTGCGATCACGTGGCGGTGCTCAACGCGATTGGAGAGACGGGACCGATCGCGGTCCTTCTAACCCTGGTAGGCGTTCAGGGTTGGCACGTCATGTTGTCAGAGACTCAGGCGGGAAAGCCGATTGATCGTCCGATTCTGACGTTTCCGGAAGTCGTGATTCCCGACCTCGAGCAGTGGGACATCAGCACGGTCGTGCGCCCACTCTTCGACATGATCTGGCAATCTTCGGGTCTTACGCGCTCCCCAAACTTCACCGGCCATGACGGAAGGTGGCAAGCGCCACCGTGATCCACGGGCGCGATGGGTGCACATAGGGTGCAAGTGCGACGGCGAGCGATGTAACGCCGATGAGCCGGCGGCGCTGAATCCGGAACAGCGGCGGCGGACACGCGAAAACGACGGGCTTGAGTGGCGATGCGCTGCTCGGTAAAAGTCGGCTCATGGCAACGCAGCGTCAGTTCATCGTTGACGAGAAGGGTCGGGCGAAAGCTGTTGTGCTCTCGATCGAGGAGTACAAGCGGTTGCTCGAGAGGCTGGGCGATGCCGAAGACCTCGCGCTCATCGAGGAACGGCGGAGCGAGCCCGATATGTTCGTGTCGTCCGTCGACGAGCTGAATGCCTTACTCCCTGGCGATTAAGGCGTCGGTTCTCAAAGACCTGCAGCCCATACCGAAGGATCTGCGCGGCAAGATCGCGGTCGCAATTCTGGAGTTGTCGATCGAACCGCACCCGGTCGGGTCAAAGAAATTGGGCGGCGCTGGCAACGCCTACCGTGTCCGCGTCGGCGACTACCGTGTCCTCTACGAGATCTCCGACGCGGAGCGGGTCGTCCGCGTGATGGCCGTTGGCCATCGACGCGACGTCTATCGATGACGGCGCCGGCTCGCGCTGTTGTCGCGAGTTGCCCTGGAAGGAACAGATCAGACTTCGCCCAGGCGTGCGCGCGCTTATCGAAGCAGCTCCGATTGTGAGAGTTCTTCAGACGTGCGGGCGCCGCGTCGGAGGGATCGCGGCGAACCCAGCCCCCACCACGGCGATCCCGGTTCCCGCTGACCAGCGCGGCCAGCGGCACCGAGTCCGATCCTTGCTCGCGACGCGACTTCCGTGGTGTGGTCTCCGCACTGTGCGCGGTCTCGAAACGTCAGTTCTGCTGGGTTTGTTGTTCGCGTGCCTGGTCTTGCCGCTGAAGCCGCAGCCGGCCGGCGCTGGGTCGGTGGAGGCGTGCTTCGGCGACTGCAGCGGCGACGGCAGAGTGGCCGTGAACGAGCTCGTCGTTCTGGTGAGGATCGCCCTGGGCGCCGCGCCGCTCGACTCCTGCGAGCAATCGCCTCCGGCGGCCGTGCCGCGGATCGACGATCTCGTCCGCGCCGTGCGCCACCTGCTCGTCGGCTGCGCGGCCGGTATCCCGACGGGAACGCCTACGGCGACTGCACTGCCGACGGTCGCCGTCGACGACCGGACGCTGACGGCAGAGCGCGTGTTGCGCATCGAGTTCGTCACCACGCCGCCTTTCGTCGAGTCGTTGCCGAACACACTCTACGCCCTGCTCGGCAGCGGCGAGCGCCGGCAGGCATACGGCACGATGCGCGGCGCAATCTACGACGGCAGCACCTTGCTCGGCGTTTCGGAATCGTCGATCGGCTGCTGCGCGACGGGCGCATATTCGTTCAATCCGGCGCCGGTCACGTTCCGCGCACCGGGCAGCCCCTGGGACTTCCCCGCCGGCGATCCCGCAACCGTCGACTTCACCTCGATGCACGACGGGTCGATCGCGGGAAGAATCGACATCACGATCGACGCCGGCAGCATCCTCCTCGATCTCGACGCCGTGGCCCTGGTCTTCATCCACGCCACGTACGCCAACGGCGGCAGCACCATCCCGCCCGCTCCGGTCCTGCGCTCCGTGCGCATCCTCGGTGCCGCGCCCGGCGACCCGACACCCACCGCGACGATCTCGCCCGCCGTCGCCACCGCGATCACCTCGCCCACATCCGGAACGACACCCACCCCCGGCGACGACGACGACTGACCGCGTACACACGCCCCCCGCGCTCGGTCCGGATCTACGTGGGCATCTCCCTGGTAGTGGTGTGTTGACTGGGACTGACTTCCACTCCGCTCCCGCACTGGGCGCCGCGCGCTTACAGGCCGGTGCTAGACGAAGAGACCAATTCGGGCTGGAAAGGTTGTCTGCATTCTGACTATAAGCTCGCCTGCGGCGCCGACAGGACGTTCTGGAGAAGGCGCACCAAACAGGGGGGATCTATGTTCTCGACGTTTCGCTGGGCATCTGCGACCGCTGCGCTCATTGTGTTCGCCGGCTTCGGAACGGCTTCTGCCGGCCCCGATCCGTCGGCGAAGTGTGAGGCGGCCAAGCTGAAGGAAACAGGCAAGCTCGCGTTGTGCACGCTGAAGTCGCTTTCCAAGTCGGCGAAGTTGGGCGAGCCGACCGACACGGCGGCGTTGGCGGAGTGCGAGACGAAGTTCGCCGCGAAGCTGACGACGGCCGAGGCGAAAGCGGAAGGGCAGTGTCCTACTTCGGGCGATGCGGCCGCGTTGGCACAAGAAGTCGCGGGGCTGTCGTCGCGCATCGGCGACAATGTCTCCGGCGACCGCTTCATCGACAACGGCAACGGCACGGTGACCGACACCGAGCTGGGAGTGATCTGGCAGCAACAGGTCGCGGGGACCGGCTGCGCGAATTGTGTCGACGAGAACCGCTCCTTCGGCGGGCTACTCACCTGGCTCGGCGGTCTGAACGGCAGCTCGAGCGCAACGGGCCTCGGCGGTTATCGCGACTGGGGGCTGCCCACCATCGAAGAGCTCCAATCGATCGTCGACTGCGCCGAGCTGCCGTGCTCATTCGTCAGCGCCGCCCTGGGACCGGATCCGACACCTCCGGCCGTCGGTCAAACGCTGCTGGTGTCGGGAACGACGAGCACGCTGCCGCTGTCGACCATTCCGTGTTTCATGGTCGTCGTGTTGGACGACGGCACCACGGATTGCCTCGACGAGACGGTACTCAATGGGAGCAGCCGCGCGCGGGTCATGAACAACGCGCGCTGATCAGAGCCTCGCGCGGTCGGGCGGAATCGCGCAGTCGGAAATCGAATGCGCCTTTCCGCTTCGGCTGTCGCGTTGCGACTCGGGTTACCGGCCAGCGATGAGGTGGGAGACGATCGAGACGTCGCTTTCTATCCGGAGGTCGCTGACCGCGACGGACGTGCGGCCGGTGATCCGCCCGGCGGCGGCCGTGCCCGGCGAGGGCGTCGGATGACCGGGCCGTCTCCTCCGAGCCGCGGCAGCGAATCGCTTGCCGTCGCTCACCCGAACCGCCCGACGTTCATCTGCATCGGGGCGGGCAAGGCGGGCACGACCTGGTTGTGGGAGATGCTCCGTCAGCATCCCGATCTCTTCCTTCCCGACGTCAAGGAGATCGACTGGTTCAACGAGATTTCTTTCGAGGGGAGCGACGTCAGGAATCCGAACCACGCCAAGTCGGTGGAGTGGTACCTCAGTCACTTCGACGACGCCCGACCCGGCCAGGTGTCCGGCGAGATCTCCCCGAGCTACCTCTGGGACGCGACGGCCGCGCGCAGCATCCACGACTTCGACCCGGACATGAAGGTGCTCGTGATGCTGCGCGACCCGGTCGAGCGCCTCTTCTCCTCATACCTGTACGGGAAGCAGAAGGGCGCGATCGGCCGGCACCTCACCTTCGAGGAGGCGCTGGTGCGAGTCGACTACCTCCTCGGCCGGGCCGCCTATTGCCCGGGTCTGCACCGCTACCTCGATCTGTTCGACCGCGCACAGGTGAAGGCCGTGTTCCACGATGACCTTGTCGTCGACCCCGTCGCGCTCCTCGAGGAGATCGAGGCGTTCATCGGCGTGCCGCCCTTCGTGCCCGACAACGTCCGGGAACGCCACAACGTCACGATGGCGTCGAAGTATCCGGCGGTCACCGAGACGCTCATGCGGCTGCGGATCGCGGCCAAGCGCCACGGCCTCGAGTGGATGGTCGAGCGAGGCCGTGGCACCGCCCTGCACCATCTCTTCCGCTGGTTCCAGGCCCAGGTGCGGCCCTACGACGAGAAGCCGTCGGTGAGCGCGGCGACGGATGAGAACCTGCGGCAGCGGTTCATCGAGGACATCGAGTGCGTCGAGCGCCTGCTCGCCGTCGACCTCAGCCGGTGGAAGAAGCCCCGCGCCTCGCGGGGCTGAGCACCGAGCAGGCGGTCAGCGGCCCCGGCGACCACGTCCCACCCCGAAGCACCACTCGTCAGGGCGTGCGTAGCGCGCGAATCCTTCTGCGCATCGGGCTGGACACGCGGGCGACTCGGTCCAGTAACTGTGTGGGCTCGAGAGCTGGCGCGAGGAGTCGATAGGCCCGCGCTGCAGCGGTCCGGGGGCGGAGCCGGTAGTCGGCCAAAAACTGGTCGACGGATAGGAGGTTGAGAAGGTTCTTCTGGTTGGCCAGGTAGACGGACCAATCGCGATAGTCGAGCTCCTCAGGGCGAGAGCGGGCGCGAGGTGACGCCGATCGCCGCAGAATCCCGCAGCCGGTATCCAGATCGACGACGCAGTAATCCAGCTCGGGGCGCTCCGCGACGAGGTCCAGAAACGCCAGGTAGGTGACGCCCAGCCACGAACCTTCCTTGAACTGCGGTGTCGCGACTTCACGCCGGGTCGGCCGGCAGTCGTGGACGACGACCGTGCCGCGCGGGTTCAACAGGTCCAGCGCGAACCGCAGATCGCGCCGCGCATCCTCGTAGGTGTGCCTGCCGTCGACGAAGATCAGATCGAACGTCCGGCCCGCGTCCGCGAGGGCGCGAAAGCCTTCCGCGCTGTCGGCGGCCTCGGTCCGGTGGAAGATGGGCAAGCCGTCATCGTACGTCGCCGGCAGGCAGTACATGATGCGGTCGACGACGGCGAACACGTCGCGCGAGATCAGGTCGAACAGCAGGCCCGCCGTCGAGGTCGCCACTTCCAGATAGCTCGCGTACCCGTCCTGCCAACCCAGCCAGTTGATGAGATCCGTCTTCCAACGGATTCGTTCGAGCTCGAAATCGCGGAACATCGATCGGCGCGATCCTGAGCCGGCGCGCTGTGGCGCGCAACCAGACGCCGGCTGGGATCAGCTACGCGCGACGCCGCGGCTGGCGATGAGGGCGGCGACGCGGCGCTCGATCTCGTCGCGGATCTCGCGCACATCGGACAACGAACGGCCCTTCGGATCGGCAAGAGGCCAGTCCTGGCGCTCGAGCCCCGGTACGTGCGGGCACGCTTCGCCGCAGCCCATGGTGATCAGGATCTGCGCGTCCCGTGCGAGCTCGTCGGTGAGCAGGCGCGGACGCGCCTGCGCGAGGTCGATACCAACTTCGCGCATCACCGCGACGACTTCGGGATGGACGTGCTCGCCGGGCTGGGTGCCGGCCGAGATCGCCCGCGCTTTGTCGCGTGCGGCCAGCTCGTTGAAGAACGCCGCCGCCATTTGCGAGCGGCCGGCGTTGTGAACGCAGGCGAAGATTACGTTCATGCGTTGCCCAGTGGTTCCGCCGGCGCGAGCCATCGGAACAGAACGGTCGCCGCCGCCGCACCGAGGAGTTGCGCGACAACGAAGCCGGGGACGTCCACCGGCCGGATGCCGGCGAAGGTGTCGGTGAGAGCGCGAGCGACTGCGACGGCGGGGTTCGCGAACGATGTCGACGAAGTGAACCAGTAAGCCGCCGTGATGTAAGCGCCCACCGCGATCGCCACCGCGGACGAAGCGCGCAGGCGCGCCGAGCCCCAGATGACGGCGATCAGCCCGAAGGTGGCGACGAACTCGCTCAGGATTTGCGACCAGCCGGACCGAACGTTGCGCGACAGCGCGAACACCGGCACCTCGAACATGAGATCCGCGATGGCGACACCGATCACGGCACCGCCCATCTGGGCGCTGATGTAGAGCGCCGCCTCGCGCCGGCTGATCTCGCCCTCGACGGCAGCCGCCAGGCTGACCGCCGGATTGAGATGAGCGCCGGAGAGCGGGCCAAAGGCGAGGATGAGCGCAACCAGCGCCGCGCCGGTTGCCAGCGTGTTGGCGAGCAACGCCAGGCCGACGCTGCCACCGGCCAGGCGCTCGCCCATGATTCCGGAGCCGACGACAGCCGCCAGCAGGAAGGCCGTCGCCACCGCTTCGGCGACGCAACGCTGCGCGAGCGAAGAACGACGCGGTGCCGTCATACCCGCCCGCCGACCGCAGCGCGGGCCCTTTTCCGCGGCGGCCGCGTCGCGAGAGCCGCGCGAATCGCCTCGAGGCGCGCCGGTACGGCCCGGTAATAGACCCAGGCGCCCCGCTTCTCGCGCTCGAGCAGACCGGCCCGGTGCAGGACCTGCAAATGATGACTCACCGTCGGCTGCGACAATCCGGCCGGCTGGGTGAGATGACAGACACACGCCTCGCGGTCGGGCTGAGCGGCGATGAAGCTCAGCAGCCGGAGACGCACGGGGTCGGCGAGAGCCTTGAGCGACGACGCGAGCGCTTCGGCGTCGCTCTCGTCGAGCGACCCACTCAGCACCGGCGGACAACAGGGGACGACCTTCGGCATCGCAGGACATTGACACTTATCGATGTCCGAATCCACAAATGAGACCCTCGGAAAGCGAAAGATTCGTACCCGTACACGTACTCGTACCCGTACACGGAGTTTCCTGCAGAGTTTGGGCAGTGATCGTGTACGGGTACGCGTACGTGTACGTGTACGGAGAAAACCGACTGTCTCTTTAGCCCGAGCGACCGATCTGGTGCATGCGCGGATCCTTCAACGCGCCTGCTAGTGGCCGGCGATCAGGTGGGAAATGACAGGGCCGTCGGGGCCGGTGTGGTAGCGGCGGGCGCGCTGCAGGACGATGCGGTCGGCGACGGTGATGCGCTCGTGCTGGCGCAGGTGCTCGAGCCACGAGTCGACGAGGAAAGACTCGACGTAGCGCGTCGGATCGGCCGCGTCGACGAACAACCCCCACAAGATGGCGCCGTCGCGCTCGCGGATCACTCGCACGTCGTCCATCGCCAGCGCGAATTCGCGCGCCTGCTCCGGATCGATGCGGTAGTCGAGCGTCACCAACACCGGCCCGCGATCGTGCGCGATCGCGCCGACGACGGTCGGAGCCGGCCAGTGCACGTCGGGAGCGAGATCCGCGCCCTTCCCACCGGCGATCGGGAAGCGGCGCTTCATCGCCGTTCCCACCACCATCGCCGCCGCCGCGACCGCGAGCGCGGCCGGGATGCCGACGCGGCCGGCCAGCCAGCCCCACCCCGCACTGCCGGCGGTCATCGCTCCGAAGAAGATCACCAGGTAGGTCGCCAACGCGCGGGCGCGCACCCAACTGGGCACCGCCGTCTGCGCGGTCACGTTGAGGATGGAGAGGAACGTCAACCAGGCGGCGCCGCCGGCGTACGTCGCGACACAGCCGAAGGCGAGGTGCGGAGCGTGGGCGATGCTGGCAGAGACCGCGGCGAACGTCAGCGACGCGGCGCCGAGCAGCACTTCGACGCTCCACGCCGCGCGCAGCCGCGGCAGCGTCAGCGCCGCGGTCACCGCGCCCAACCCGAAGAAGCCGAGCAGGGTTCCGTAGCCGGCCGGGCCCGCCTGCAGCTCGACGCGGGCGATCAGCGGCAGCAGTGCCCAGAGCGCGCTGCCGCAGAGAACGAATGTCGCACTGCGCGCGACGACCGCCTGAAACTGCGGTGCACGCCGCACGTAGCGGAAGCCGCTGCGGATGGCGCCGAACAGTTTCTCCGGCGGCAGCGCTCGCTGCACCGGCTCGCGGCGCCACCGGTAGATCGCCGCGATAACCGCCAGGAACGAAAGCGAATTGAGGAGGAACACGGCGCCGGCGCCGAAGCCGGCGACGATGAAGCCGCCGATTGCCGGTCCGACGGCACGCGCGACGTTGATCGCCACACCGTTCAAAGCGAGCGCATTGGCGAGCTGTCTCGGCGGCACCAAATCCGGCACCACCGCCTGCCAGGTCGGCGCGTTGAGCGCCGCACCCGTGGCGAGAGCAAACGTACACGCGAGCAAGCCGAACGGCGTGATTGCATCGAGGAACGCCAGCGCCGCGAGCAACGCGGCCGCCAACAGCATCCAGGTCTGCGCCGCCAGCAACAGTCGCCGCCGGTCGACGATGTCCGCCAGCGCACCCGCCGGCAGGGCGAACAGAAACATCGGCAGACTGGTCGCCGCCTGCACAAGGGCGACCATCAGGGGCTCGGCAGACATCGACGTCATCAGCCACCCGGCGCTGACGTCGTGCATCCAGGTGCCGACGTTGGAGATCAGCGCCGCGATCCAGATGGAGCGAAAGACGCCGTCGCTCAACGGCCCCCACACCGACGATGCCGCTGCGTCCTCTACGTCGTCGCGGTTCGGCACGGAACTGCGCTCGTTGCGGCCTCAGCCGTCGACGTCAGGCGCCCCGCCCAGTCCCGGCGGCGCGCTGGATGGAAGGCCCGGAAGCGAGGGTCGATGCGACTATCGAAACCGCAGATGAACGCAGATGAACACAGATGGGTTCGGCTCCGGCGCTGAGCAGATCTTGGATTGCCAAGCTCATAAACAACGGCCGTCGACGTTCGCCACGAGCGAGAAGACAGCGGATCGAGATGCGCTGCGCAATCCGTGATCTGCGTTCGTCTGCGTTCATCTGTGGTTCCGACCTTTCCTTGTCCCAGCGAGGCGTCAGTCGCGGTCGGGCGCGCCGGGCGGGAAGAAGTTGCGATACGGTCGCGCCTCGTCGACGGCGCGGGCAACCGACGGGCGAGCCAGGAGTCGCTGGCGATAGGCGCGCAGCGCTGTGTGCGCTTGGGCGATCGGCTGCACCCAGTCGGCGTAGAACAGCGACGGCGCCGCCGCGCAGTCGGCGAGAGTGAAGGACTCGCCGCACGCCCAGCCGCCGGTCTGCAGCATGCCGTCGAGCCAGGCGTACGCGGCGTCGAGCAACGCACGCGCCTGCGCGACGCCGTGCGGATCGCGGGTCGACTCTTCGCGGATGTAGTCACCGACGATCTTCTGCATCGGCGTCATCACGTAGTTGTCGAAGTAGCGGTCGAACGACCGCACCGCGAGCGCGGCGTCCGGATCGTCGGGGATCAGGCGCAGCGGCCCGGGATGGTGGAGTCCGAGGTACTCGATGATGATGCTCGACTCGAGTACGACGCGATCGCCGTCGACGAGCACCGGCATCTTCCGCAGCGGCCACAGCTCACCGTGCTCGACGGCAATGGATGGGTCATCCGGCGACAGCAGCCGCCACTCGAACGCAACCTCGTTCTCGTAGAGCGCGATCAGGACTTTCCAGCAGTACGACGAGAACGGATGCGCATACAGTTTGATCGACATGGTTCAGCGCTTCGCCTTGACCGTGACGGCGCCGGCGACGCCCGCGACGCGCGGCACCTCCTGTCCGTCGGGCGTGCTCATCGCCACGCCGCTGATCGCCAGCGGATAGGTGCCGGGCTTTGCCGATGCCGGGATCTGCACCTTGCAGGTGTACAGCACCGAGCCGTCGGCGATCGCTCGAACGTCGGTCACGGACAGGACCAGGGCGCGTATGCCGTTGCAGGCGCGACCGCTGCACTTGCTGGGCCTGAAGCTGAACGCGGTGGCGCCTTTACCGATGGCCGAGTTGACCACACATCGCGGCGCCCCGGCCGAGCTTCGGGCGAGCGGCGTATTGGCGGGATCGAACTGAATGTCGTTCTGGGTGCCGGCCACCGTCGCCCCACCGGTGCGAAGCGTGGCGGTAAAGGAAACTGTCTGACCGGGCGCGCCGCTGACCTCACTCAACACCACGGCGGCTTGGCCGGATGCGGCCCGTGCGGGACGGGTTCGCGCGCCCGCGGTTTCGGAGCGAGTCGTGCGCCCGCGCACCGGCGGCGATGGACTCATCACTTCGGCGCAACCGCCTAGTATCAACGCCGCGCACAATCCGAGGAGGCGCCATCGGTAAGACGCTCCGTCTTGGCTTCTCATCAGCATCATCCGCATGACCTCGCCTCCGAGCGCGCGACCGTTGCGCGCGATTACCATCGCATAAGCACATCGCATCGCCCGCAGCGATGCCGCTTCTCACGCTCCAACCCGTATCGCGGGAGTGGGCCGCGCGCCACTCTGCGACGATCACCCCACTCGGAGCTCGCAACGTGAATCGCCTCTCCAGAGGAGACTGTCGATCTTCTCCCGTACACGTACTCGTACCCGTACACGATCAATGCCCGAATTCTGCAGGA
>CADEER010000146.1:0-3069 GCA_902826395.1 uncultured bacterium
GCTTCGTGAACAGCGCCACGCCCCCCAGCACGCCGATCAGAAACATCCAGGCGGCGCGGCTGCGCGCGCTCTCCGTGTCGATGGCACGCATCAGTGCCAGCGCCGCCGCCGCGAACAACGTCACCAGATACCAGAGTGGATACGGCGTGTTGTGGAACGCGATGTCGGCGATGTCGCCCGGCTGCATGGTGAAGAACAGCAGCGGTGGAACGATGGCGAACGGCCACGACGTGAGCCTGCGCGTCACCAGGTAGAGCAGCACGCCGCTCGAGGCGTTGACCACCGCCATGAAGACGCGCGTCGCATCGAGCGAGACGCCGAAGAGGGAAAACAAAGCCGCGTGCAGGTACAACGTCACCGGGCCGTAACCGGTGAAGAAGTCCCGATACGGCAACTGGCCCTGATGGGTCCTCAGGTAGTGGTAGTAGATGACCCCTTCGTCCTGGGCGAACCACCCGAGCCCGCGAAACGCCCAGAACAGCGCGAAACCGATCGCGAAAACGGCGAGCGCGATGAGCGCATCCCTGCCAAACGCTCGCTGCATACGGAACTCAAAGAAGAGCGCGCTCAGCCGCGGCGAACGCAACTGCGCAACGCATCACTTCGCTACCCCGCGGTTTTCCCGGCGGCGAATCACGAGGCGACGCGCGAGCGGATCGCGTGCGGCGTTTCGTTGCGGACCAGACCGAGCCGCAGCTTCCAGACCGTCCACACCGCCTCCCAGATGATCGCACGCGAGAACTTCGTTTCGCCGTGGTCGCGACCGTAGAAGATGATGGGCACTTCACCGACGCGCAGCTTGCGCTGATGGCACCACCAGGTCATCTCGATCTGGAACGCGTAGCCGACGCTGCTGATTTGATCGAGGTCGATCGCCTCCAGCGCCTTGCGGCGGTAGCACTTGAAGCCGCCCGTCAGATCGGTGTTGGTCAGTCCGGTGATCAGGCGCGCATACCAGTTGCCGAAACTCGAGATGAGCAGGCGGGTGAGGTCCCAATCGAGCACGCGGATCCCGCCGAGGTAGCGCGAGCCGAGGACCGCGTCGTTCTCTTCCGCTGCGGCGCGCAGGGCGGGCAGTTGGTTCGGATTGTGGGAGTGGTCGGCATCCATCTCGAGGATGAACTCGTAGCCCTCCGCCAGCGCCCATTTGAAGCCGGCGACGTAGGCGCGCCCGAGCCCCTGCTTCTCGGCGCGGTGCAAGACGTGCACCTGCGGGTGCTTGCGGGCGAGCTCGTCGGCCACCTGGCCGGTGCCGTCGGGCGAGTTGTCGTCCACCACCAGGATGTCGAACCCCGGTGGCTGCTGCAGGATCATCTCGACCAGCTTCGGCAGGTTGTGGCGCTCGTTGTAGGTAGGAACGACGACGATCGAGTCGTTCTTGTTATCGGTTGCCATGGTTGTCCTCCGGTCTGGCCGCGGCGCGCGCCTCGGCGACGGCGCGTTCGACGAGCGCCCACATCTGGCTCGCCCGCACGTCCCAGTCGAACTCTCGCGCCCAGGCGATGGCGCCGGCGCTGAGCTCCGCAAACACCGTGTCGTCGCGCAACAGTCTCGACATCGGAGCGGCCCATGCGTCGATGTCTTCGTGCGGCACCAGGAACCCGGTGCGCCCGTTCAGGACCGCGTCGCGCAGTCCCGGCGAATTTCTGGCGATCACCGGCGTGCCGCAGGCGGCCGCCTCGGTAGTGGAGATACCCCAGCCCTCCTTGGGGCTCGGGTATACGACTACGCGGGCGCGCCGCATCCAATCGAGCTTCTCCGCCTCGCTCACGAAGCCGCGAAACTCGACCACCTCGGAAATGCCGCGCTGCCGCGCGATCGATTCTAGACGCTCGCGATCGTCCCCTTTGCCGAGCACCGCCATGCGCGCCTGCGGCTGCTCGCGATGCACCCGCGCAAACGCTTCGAGCGCGATGTCGATCTGCTTGTAGCGCTTGAGGCGGCCGACGTAGACGACCAGCGGCGGCCGCGCCGTTCCGCCATCGCCGGCGGCGCGAAACTGATCGAGATCGAGGCCCGGCGGCACGACGTCGACCCAGCGCATGCGCACCCCGCGCTTGCGCAGATCGGCGGCGGTGCTGTCGCTCAGGGCGACGAATGGTTTGTCGCGGTATACGCGCGGGATGAAGCGCTCGTACATCCAGACGTACGAGGCGAGCAGCGGATTGACCTCGCGGAACACCGTCTCGCCGAACAGGTGCAGCACGATCGGCAACACCGGCGCCTGCGTGTACAGCGGCAGGAAGAAGGGAATCTTGCACAGGTTCTCGATGAACAGATCCACCGGCTCGCGCTGCGCCAGACGCAGCGCCTCGCGCGCGCTGGTGAAGTTCGCCGTCATCTTGTTGCCCACCCGCAGCATGCGCAGGTTGCCGCGTCTGTCTTCGGCGGCGGCACCGGCATCACGCGCCGAGATCCAGGTGACGCGATGGCCCAGGTCGGCGATGCGGCGGAAGATCTCGTAGATGTAGACTTCGGCGCCGCCCGCCTCGGGATGACAGATGTCGCGATAGTCGAGGATCGCGATATGCAGCGGTCGCGTCGTCGCCGGCGCTGCGCGCACCGGCGCGGGCTCGCTGGCAGCCGCGGCGGATTCGATCAAATTCGCACCATCACAACGTGGATTTCATGCAACGTTCGGACTAGCTTGGCGGATTCGAGAAAGCGGAGTAGCCGGCCAAATCTATGGGCGCCAACGCCAACGAGCAAATCGGTTTGATCACCGCACACCCCCGCCGGCGGGCATGTGGCGCGTCGCTGATCTCATCCATCGCGCGGGCAAAACGGCAAGTTGCGATTGTTGGCACGTCCCATCGCGGAATTGCAAGGTTGGTCAGGTCGGCTCTGGCCTCTGCTCTGCTCATCGCCGCGCTCGGCTGCGAGGAGCGCCAACAGCAAGACCGGCAGTACAAGAGCGACCCGGGCGAGCTTCGCGCCGCTCTCGCCGCCGCCGATCGCAAGGAAGAGCGGCTGGAGGTGCTCGACCTCCTCGCCGCCGTCGAGCCGGAGGTCGCCCAGCGCCGCCCCGAGCTCGCGGCGGCGGTTCGCCCCCTGCTCGCCGATCCCGAC
>CADEER010000146.1:3169-12650 GCA_902826395.1 uncultured bacterium
GCGATCCACGCCCTCGGCAGGGTCGGCAACGACGGCGACCGCGCCGCCCTGCGCACGGCACTCGACGACGACAGCGAAGGCGTGGTCGTCGAGGCGGCTCTCGCCCTGGGCCGCTTGCGCGACGGGGAGGCCCTGCCACGCCTGTTCGAGATTCTGCGCTCCGGCTCGCAGGCGAGCCGGGTCGCGGCGGCAGCGGCGCTCGGCCGCATCGGCGACCGCAGCGCCGTGGCGCCCCTGATCGAGCAACTGCAGCACCCGGATTCGATCGTCCGCGGCGAAGTGTTGCGCTCCCTCGCCGACCTCGGCGATCCGGCGGCGATTCCCGCGATCTTCCATCTCGCCGTCGACGACGATCCACTGATCCAGACCTTCGTCCCCTTCCCGCTCGGACGACTCTACGAGCCGCGGCACTTCAACCTGTTCGTCGCCAAGATGGTCGACCCGCTTCCCGAAGTGCGCGCCGCCGCCGGCTTCGCGCTCGGTCTCGCCAGCGAGCAGCGTGCGGTGCCGGCGTTGTTGGAGATGACCGCGGATCCGGACTATCGCCCGCGCTCCGCCGCCCTGCGCGCCCTCGGACTGCTCGGTTCCAAGGACGCCATCGTCAAGATCGAGAACGCATTGCTCAACGACCCTCGACCCGAGGTGCGCGACACCGCGGAGGTGGCGCTGGCGATGGCCGAGAGCGATGCGCCGAACCTGACCGTGCGGCTGATCCTCGGGCTGGCGAGCGACAACCCCACGGTCCGCCTCGCCTCGACGACGCTACTCACGGCGCTGAAAGAGAAGCGCGCTCTCGCCGCACTGCGACTCCGCCTCGACGACGAAGCGGAGTTGATCCGCAACGCCGCCCGCTACGCCGTCAAACACATCAACGACGAGTGAGGCGCAGAGCCTCCGCGTTCAATTCCCACGGTTCACGGTTCACGGTTCACGACCACCGGCTCCTCCGCCCCGCGCAGCAGCTCGCCGGAAACGGTCGCGAAGAACGGCAGCCCGAGCAGCGCTCGCAAGACCGTCATCACCACCGTGACTCCGAGGCTCAACGCCAGCAGCGACGCCTCGGAGGCAAACTCCTGGAACAGATAGATCGTCGCCGCCTGCACGGTCCCCAAACCGGCGACGGTGACGGGGACGATGCCGACGAAGGAAATCACCGGCACCGCCGCGATGATCTGTCGGAGCGGAATCTCCAGATGGAAGGCGCGGACCGCGAGCCAGTAGTTGGCGATGAACACCGAAAGGAACGCCAGCCGCATGACACCGAGCTTCGCGTATTCAGCCAGGTGCGCCTTGCGGAAGCTCGCGAAGATCGGCCAGCCCCAGATCTTGGCCAACCCGGGAATGCGATCGCCGACGCGCCAGAACGCATACTGCGCGACGAAGCCGACGGCGACGACGACCGAGATCGTCGCCACCGCGGCGCCAACCGGCTCGCGCAGCACCGGAATGCCGAGCGCCATCATCCCGGTCAGCAGCAGCGCGTCGACCGCGTTGACGAACAGCATCGTCGACATCGCCTCCAGGAACGGCACCCGGCAGCGCCGCGCGATCCACAGCGCGATACCGCCGGAGGCGACGTTGTAGTTCAGGATCCCGACCAGGTACGCCGATGCCTTGACCGGCGCCAACTGGGAGAAAGCGAGCGGCGCGTTGAACCACGAGATGGCCCGCGACAGCGAATAGGCGTCGAGTGAGAAGTTGACCGCCGTGCACAGCAGGGTCGCGACGATCAAGTAGAGGACATCGGCGCGGGCGAAGGCGTCGCCGATCGCCGCGCTGCCGACTCGCTGCACCAGCAAGCCCATGAGGCCGAACGCGACCACCCACGGCAGGACGCGCCGCAAGAAACCCCCGAGACGCGCCGCCATCGCCCGAAGGTAAACGTCGCTGTGCCGGTGAAGTCAATTGTGGGCGCGATGGCAGTGGATCATTTTCGACCTGGGGGAACGTCATTCGCACTCCGATCACCGCTCCCACGGAACTGTCGACCTTCGGTATCGGTATCGGAATCGGTATCGCTATCGACGCAGACTCCGATACCGATACCGAAAGCGATACCGACCCCGACTCAATCTCAATCGCCTGTAGGCGAGGCCTCGTTGGGGTCTCCTTCGCGGGCACGCTCGGTTTCCGCTACATGTCGGAACCATGAACGGCGCAGCGACGCAGCCGCGGGTCGGGATCGTCGTGCTCAACTGGCACGACCGGCGCCGCACGGAGGCGTGCCTCGCGGCGATCGGCGCCCTCGACTACGCGAATCTGTTCGTCGTCCTCGTCGACAACGAGGGCGACGATTTTGGCGGCGTCCAGTTCGCGCCGCGACCGCAGATCGACTACGTCCACTCGCCGGTCAATCTCGGCTTCGCAGGCGGCTGCAATCTCGGCCTGCGGCGCGCTCTCGACGGCGGCGCCGAGTACGTCTGGTTCCTCAACAACGACGCACTGCCGGCGCCCGATTCCCTTCGCCACCTGGTGGCCGCGGCCGTGCGGTCCGACGCCGCCATCGCCGGCGCCAAGATTCTGCGGCACGGCAGCGAGCCGCCGCGCCTCGACTCGCTCGCCGTCTCCGTCGACCTCCACGGCGGCCGCTTCCGCCTGGTCGGCCACGACGAGCCCGATCGCGGCCAGCACGACGAGCTAGTCGCTGTCGACGCCGTCACGGGCTGCGCGCTGCTTCTGCGCGCCGATTCGGCGCGCCGCCTCGGCGGCTTCGACGAGCGGTTCTTTCTCTATCTCGAGGACGTCGACCTCTGCCTACGCGCGCGCGCCGCCGGTGCGGTCGTCGTCTGCGTCCCGCCAGCGCGCGTCCATCACGACCGCGCCGCGGCTAGGAGCGGCCGTCAGAGCGACGACAGCCTCTATTACACGTGCCGCAATCACTTCCTGCTGCTGGCGGTGCACGGTCGCGGCGGAGGACCACGCCGGGCCTGGCGCAACGGCGTCATCCTCGCGCGCAACCTCGCCTATGCCGTCCTCGATCGGGCCGGCGCCCCGCGCCGCATCGGCGGCAGCGTCGGCGCCGTTCTGGCCGGCGCTCGCGACTACGCGCGCGACCAGTTCGGACCGCGGCCAACCGTTCGTTGAACAAAGTCGCGGGCTCCGGAGGCTATTGAACACCGCCCTTGCTCGTCACCCCGGCGAAGCCTGGTCCATAGATTCCGGCTTTCGGGACTATCGGAAAACTAAAGATCAGTGACCGTACACGTACGCGTACCCGTACTCGTACACGGAGTTTCCTGCAGAATTCGGGCATGGATCGTGTACGGGTACGCGTACGAGTACGTGTACGGGAGAAAATCGACAGCCCCTTTCGTCGAAATGACGGATGTGGGGCTTTAGCCCGCCTGCCTCTTGACCCGCCGCATGTCGGAGAGCAGGTCGCGATAGTGGGAGATGATCGCTTCCGGCACGCCCGAATCGATGACTTCACCTTCGTTGAAGAGGATCACGCGATCGCAGAAGTCCTCGATGTGGGTGAGGTCGTGGCTCACCAGCACGATCGTCTTGCCGCGCCGCTTCTGCTCGCGGAACGATTCGATGCAGCGCTCCTGGAACTCGCCGTCGCCGACGGCGAGGATCTCGTCGAGCAGCAGGATGTCGGCGTCCGCTTGCAGCGCCGTCGCGAAGCCCAGGCGGATGTGCATGCCGGTGGACAAACTCTTCAGCTTGACGTCCTTGAAGCGGTCGAGATCGGCGTAGCTGATCGCGCCTTCGATGCGCGCGTCGAGCTGGCTGCGCGGATAGCCGAGGATGCTGGCGTAGAGGGCGACGTTCTCGCGCACCGTCAGCTCGGGATTGAAACCCAACCCGAGCTCGAGCAGCTCGCACATCGACCCGCGTATCCGGCAGGTGCCGCGGTCGGGCACCAACAAGCCGGCCATGATCTTGAGCAGCGTCGACTTGCCGGAGCCGTTGCGCCCGATCAGACCGACGAACTCGCCCTGCTCGATCGACAATGACACCCCGCGCAGCGCTTCCAGTCGCTCGTACGACGTCGGCCGCAGAATGCTGAGGATCCTCTCGGCGAGCGTGGTGTGCACCTCGTGGGGGATCTGGAACGTCTTGTGGACGTCCCGCATCTCGATGACCGATGCCATGCTTCGCTGCTACAGGTAGTCCGCGACCTTGGCCTGCAGGCGTTTGAAGACGAGCACGCCGACGATCAGGATGACGATCGAGTAGACAGTCGTAATGACGAAGCCGCGCAGGCCGGGGAAGGTGCCGTAGACCAGCGAGCGCCGGCTGTCGACGAGAATGCGCGCCACCGGGTTCCACCACACGATCCAGCGCCAATCCTCCGGGACGTTGAGCTCGGAGTAGAGGATCGGCGTCATCCAGAAGCCGACCTGGAGGGCGATGTTCCACAGATACCCGATGTCGTGGAAGCGCACGTAGATCGGCGACAGCAACAGCGAAATGCCGAGCGTCAGAGCGACAAGATCGAGGACCAGCAACGGAAACCAGAGGGCTGCAATCGTCAGCTCGGTGCCGGTGCCCCACAACAACACCATCAGCACCACGAGGTTGATCACGAAGGTCAGCCCGGCGCTCAACAGCGCCGAGTACACGACCACCTCGCGCGGCATCACCATCTTCGACAGCACGTCGGCACGCGCCAACAGCGATCCGACACCGCGCGACGAGCCTTCGAAGAAGAAGTTCCACAACACGACGCTGAGCAGCAGAAACGCGGGATAGCTCGGGATCTCGACCTTCAGGAAGTTGGTTGCGACGATGTAGTACAGGCCGAAGAAGATCACCGGGTTGATCACCGACCAGGTGTAGCCGAGCACCGAGTGGGTGTAGCGGACCTTGAAGTCCTTGAGCGCGAACTGAAGGATCAGCGACGCGTAGTTGGCGCGGCGCCGCGAGCGCGTCGACGGATCCACCCAGGGCAGCGACGTCACCGCCGTTTCCGAGGGCCGCGCCGCGATCGAGCTCGGTGCCACACCGATATGTGACTGATTTTCAGGCATTTCTGGAACTGCGGAAGTTAGCAGCCGGGCCAACCCAGAAGCAACGGACGACCGCCACCACTTCGCTCCGCATAGGGAAAATGCACAGGCCCCCTCCTTGCGCGACTGTACCCCACAAGTTCCCTCTCCCTCCGAGACTGTCGGAAAACGAAGATTCGCGACCGTACACGTACTCGTACCCGTACTCGTACACGGAGTTTCCTGCAGAATTCAGGCATTGATCGTGTACGGGTACGCGTACGAGTACGTGTACGGAAGAAAATCGACAGTCTCCTCCGAGAGAGGGTTAGGGAGAGGGCAATCAAATGCCTCTTCTGTGTCAGCACATGCGTCACAAGGCTTTAACGGACGCAGCACAGCCCCGCCGGTTGACATTGCAGACCGACGCTCCGAGCATGCGCCGATGACGTCCTCCCGATCGTTTCTTTCCGCGGTTCTCCTCGCCATTACGCTGCTCGCGCCGGCCGGCTGTCTGGTCGTCGAGGCCCGGCTCGACGAGCGGGGCGGCGGCACCCTGAAGATGAAGGTCGCGATGCTCGACGACTCGGGCGATCAGCGCATGCGGCGCGAAGTCAGCAGCCCGTCGGTCAAGTTGGAGAGCGCAGCCTTCGCCGACGGCGTCGGAACCTACGAAGTGTCATTCACCGACGCGGGCAAGCTGCGGACCGCCGCGCTGTTCCGCAACCTGCGCATCGAGCACGAGGGCATGGACGGCAGCAGCCGCAAGCTGTCGCTGACCATCCCGCGCCGCGAGCGGAAGAAGCACGAGATCGACCTGCCGCCCGACGACTACGTTGTGATGGATCTGTCGCTCACCCTGCCCGGCACCATCGTCGAAACCGACGGCGAAAAAGTCTCCGACTCGCAGGTGCGTTGGAAGTTGACCATCGCCGACCTGCTCGGCGATGGAGCCCACACCGTACACGTCGCCTACGACGTCGCCGCGGCCGCAGCGCCTGCCGCCGCCAACTGATCCGGCGGGCTCGGCTGGCCCGAGGCCCGGTCGGTTTCCGGGCTTGACCCTCCGCACCATGGCGCGCATAGTCATCCGCAAATCGAGATATGTGGATGGATACGACCCCCGTGAATCTCAGCCGCTACGCCGACACTCTGAGCCTCCTCGGCGACGAAAGCCGTCTGCGGTTGTGCGCGCTGCTGCACGATCGGGAGCTCTGCGTGGCCGACCTGGTGCGCATCACCGGCATCTCGCAGCCGCGCGTGTCGACGCACCTCGGTCGCCTGCGCGATGCCGGTGTGGTGCGCGACCGGCGCAAGGGGCCACAGTCTTTCTATACTTTGGCGGCGGAGCGGCTTCCCGCTTCGGCGCGGACCCTGTTGGCGGAAGCGTCGCGCGCACCGGATCCGACACTCGACGGAGACCGCGCACGGCTGAACGCCCTCGAGGTCGAGCGGCGCAACGGGCTCGCCGAGTACGCGCCGGACGATCTGGACCGCTTCTACTCGCCGGGACGGAGCTGGCAGTCGCTGGCGGTCGGCATCGCGGCCCTGCTGCGGCTCGGCGACGTGCTCGATGTCGGCTCGGGTGACGGCGCGGCGGCGAGCGCCATCGCGCCCTACTGCCGCTCGCTGGCCTGCATCGACGCCAACGCGCGCATGGTGGAGCTGACTCGCGAGCGCCTGGCCGCCTTCGCGCACGCCGACGTGCGCGAGGCGGACGTCCACGAGCTGCCCTTCGCGGCGTCGTCGTTCGACACGGTCATGCTTTTCCATACGTTGACCTACGCGGCACGGCCGGCTCGCGCACTGGCGGAATGCTCGCGCGTGCTGCGCCCCGGCGGCCGGCTGGTCGTGCTGTGCCTCGACCGCCACCGCCGGCAGGACGTGACCGCGAAATACGGCGAGCGCCACCCCGGCTTCGCGCCGCGCAGTGTGCGCCGCCTACTCGGCGACGCCGGCCTGCGCGTCGTCACCGCCGACGTCGCGTGCCGCGAAAGCAAGAAGCCCCATCTGCAAGTCGTTCTGGCGATCGCCGAGAAGGACGCGGGGGGATCATCGTCGAAACTCGCCAGGAGCCGATCATGACTGCGCCCTCGCCCGCTGCCCTCCATCCGCTCGCCGAGCTGCTGCGCCGGCGCATCGCCGTCATCGACGGCGCGATGGGGACCACCATCCGCACCTACGGGATGAAGGAGGCGGACATCCGCGGCAGCCGCTTCGCCGACGCCAGGAAGGATCTCCTCAACAACGGCGACCTGTTCTCGATCACGCAGCCGGCGATGATCGGCGATATCCATCGCCGCTTCCTCGAAGCCGGCGCCGACATCATCGAGACCAACACCTTCGGCGCGACCAGCATCGCGCAGAGCGAGTTCTTCGTCGACGACCCGCGCGAGCGCGGCGGCCGCAAGGATCCGGCCTTCTACCAGAAGATCATCGACGACAAGTTCCTCGGCGATCTCGCCTGGGAGATCAACGAGACGTCCGCTCGCCAGTGCCGCGAATGGGCGGAGCGCGTCGCCCAGGCCGACGGGCGGCGGCGCTTCGTCGCCGGCGCGATCGGGCCGCTCACCGTGTCGCTATCCAACTCGCCCGACGCCGACGATCCCGGCTTCCGCGTCGTGACCTTCGATCAGGTGCGGACCGCGTACGCGCAGCAGGTGCGGGCGCTGATCGCCGGCGGCTCCGACCTGTTGCTGGTCGAGACCATCTTCGACTCGCTGAACGCCAAGGCCGCGCTGGTGGCGATCCGCGACGTCTTCGATCAGGACGGCGTCGCTCTACCGGTGATGATCTCGGCGGCCGTCGGCCGCGGCGGCGAGACGATGATATCCGCACAGACCACCGAAGCGTTCTGGAACGCGGTCGAGCACGTCCACCCGATATCGGTCGGCCTCAACTGCTCGCTCGGCCCCGACTTGATGCATCCCTTTCTCGCCGAGCTCGCCGCGAAGTCGACCGCGGCTGTGTCGGCGTATCCGAACGCCGGCCTGCCGAATCCACTGTCGCCGACGGGCTTCGACCTGGAGCCGGACGACATGGGGCGCTTCCTCGGCGACTTCGCGCGCGAGGGGCTGCTCAACATCGCCGGCGGTTGCTGCGGCAACACTCCCGAGCACATCGCCGCGATCGCGCACGCCGTCGCGAACGTTCCGCCGCGCGAGATTCCCCCGCCGACAGAAGGAGGCGCGTCGCGGCCGCCCGAGATCACCGGCACGGATCGCGCCAGCGAGCGGCCGCTGCGGCTTTCGGGCTCGCAGCCGTTCACCCAGCAGCCGGGCGTCTACATCATGATCGGCGAGCGGACCAACGTCGCCGGCTCGCCGAAGTTCGCCAAGCTCATCAAGGAGGGCAAGTTCGAAGAGGCCGTCAGCGTCGCGCGGCAGCAGGTCGAGAACGGCGCCAACGTCATCGACGTCTGCATGGACGAAGGCATGATCGACGGTGTGGCGGCGATGTCGCGCTTTCTCCTGCTGCTCGCCAGCGAGCCGGAGGTAGCCAAAGTTCCGTTCATGGTCGACTCCTCCAAGTGGGAGGTGATCGAGGCCGGCCTGAAATGCCTGCAAGGCAAGGGCATCGTGAATTCGATCTCGCTCAAGGAGGGCGAGGCCCGCTTCAAGGAGCAGGCTCGCGCGGTGCAGAAGTACGGCGCCGCCGTCGTCGTCATGGCTTTCGACGAGCAAGGCCAGGCGGCGACCTACGAGGACAAGATCCGCATCTGCACCCGCGCCTACCGGATCCTGGTGGACGAGATCGGCATCGCGCCGGAGGACGTCATCTTCGACCCGAACATCCTCACCGTCGCCACCGGCATGAGCGAGCACGACAACTACGCGGTCGACTTCATCGAGGCGACGCGCTGGATCAAGGCGAACCTGCCGCACGCCAAGGTGAGCGGCGGAGTATCGAACATCTCGTTCAGCTTCCGCGGCAACAACCGCGTGCGCGAGGCCATGCACTCGGCGTTCCTCTACCACGCGATCCAGGCCGGCATGGACATGGGCATCGTCAACGCCGGCATGCTCGAGGTGTACGAGGAGATCGAGCCGGAGCTGCGCGAGCTGGTGCTCGACGTGCTCTTGAACCGCCGCCCGGACGCCACCGAGCGCCTCGTCGACTTCGGCGAGAAGCTCAAGGCCGAGGGCGCGGCCGGTTCCGCCGCCGGCGCCGAGAAAAAGGAAGAAGAGTGGCGCAAGGGCACCGTGGAAGAGCGCCTGTCGCACGCGCTCGTCAAGGGCATCGACGCCTACATCGAGGGCGACACCGAGGAGGCGCGGGCCAAACTCGGCCGTCCACTCGCCGTCATCGAAGGGCCGTTGATGGACGGCATGGGCGTGGTCGGCGATCTGTTCGGCGCCGGCAAGATGTTCCTGCCCCAGGTGGTGAAATCGGCGCGCGTCATGAAGAAGGCCGTCGCCTATCTCACGCCTTTCATGGAAGCCGAGAAGGAGGCCTTGGCCGCCGCGGGCCAGACCGTCAAGAGTCAAGGCAGGATCGTGCTCGCCACCGTCAAGGGCGACGTGCACGACATCGGCAAGAACATCGTC
>CADEER010000147.1 GCA_902826395.1 uncultured bacterium
TAGCGCATGTGCCACAGGGCTTTCGCGAACTCTACGACGACGAACCCTCTCCTTTGATCCTCTCCCGCGAGTCATGCGGGAGAGGTGTTTCGTGCGGGCTTCGCCCGTCATTTGGAGAAAATCGACGGTTTCCTAGAGGAGAAGAACGATGAATGCCGACCAGATCGTCCGTGACTTCTGCGCATCGTGGGAGCGTGGCGACATCGATGCGATCGTCGACGCGTTCACCGAAGACGCCGTGTACCACAACATCCCGATGCAGCCCTGCGTCGGCAAGGACGCCATCCGTATCTTCCTCGAGGGCTTCCTCGGCGGCATGGCCAGCTCGGTGCGCTTCGACATCCGCCACCAGCTCGTCGCCGGCAATCTGGTCATGAACGAGCGCGTCGACACCCTGGCGATGCAAACGGGTGAAGTAGCGCTGCCCGTCTGCGGCGTCTTCGAGCTCGACCCAAGTGGCAAGATCCGCGCCTGGCGCGACTACTTCGACATGGCCCCCTTCACCGCCAGCGCCTGAGCCGCGCGCCGTAAGCTCCGCAAACTCGCGCTTCTTTCGCCGCCGCCCGCAGAATAAGCCGCCTCCGATCGCCGGGAGACCAGGTTGTCCGGACGCTTGCCCGAAACGCCCCTCAGCCCGGGGGCACTGATTCACCTGCGGGATGTGCCGGTTCCCGAAGCGGCGCACTGCGCGACGCTTCCGTCGCGCCGCACTCGAATGCTGCATTGTACGGCGAGTAGATGTTGATGTAGTAGCCGGCGAACGCCGCGACCAACCCCTCGACGAAAGTCCGCCGCGTATGGATCGACTCGATGCGGTCGGCGCCGCCGCAGATGAGATCGACGGCGTACGTCCGTTTATCGGGTGCCCAACCCCACACGTAGAAGTGCTGCCAGCCGTTCTTGACCGTGTAGCCGTCGGGTATGCTCCGCAGTTGGCGCTCTTCTACCGGTGCGTCGGTCGGTGGGGCGAAGTTGACGTAGGTGGTCCGATAGCATCCGGGGAGGAGCGCTGCGGCATAAACGAGCAGGACAAGCGTCAGGCTCTTCATCGTCGTCGCGCTCCTCATCGGCAGTAGTACCGGCTGGTGCGCGGCGCCCAGATGCCGAGCGTGATGGTCTCGAAGAATCCGTCGCCGAAGGTCTCTTCCTCTTCGATCGCGACGACCCCGCGCGGGCATTTTTCCCGGAGGTCGACGGTCTTGGTCGGTGCCAACCCCCACAGGAAGAACGACTTGCGATCGACCACGACGTCGGCGATCGGTTCGTCGCTCACCTCGAACCGCATGGTGTGACAAGCCGAAGCCGCGAGCGCGGCCACGAGCAGAAACAGCGTCTGGATTGGTGCTCGCATTTTTGCCCCCTTGTCCCGAGCCGCCTTCCGTAGCGAACAGCACCTAGCCGTGACAAGTCGATCGCAACCTCGGTGCGTTCCCAACGCTTCTTGATCCGGGAGGCTCGAACGTGCTCTGGAACGAGGTTCGGTCGACGGCGGTAGGGGGCGACAACCAGGAGGGACCGGCAGAGAGGGGACGCCACGTGGACGATCTTCCGGAAAGCCACGCCGAAGCGGAGTACGACCTGGGAGATCGGGTCACCCCCGACCTCCACCTGGAGATCGAAGCGGCATCGCGGGTCAACTTTGCGATGCAGCAGAATAATGTGGCTCTGGTTCAGCGATTGCGCCTGTTCAATCGCGGCTCGGTCGATCTAGTCGACGTTGAGGTTCGCCTGCGCGGTGAACCCGAGTTCTTGGTGGATTGGTCCCGACGCGTCGATCGCCTAGGCGCTGGTCGCGAGTTGAATCTCGAAGCGATCGACCTCGCGCTGTCACCCGCTTTTCTAGTCAATCTCGACGAAGCATTGCGCGCTCGGCTGTGGCTCGAGGTTCGGTCTGCCGGCCAACTCGTGGCCAGTTCGAGCCATGCCGTCGAGGTTCTCGCCTACGACCAATGGCCCGGGGCCTCGAGCCTGCCGGAGATCATCTCCGCTTTCGTGATGCCGAACCACCCGGAGGTGGCGAGGATCCTCGCTGTCGCGGCTGACTTGCTCGAGCAGTCGACCGGTAGCTCGGCTCTCGACGGTTACCAGCGCGAGGACCCACAGCGCGTCTGGGCGATGGCGAGCGCGATCTACCGCGCCGTGCAGATCCTCGGGATCGAGTACGTCAACCCACCGGCGAGCTTCGAGGAGGAGGGGCAGAAGGTCCGCACCCCGGACCGCGTGGTGGGAGAGAAGCGCGGCACCTGCCTTGACCTGACGCTCTTGCTGGCTGCGTGTCTCGAACAGGCCGGGCTGCACCCGTGGATCGTCTTGGTTCGCGGGCATGCCTTTCCCGGCCTCTGGTTGCGCGAAGAGTGCTGGCCGAGCCCGGTAGTCGATGACGCCTCGGCGCTGCGCAAGCGGCGTGACCTCGGCGAGATGCGCTTCTTCGACAGCTCCAGCGTCGCGCAACGCCCTGTCGTCGATTTCGACGCCGCGGTGCGAACCGCATCAGCGTGCCTCGAGTCGGATGCGAATCTGTACTTCGCCGTCGACGTGCATCAGTCGCGCCGGTTGGGTCGCATCCGACCGATGGCAGGACGCGTTGCCGAGGCGGGCTTTCAACCGCTCGTGCAGCCTGATGCCGATCCCGCGGCCGAAGGTGGCTGGACGCCAGGCATGTTGCCGTCGGACCTCTCCAGGCCGGGATCCGTCGTCGCTTCCGAGAAGCGCGTCCTCGACGGCCCGGCGGCTCGGCTCGATCGCTGGAAGCGCAAGCTTCTCGACCTGTCGTTGCGCAATCGCCTGCTCAATTTCAAAGAGGCGAAGAGGACCATTCCGCTGCTGATCCCGAATCTCGCCGAGTTCGAGGACGCCATCGCCTCGGGTCGCGGCTTCAATGTCGATGCAGCTCCCGCCAACGCGGACGTTCCTGCCGCCACCATGATGGGTGCCTTGCGCGCCGGCGACCCTCAGCTGCGCAAAGTGCTCGACGAGCTGTTGGCCGACGGCCGGCTGCACGCCGCGCTGGCTGAGCGCGAGCTCGAGCGTCGCCTCACGGCCATCTATCGAGAGGCCAAGAGCAGTATCGAGGAGACCGGAGCGAATACCCTGTACGTCGCCCTTGGGATGCTCCGCTGGTTTCCCAACCAAGCTGTCAGTGAACCGAGAAATGCTCCGATTCTGCTGGTGCCGCTCGAGATCAGACGCAGCTCGGCCCGCGAGCGCTTCCGCATTTCGATCGGGGCCGACGAGCCGCGGGTCAACCACACCCTGTTCGAGATGTTGCGACACGACTTCGGCATCGACCTCGGTGGCATCGAGGAGCTGCCGAGTGACGACTCGGGGGTGGACGTGCCGTTGGTTCTTCGCACCGTGCGCGAGAAGATTCGCGACGTCGCGCGTTGGGATGTGTACGACGAGGCATGGATCGGCCTGTTCTCCTTCTCGAAGTTTCTGATGTGGCGGGATCTGGCCGAACGCGCCGATACACTGTTGAGCAATCCAGTCATCTCCCATCTCGTCGAGGCAAGCGGCTGCGCGTTCGACGGTGGTGGATCGTTCGTCGAACGGAGCGCCGTCGACCAGCGTGCCCCGACCGCGACCTTTTGTCCGCTCGACGCCGACGCCTCGCAGCTGGCCGCCGTGTACTCGGCGGAAGCCGGACGCAGTTTCGCGCTATTCGGGCCGCCGGGCACCGGCAAGTCGCAGACCATTACCAACTTGATTTCGCAGTGCCTCGCCACCGGCAAGACGGTGCTCTTCGTCGCCGAAAAGATGGCTGCTCTCAACGTTGTCCGATCGCGCCTCGAAAAGGTCGGTCTGGGACCGTTCTGCCTCGAGCTGCACTCCAACAAGGCGAGTAAAGGTGATGTCATTGCGCAGCTTGCTCAGGTTCTCGAGTGCGCCGGTGCGAAAGAGCCCGGAGACTGGGCGGGGGAGGCGGCGCGTTTGGAGCGCCTGCGCGCGGAGCTCAACCAGTATGCGCGCGCCATCGGCGAACGACGGCCGCCGCACTGGTCGGCGTTTCAGGTCACGTCCGAGTTGATCGGTCTCCAGGCCGCGAAGTCAGTGCGCCTGTCGTGGCCGTCGGTCGATGAGGTGACCCGCGAACACCTGCAGAATTTGAGGGAGTATGTGCGGCGCCTCGCGACCAACGGTATGGCGATCGGCGGGCCGGCCGACCATCCCTGGCGCGGCGTAGCGCGGGCCGAATGGTCGAGCTTCTGGCAGGACGAGGTCGAGGCGTCGAGTGCTGCGCTGGCGGAGGCGTGCGTCGCCCTGCGCGCTGCGATCGACGCGGTCGAACCGCGATTGGGACTGTCAGGCCGTCGTTGGGGCTTCGCCGACATCGAGTATCTGGAAGAGATCTGCGGCCGAATCATCGACAATCCTGCTCCCAGCGGCGCCCTCCTGGAAGAGAACCGCTGGCAGGACGCTGAGACGATGTTGACGAAGGCGATCGACCAGGGCCGGCGCCGCGACGCTCTGCGCCTCGCCCTCTCGGGAAAATTTACCGACGAGCTCTTCGCCCTCGATCTGCAGGACCTGAGTGCGCTTCTCCGGCGAGCGCAGCAGTCCAACGCGCTGCTGCGGTGGTTTCGCAGGCGGCCCGTGCTGCGCTCTCTGCGCGCGGTGGCGGTTGATGGCGGCGCGGTGGGAGCCGAAGATGCTGCGCAAGCGCTCGCCGATGCCCTCGAGGTGGAGGCGTTGCACGCGACGCTGGAGGAAGGAGGGGGCGAGGCGGAGCGTTTGCTCGGCCGCGATTGGAACAGCGCCATCGCCGACTGGGATCGTGTCGAGCGACTCGTCGAGTGGACGCGGGATGTGCGGCGGGTGGCGGCGCGGTTGACCGACATCGACGACGACGGCAACTCGCGGAGCAAGTTGCTCGGGTCCTGGCGGGATCTCGTCTGTCGGGACGGCGACCTGCTGCAGGCCGGCGCGCCGCTGGCGCGCGATCTCGAACGCTGCCGGCAGGCGATTCGCGACCTGCGCCGGAGCTGGGAGGCCTTCCGCGACCTGTTGACGCTGAGCGTCGCGGAGTTCGTCGAAGGCGGTGACCATGCCGAGCTGGCGCACGTCGCCGCGCGCGTCGACGCCTGCCGGGCGGCTGTGCCGCGGCTGCGCGAGTGGTGCGCCTGGCAGGACGCGCGGCGCGAGAGTGAGGCCGGTGGGCTGCTCCCCCTCATCGAGTCCTACGAACGGGCCGACGTTTCAGCCGTCGACCTCGAGACCTGCTTCGAGAAGAGCGTGCGCCTTTGGTGGCTGACTCGAGTGACCGAATCGGAGCCCTCGTTGCGCTCGTTCTTCAGCCCCGACCATGAGCGCAAGATCGACGAGTTCCGCAAGCTCGATCAGAAGATGCTCGATCTCGCCAAGCAGGGGGCCAGGGCACGACTGTCGGCGTCGGTGCCGCGCGGTGGCGCTGATCCCGCCGCGGGCTCGGAGATGGGGATTCTGGTGCGCGAGATTCGCAAGAAGGCGCGCCACATGCCGGTGCGGCGGTTGATCGAGAAGATCCCGACGCTCTTGCCCCGCCTCAAGCCGTGTTTCCTGATGAGCCCGCTATCTGTCGCGCAGTATCTCGACGCCGATCTCGCGTCTTTCGATGTGGTCATCTTCGACGAGGCCTCGCAGATTCCGGTCTGGGATGCGATCGGCGCGCTGGCGCGCGGCAAGCAGTGCGTCATCGTCGGCGACCCCAAACAGTTGCCACCGACTGCGTTCTTCGCGAGGGGCGATGACGAAGAGGAGGTCGAAGAGGTCACGGTCGAGGACCAGGAGTCCATTCTCGATGAGTTCCTGGCCGCGCGCATGCCGCAGCTCGAGTTGGACTGGCACTATCGCAGCCGCCACGAGAGCCTGATCGCCTTCAGCAACCGGCACTACTACGAGAACCGGCTGCTGACGTTCCCCTCGCCGCTGACAGACGGCATTGGCGTCGTTCACCGCCCCGTGCCCGAGGGCCACTACGACAAGGGCAAGAGCCGCACCAACCGCGCCGAGGCCGAGGCCCTGGTGGCCGAGATCGTCGAGCGCCTGCGCGATTCGGAGAGATCGCGTTACACGCTCGGCGTGGTCACCTTCTCGCAGGCTCAGCAGACCCTGGTCGAGGATCTCCTCGACGCCGCTCGCCGCGACAATCCCGAGATCGAGGCGTTCTTCGGCGACGGAGTCGAGGAGCCGGTGTTCGTCAAGAATCTGGAAAACGTGCAGGGCGACGAACGCGACGTAATTCTGTTTTCGATCGGTTACGGTCCGGACCAGCTCGGCCGCGTCTCGATGAACTTCGGCCCGCTCAACCGCAGCGGCGGCGAGCGCCGGCTCAACGTCGCGGTCACGAGAGCGCGGGTCGAGCTGGTCGTCTTCTCGACGCTGCGATCGGATCAGATCGATCTCGGTCGCACGCGGGCGCGCGGCGTCGAGCACCTCAAGTTCTTCCTCGACTACGCCGAGCGCGGGCCGGTCGCCTTGATGGCCGCCGAGGCGACCAGCGCCGATGCCGACTTCGAGTCTCCCTTCGAGCGCGAGGTGTGCGGTCGACTGCAGGAGCGCGGTCACCGCGTCGAATTGCAGGTCGGCTGCGCCGGCTATCGCATCGATCTTGCGATCGTCGATCCCGAGTCACCGGGCCGCTACTTGCTGGGGATCGAGTGTGATGGCGCGACGTATCACCGCAGCCAGGTGGCGCGGGAGCGCGATCGCCTGCGCGAGAGTGTTCTGTGCGGCCTGGGATGGAACCTGCACCGCATCTGGTCGACCGATTGGTGGCAGAACCCGGAACGCGAGCTTGGGAAGATCGAATCAGCCTTGGAGAAGGCGCGACGAACCCCGCCCGAGCGGCCGCGCCCCAGTCTCCCGAGAGTCGCCGCACCCGCCCAGCCTTCAGCGGCTGCTGCACCCGGCCACGCGAGTGGAAGCGCCGAACGTACGAGCGGCAACAACAACCTCGGGCTGCCGTTTGCCGCCGCGGGCGCTGGGTTGCTGACACGCTCGGCGGGGTCGCCGCGTGTCGATGCGGTCGTCGAGCCGCAGGTGCCACCGTATCGTGCCGCTCGATTGCCACTGATGGCGATGGAAGCAGCTCAACTGTTGCAGCCGGCCGGCGCCCGCGCCGTACGGGAATTGGTCCGGATGTTGGTCGCCGAGGAGGCCCCGGTGACTGTGGATCTCGCACTACGCCGCGTTGGCGAATCGTTCGGACTCGGACGAGTGGGCAGCCGCGCACGTGTGCGCATCCTCGATATCCTGGGCTCCTCCGACCTTCACGTGCGCGAGAATGGTGGAATCGCGACGATTTGGAAGGACGCCGCGCAGGTCGAAACGTGGCGCGGATACCGGCCGAACACCGGCTCCGACCAGCGCGCCATTGGCGAGATCCCGGCCGAAGAGCTGGTAGGCGCGATTGTCGATGCGCTGGAAACCAACGTCTCGCTTTCGAGAGAAGACCTCCAACGCGAAGCGGCTCGCCTGCTCGGATTCCAGCGCATGGGCCGAATCGTCCAAGAACGCCTCACGCTGGCCGTCGATCTCGCGATCGGAGCCGGCATGGCCGAAGAGGCCGACGGATGGATCCGTCTCCCGCGAGGCGGCGTAGGGTGAGGTTGTGCGGCTTAACTACGTGCCTAGGTGGATCGTCGAGGAGATCGCACGGACAGCCAACGATGTTGGCTGTATTGCGGAACCGGCGACGTGTCCTTGCCCCAAGCCCGAGCGCCCGATGCTCCGCCGCCGGCTACCCCAGCCGCAGTTCGCGTCGGGCGGCGGGCCGGGGGCCGGTAGGAAGATGCACGCGATCTTTCTCACCCGAGAAGCGGACGTGCTCGGCGTTGGCGTGTACTGTGCGATGGCCGAGCTGCTCGCCGAACGGAGGTGCGCTGGAGAGCGCGTCTACCCGACCTCATGGGCCCGCTGCGACCGCGACGCGGACTACCGACAGGCTTGGGCGGAGTTCGAACGGAGACTGGGGAAGAAGATGCCGGTGGTTTGAATTTTTCACCACAGAGACACAGAGGACACAGAGAGCTGGTCGGGTGTGGAGGTCAGCTCGGGGGGATCGACGATGAGTGAGACGCTGTTCAAGCAGGTGCAGTACGACCTGGATTATCTGGTGAAGTCGATCGAGTTGGGGCAGATCGGGTTGCCGGATATTCAGCGGCCGTTTGTTTGGCCCAACAGCAAGGTGCGCGATCTGTTCGACTCGATGTACCGCGGCTATCCGGTCGGGTATCTGCTGTTGTGGCAGAACGCTCACGGGCGACACCAAGGCGATCGGCACCGACCAGAAGCAGAAGGTACCGGATCTCCTTATTGTCGACGGGCAGCAGCGGCTGACCTCACTGTTCGCGGTCATGCGCGGCATCCCCGTGCTGCGGCAGAACTACAAGTCGGAGCAGATCGAGATCGCCTTCAATCCACTGCGCGGCCAGTTTGAGGTTGCTGACGCGGCGGTGCGCAAGGACAAGGCGTTCATCCCCAATCTCTCCATCCTATGGACCGGGAAGACCAGCATCTTCGAGACCGTGCGCCAGTACCTCGACGCGCTACGCGCGTCGCGCGAAGTGTCGAATGAAGAACAGCGGCAGATCGAGGACGGCATTACGCGTGTCTACAACCTGCTGAAGTTTCCGTTCACCGCCCTCGAGCTGTCGAAGAACCTCGACGAGGAGCAGGTCGCCGAAGTGTTCGTCCGCATTAACAGCAAGGGCAAGCCGCTGAATCAGGCCGACTTCATCCTTACCCTGATGTCGGTGTTCTGGGATGAGGGCCGCAAGGAGCTGGAGGAGTTCTGTCGCGCCGCGCGAGCGCCGTCGACGGGCACGGCGTCGCCGTTCAACCACTTCATCCAGCCCGACCCCGACCAGCTCCTACGCGTCAGCGTCGCTCTGAGTTTCAAGCGCGCGCGGCTGCAGTACGTGTACTCGATCCTGCGGGGGAAAGACCTCGAGTCGGGGGAGTTCAGCGTCGAGCGCCGCGAGGCGCAGTTCGCGGTGCTCAAGAAGGCGCAGGCCCGCGTCCTCGAGCTGACATCCTGGCACGACTTCTTCAGTGCCATCCGGCTAGCGGGCTATCTCGGCGGGCGGCTGATCACCTCGAACAACAACCTTCTCTATTCGTACGCGCTCTACCTCATCGGCAAGACCGATTACGGGGTGCCGGGCAAGGACTTACGACGGGTGATCGCCCGCTGGTTCTTCATGTGCAGCATCACCGGCCGGTACACCGGGTCGCCCGAATCGGACTTCGAGTTCGACCTGGCGCGCCTGCGCGAAGTGAGCGACCCGGCGGGATTCGTGCGCGTCCTCGACAAGATCTGCGACGACACCCTGACCAGCGACTTCTGGGCGATCACCCTGCCGAACGACCTGGCGACGTCGTCGCCGCGCAGCCCGTCGCTGTTCGCCTACCACGCCGCCCTGATCTTGGACGAGGCAAAGGCGCTCTTCTCCCACCAGAAGGTCGAGGCGCTGCTCGATCCGTCGGTGCACTCGACGCGCTCGGCCTCGGAGCGCCACCACTTGTTTCCCAAGGCCTACCTCAAAACCCTGGGCATCACCGAGATTCGCGACACCAACCAGATCGCCAACTACGCCCTCATGGAGTGGGGCGACAACGGCGAAATCAGCGACCATGCGCCCGCGAAGTACGTGCCGGTGATGGCCAAGCGGGTACCGCCCGACGACTTGGTGCGCCAGTACCGCTGGCACGCTCTACCGGATGGCTGGGAACACATGGAATACAAAGAGATGTTGGCGACTCGCCGCGAGCTGATCGCGAAGTTCATTGCCGACGCCTACAAGAAGCTGGGCGGCGCAGCGGCGGCGGGAGGGCCGTCCAAGGTCGACATCGAGGCGCTGATCCAGGGCGGCGAGGGGCAGCACGTCGAGCTCAAGTCGACCCTGCGGATCAATCTGCATACCGGCGAGAAGGACGCGAAGATGGAGCTCGCGTGCTTGAAGACCATCGCCGGCTTTCTCAACGGCAAAGGCGGGACACTGGTCGTCGGGGTGACCGACGACGGCGAGACGCTGGGGGTCGAAGCCGACGGCTTCCCCGACGAGGACAAGATGAACCTGCACCTCGTGAATCTCCTGAAAGAGCGGCTGGGCGGCCCGCAGCACATGATGTACATCCATCCGCGCTTCGAAGACCGCGACGAACATCGCGTCCTGGTCGTCGACTGCTGGCCGTCCAAATCGGCGGTCTTCGTCAGGGATGGCCAGGTCGAGCGATTCTACGTCCGCACCGGCGCCGCCACGGCCGAGCTGACAGCGAGTCAGACGCAGGATTACATCGCCAAGCGATTTAGCTGAAGGACGCGACCAGTATGAAACCGCCGGAACTGAAGACGTGGAACGTCCAGACTCTGCACCGCAGTCTGCTCGACCGGAAGTTTGCGATTCCGAAGCTGCAGCGTAACTTCGTGTGGGATCCTTCCCGCGCCGCAAAGCTACTCGACAGCATGTATCGCGACATGCCGATCGGGTCGCTGTTCCTCTGGGAGATGGACCGCAAGTCGGCGAACCTCATTCGCCAGGCGGCGAACGTCTTGCCGCCGTTCAACCCTGAAAACCGCGACATCTGGTTCGTGATCGACGGCCAACAGCGTCTCTCGGTGATCTACCAGGCGCTCCGGGGAGAGACCCGGTCGAACGACGCCGGCCGGGAGATCGATTTCAGCCGCTTGTGCTTCGCGGTGTACCCCGACTCGGAGCAGGATGATCCGCCGCGGATGGTCTATCGAAAGCCCGTCGGGCGGGAGTATGTCCCCCTACGCGACATCCTTGCGCAGGATTGGAGGCGGCGGATGCCCGCTCGGACGGGCGACTTTCTTCGCAGGGTAGAGCAATGCCGCGGGCGGATCCTGGGTTATCCCATGCCGGTGGTGATGGTGCGCTCGGCGACGCTCGAAGAAATCGGGGAAGTCTTCGTGCGGTTGAATTCGCAGGGGATGCGCATCACCTCGGCCGATCGGGCGATCGCGATGATGGGCAACCTCGACGTGAGGGAGATGGCGGAGGAATTGCGTGCGAGTCGGGCACGACGTGTTCAACCTGCCGTCGATCGACCCGATCCTCATGGGCTTCAATCTCGTCGTCGAGAAGCCGCGCGAGGACAGCGATCCGCCTAAGCTCGAAGGGTTTGCGCGCAAGTGGTCGAAACGCATCGACGAGGATCCGACAGAGAAGGACGAGTTTCGCAAGCTGTGGGCGCGCTACCAGAGAGCCTTCCTCGATGCAGGCGACTATCTGCATCATCGGTTTCCCGTGTACGACGAGTCCTACCTGCCGTCGGCGAACATGCTGGCCACGCTCGCGGTGTTCTTCTACAACACCAGTGGTCAACCGAATCGATTTCAGAAGACCGAGATTCGGAAGTGGTTCTGGGCGACCGGTGTAGGGCAGCGCTACAGCGGCCACGGTTATCACCGAAACATCGCCAGTGACTCACGCTTCTTCGAGGCGATAGCGAAGGGCGCCAAGAAGCGATTCGTTTTCCGCGAACGACTCGATCCGGTGATCGACATTCGAGGCGCGGAATACGCTTCGCGATCGGCGCGGACGAGAGCGTTTTTCTGCCTACTCGCGGCTCAAAACCCCTTATACCTCGAGGGTGGCGCACCACTGCCCTTGGAGAAGAAGGTGATGAGCCACAGCAATCGCACCAACCGACATCATATCTTCCCGCGAATTCAACTGAGTCAGGTTGGCCTTCAGGCCCGTGTTTACAACAGTCTGGTGAACATCTGCTTCCTGGTGTCGCGCGAGAACCAGAGTATCGGCGGACGCATCCCCGCCAACTATTTGGAAGTTCTCAAGCGGCAGAATGGTCGCGATTTCGGACGTGTGATGAAGAGCCACTTGATACCGGTCGGCCGCGACCACGGTGTTTGGCAACGCGGCGTCGTGCGTGCCTTCAAGCGCTTCCGGCAGGAGAGGCTCGAGCTCATCTGTCGAGCTTTCGAGAAGGAAGCCGGTATCAAGCTCTTCGCCAAGAGCTGAATCGCCGATCACCGCCGCCGCGGCTTGCGGATCGAGATCGCTTCCAGCAGGGATACGGTGTCCCAGAAGAGCTGGAGTGAATCGCGCTCGGAGTCGTCGCTGTCGGTTTCCTCCAGGCCGTGCGCCCAGGCGTCGCCATGGTCGCGGATCCGCCGGGCGATTTCGACCTCGGTGGCTTCGCCGTCCCCCTGATTCTTCATCGGCAGGTCGCGCAGAATCTCGGCGCGCCGGGCGTCGCTGATCAATTGCGTGAGTTTGTCGTCTGAACCCGCCGAGAGCAGATCGCGAAGGCAGAGCTCGAGGGCTGTTCGGCAGAGAAGAGCCGTGGCCGACGCCATCCCGGCGCAGTACGCCGTGGCGGCTTCGTCGAGCATGCGACGTACCGCGAGCTTCGCGGCGGGGACTGTGTTGAAGCGAACCTTGGGAATCCGCTCTGC
>CADEER010000148.1 GCA_902826395.1 uncultured bacterium
ATGCCGCTCGAAGAGGCGATGATGACTCAGCGCGCCATCCGGCGACTCAAGACCGATCCGGTGGACGACGCGATCGTTCTCAAGGTGATCGAGCTGGCGCTGCGGGCCCCGACGGGCTCGAACGCGCAGAACTGGGAGTTCATCGTCGTCAAGGATCCCGCCGTGAAGGCGAAGTTGGCGGGGTTCAACCGCCAGGCCTGGAACATCTACGGCGGCATCGGCCGCCGCCTCGCCGAGCGCAGCGGCGACGAGGGGATGAAGAAGATCATCAAGGCGGTGCAGTGGCAGGCCGATCACTTCGAGGAAGTACCGGTGATCGTCGTCGCCTGCATCAAGACGGTCATTCCGTGGTTTCCGCCGGTCGCCGCGGCGAGCGCCTACGGCTCGATCTTTCCGTCGGTGCAGAATCTGCTGTTGGCGGCACGCGCCGCCAATCTCGGCGCCGCGCTCATCACCCTGCCGCTGTGGAGCCGCTTCCGCGCCCAGCGCGCGCTGGGCCTGCCGTTCACGATCGCGCCGTGCGCCGTCATCCCGCTCGGCTGGCCGCTCGGCAAGTACGGCCCGACCAAGCGTCGACCGGTCGGCGAAGTGGTGTCGCTCGACCGCTACGGCCACCGTCCGTTCAGATAAGATGACTCTTCACCACAGAGGCACAGAGGACACAGAGATCTCGCAGTTGACGCGCAACGCCCAAATCGCTCGCGGCGCTTCTTCTTACTTTCTTTTTCTACTGCGCGAGCAATCACCGCGGGTTCGTCGACACGACGCGATCTCTGTGTTCTCTGTGCCTCTGTGGTGAATTCTTTTGATAGCAATGCCGCGCACGGCGCGATTGCCGATGTCTGGTGCGAGTCGATCGTGCCGGCGCTGGTGGAGTACGTGCGCATTCCCAATCAGTCGCCGGCGTTCGACGGCGACTGGCGCGCGCACGGTCACATGGATCGCGCCGTCGCTTTGGCGCGCCAGTGGATCGAGTCGCGAAGGCTGCCGGGGCTACGGCTCGAAGTCGTGCAGATCGACGGGCGCACGCCCGTGCTACTCGCCGAGCTGCCCGGCGCTTCGAACGACACGGTGTTGCTCTACGGCCACCTCGACAAGCAGCCGCCGATGCACGGCTGGAGCGACGGGCTAGGGCCGTGGACACCGGTGATCCGCGACGGGCGGCTGTACGGTCGCGGTGCCGCGGACGACGGCTACGCCGTCTTCGCGTCGATCGCGGCGCTCGCCGAGCTGCAGCGCCAGGCGGTACCGCACGCGCGCTGCCTGGTGCTCATCGAAACGTGCGAGGAGAGCGGCAGCTACGATCTGCCGGCCTATCTCGATCTACTGGCGCCGCGCATCGGCACGCCGAGCCTGGTCATATGTCTCGACTCGGGATGCGGCGACTACGAACGCCTCTGGGTCACGACATCGCTACGCGGCCTCGGTGGCGGCACGCTCAGCGTCTCGACGCTCGACGAAGGCGCGCATTCCGGCGCCGCCACCGGTGTCGTGCCGTCGACCTTCCGCATCGCGCGGCGGCTGCTCGATCGCATCGAGGACGCCGATAGCGGCCGCGTGCTGCTTCCCGAGCTGCACGCCGACATCCCCGAGCAGCGCCAGCGTCAGATCGAGGCTGCCGCGGCGGTGCTCGGCGACGGCGTCGCCACCGGCTTCGCCTTCGCCGGCGACACGCGCGCGATGGCGGCCGATACCGCCGAACTGCTGCGCAACCGGACCTGGCTGCCCGGCATGGAGATCACTGGTGCCGACGGTCTGCCGGCGATCACCAGCGCCGGCAACGTCCTGCGCCCGACCACCGCCCTGAAAGTGTCGATGCGCTTCCCGCCAACGGCCGATACACGGCGCGGCACGGCGGCGCTGAAGCACGTCCTCGAAGCCGACCCGCCGTACGGAGCACGAGTATCCTTCACCGCCGAGCACGCCGCCGACGGTTGGAACGCCCCTCCCGAAGCGCCGTGGCTGACCGAAGCGCTCGACCGCGCTTCACTCGATTCCTTCGGCAAACCCGCCTGCTACATCGGCGAGGGCGGCACCATTCCGTTCATGGCGATGCTGGGCAGGAAGTTTCCCGCCGCGCAGTTCGTCATCACCGGCGTCCTCGGACCGAAGTCCAACGCCCACGGACCAAACGAGTTCCTCGAGCTGGCGACGGCGGAGCGATTGACCTGCTGCATCGCGGCGGTGTTGGTGACGCATGGTCGAGAGTCGGGAATCGAGAGTCGAGAGTCGGCGGACGAGAGATCAACTACCGTGAACCGTGAACCGTGAACGGTGGAGCGAGGCCGGCGAGCTCACTCCGTACGCCCGGTGCACGGTTCACTGTTCACGGTTCACGGCCCGCATCCTCGCCTTCGCCTCGACCGACTCTCGACTCCCGACTCTCGACCATCACACCCGCGGCAGTGTCCAGCGCAGCGACGCTGCCAGCGCGATGCCGCCGATGCCGCCGAGCAGGAACGGCAAGTCGATGCCGGCGACGTCGATGAGCCAGCCGGTGACGATGCTCGACAGCAGCCCGCCGGCGCCGACGCCGAGCATTGCCAGACCGCTCTGGGCGGTCGAACGCAGCCGTTGCGGAACCACTTTTTCGAGGTAGAGCGGGCCCCCCAGCAGCAAGCCCGCGACCAGAACGCCGTGCAGCAACTGCACCGCGTAGAGCACGAAGTCGCTCTCGGTCAGCACGCACACCAGCCAGCGCAGACCGCCGGCGGCCGTACCGATCCCCAGTAGAGCTCGCGCCCCGAGCCGCTCGACGCCGGCGCCGGACAGCGCGACGAGTGGGATCTCGAGCAGCAGCATCAAGATCCACATGTGGCCGACAGTTTCGAGGTTGCCGCCGCGCGACGTCACGAACAGGGGGAACATCTCGATCGGCCCCTGCAGAAACAGATAGGCGAGGAAGGACACCACCATCAGACGGCGCACCGCTTTGTCGTGCAGCAGCTCGCGCCAATCGCCGCGCTCTGAACGCACCTCCATCGCCTCGGTGCGCGGCAGACGGTAGCACCACGCGGCAGCAACCAACGACAGCACACCGAAGCCGACGAACATCATCTCCAAGCCCGGCTCCGAGACAGCGGCAGTGGCGACGAGGCCGGCACGCGCCTGGTAGAAATCGAGCAGATAGGGAAGGGCGGCGACGCCGATCAGGAAGCCGACGGTGCCCCAAACCCGCGCCAGCCCGAAAGCGTGCGGATCGTCCCTGCCGAAGGCGGCGAAGGCGACCGAGAAGGCGATCGGCAACACGGCGCTGGCGAAAACCGCCATCACCGCGGTGCCGAGGAAGAGCGGCAAGAAGCCGTCGGCGGCGAAGAGCCCGATCTGGGAGAGAGCCGTCGCCAGCGTCAGCAGCGCCAGTACGGCAGTGCGCGCACCGGTGCGATCGGCGAGATTGCCCCACAACGGCTGAACGACCAGCGCAACCGAGCGCAGCGAGGCCAGAACGAGCCCGACCTCGGTGCCGGTCAGGCCGGCATTCTCGCGCAAGTAGAGCGCGTAGTACGGGAAGAAGATGCCGAGCCCGGTGAAGTAGATGAGCCAGTAGATGGAGATGGAGCGGCGGCTGCTCATGGGATCGAGAGTCGGGAATCGAGAGTCGGGAGTCGCGTCAACTCAATGGATCGGCCTCGCGAATCGAACACGTGAACCGTGAACAGTGAACCGTGGAGTGCAACGGCCAAATTGCAACTTGAGCAGAATCTCTCGATCCACCGTTCACGGTTCACGGTTCACTCGTTGAAGGCCCCCGGTCCTCCCGATTCACGACTCACGACTCCCGACTCTCGATTCCCCACCCCAGTGCCGCTGCAGCTCGCGCATCCCACCCACCATCGCCAGCACGTCGACCGGTGCGTCGATCGGCTCGCCGCGCAGCTCGCGGTAGGCGCGTGCGACATTGAAGATGAGGCGCTCGGGTTCGTTCCAGCCCGCGTACGGTCCGAGGTCGATGCGTTTGGCGGCTTCGACCTCCGTCGCGCCGCCGTGGAAAGACCTCTCCGCTTCGCCGCGCACGTACTCGAGATAGGCTTTCATCTCGCGCGGCCCCTCGACACCGCACAGCGGACCGTGCCCGGGCACGACCACCTGTGGATCGAGCGCGATGATGCGATCGAGAGCGGCGCACCAGTTGGCGAACGTTCCCTCCCATCCGATCGGCGTGCACAGGCGGAAGAGCACGTCACCTGCGAATACGACCCTCTGCTCGGGCAGATGCACGATCACATCGCCAATCGTGTGCGCGGGACCCACGTAGATGAGTTCGGCGCGCAGGCCGTCGAGATCGAGATCGAGCCGCTCTTCGATCAGCGTCGTCGGCGGCGTCAGCCGAATGCCCGAGAAGTCGTACTGACGCAGCGCCGCCGCGAAGTCGGCCAGCGACGGGTCGGCGATGACGCCGTCGCGAATCTGCTGCATGAGCTCCGGGCTCTCCTTGCCGAAGGCCGCGGCGCAGAGGCGGTGGCCGATGATCTCGGCGCCCTCGAAGAGCTGATTGCCCCAGCAGTGGTCGCCGTTGTGATGGGTGTTCGCCACCCGCGCCGCCGGCCGCTTCCACACCCGGCCGTACAACTCCATCATCCGCCGGGTGCGCGGCAGGTCCCAGAACGTGTCGACCACCAGTCCGCCGCCGCGATTGATGAAACCGGAATTGCTCCAGCCGAGCCCCTTGTCGGGCTGCAAACAGGCGTACACGTCGTCGGCGATGTCCTTGAGCTCCATGTCCATGGCGGGAGCGTTAGCACGGATCGCCTGCGGTCCGAAAAGCGGCTCTGCACGCCGATTCGATCCTCATCCTGGCCTTTGTCACCCCGGCGAAAGGGAGCGCAGCAGCCCAACCGTCAGATTCTTGCCTGCTGACGCTTGCGCAACTGCAGGTTGCGTGCGCCTCGCTCAGCGCGACCGCGAGAAATGCCTGGTACGCATATTGCTGTGCCGTAAGTCACAATGTCGATTCCTTCATGCGCTCCTCCCTCCCTCGCGCAAAATCGACGGCGACACGAAACCGGCCACACGCTCGTCGAGCTGCTGGTTTCGATGCTGCTATCGGCGATTGCGTTGGCAATCGTGGCTCGCGATTTCGGCTTCAACGTCCATACGCGAGACGAGATGGACATGAACGCCGAGACGCAGCACGCGGCCCAATCGGCGCTGACCTTCCTCACCCAGGAGCTGCGGCAGGCGGGCGCCTGCATGCCGGACCTCGGCGACTTCATCGCGCTCGACGGGGTGAACAACGGCACCAAGGACGAGCTGACTCTGCGCATCGGCATCGCCGATCCGGACACCCTGCAGTGCAACCGCACGCTGCTGACCGCTCAGGCAAACACCAACGCCACCCAGGTCAAGGTTCAGTCGACGGCCGGCTTCGAAGTCGGCCAATGGGTGTACATCATCAAGTCGTCGGGCCATGGCCGCTTCTTCAAGGTGAGCAGCATCTCGCACCCGTGGCTGCGCATCGAAGGCAAGCTGGACGTGAACTATGGCGCCAACAGCGGAGTCTACGCCGTCGAAGAACGCACCTACGAGATTCAGACCGTCGGCGGCGTTTCCGTGCTGATGGTGTCGATCGACGGCGAGGACCCGCAGCCGATGGTCCACGGCATCGAGTCGTTCAACGTCACCTACAAGATGGCCCCCTGCCCGCCGTGCACCTCCGTCAATATCCCCCCCGACGACGATGAGTGGCGCGTCGTGCGCGAGGTCGACCTCACGGTGACAGCCAAGTCGTCGCGCAAGGGCAAGGACGGGAAATATGAAACCGTTCAGCAGACCGCGACGGTGAAGCCGCGCAACCTTCTCTGAAAATGGGTGTATCCATGCGATTGGCAGCTCGGACAATCCGCGATCAACGCGGCGCCGCTCTGTTCAGCGCCCTCGTCTTCCTGACGGCGATGAGTGCGCTCGCCGCTGCGTACGCGATGAACGTGCGCGCCAATCTCGCCCTCACCGGCTCCAGCGGTGTGCGGAGGTCGGCCTTCTACGCCGCCGAAGCCGGGCTCAACTACGGCATCACCAACTTCGCCAACATCTTCCGCAACAGCGGCACCCCCGAGGGCCTGGACTTCACGCAATCGCTCACCCTCGAAGACAAGCACGTCGACATCGACATCGATGCGGCGGCGAACTGCGCCCCCTGCGCCTCGACCCGCATCCCCGATGGCGAGGTGTTCGGCGGCCTCAACACCATTCCGTACCGCTACGTCGTGCAGTCGGTCTCCAAGGTGCCTCCCGGCGACAGCACCGCTCATGTCGCCGGCGAGTTCGACATCCACAACATCCCGATCTTCCAGTTCCTCGCTTTTGTCGACTCCCACCTGTTCGTCATGCCCCTGCCGAACATGAACCTGCACGGCCGACTGCACACCAATGGGGACTTGTACATCCAACCCGATAACACTCTGCGAATCGAAGACGATCCGCCGGACATGCCGAACGTACAGGTGACCGCCGTCGGCAACATCTACCGCGGCGGTCGCAAGTACGACAGCTCCTGGCGCTGCTCCGGCACCACCGTCATCGACAAACTGGAGGATGTCGTCTCCCCCGACGACGACCTCGACCCGAAGACGTTGAGCTGCCCTTCCGGCTCCGGCAACCCGCTGTCGGCGTCGACCATCGCGCAGTGGAAGGGCAGCATCAAGAACAGCGTCCGCAACATCACGACGCCGCCCGTCGAGATCATCGACCGCGGCGACGGCGAGTACTGGTCGAACGCCGATCTGCGGATCGTACTGAACCTGAACACCGCGCCGTACGCCATCAACTTCGGCAGCCCGCTGCTGTGCCAGGGCGCCCTTGGCACACTGACGAGCCCGGCGCTCTACCCGATCGAGGTCCAGACAGCGACCGGCAGCACCGACGTCGCCAAGACGGCTCAGCTCTGGAAGTTCATGTGCCAGCGGCGCGGCGCCATCTTCTACACCGACGTCCCGGTCAACGCCCCGACGCCACCGAACAACAACACCGCCGTGGTGAGCAGCGCCGCCAGCTACAGTCCCCCGTTTTCCACCAACCAACGCGTCTATCGCCGCATCGGCGAGGACACTTCGGGCGACGGCAACATCAATGCCACCGACAGCAACCTGGACATCTGTCCGACCGGCGTCGGTGCGGCGCCGTGGTACCGCCCTTCGTACTGCGCGTGGCCACCCGTGGCGGTCAACACATCTTGGTACCAGGACATGGACTATCGGCGCGGCGCATTCTGGAACCACCGCGCGCAGATGTGGATGATGATGCTCAACATCAATCTGCGCGCCCTGCTGGAGTGGAACCAGGTCAACGGCAGCCCGCTCTTTCCATACAACGACACGACCGACGGCGGCCTGGTGATGTTCTTCACCGTGTCCGGTCCGCAGAGCGACGCCGCCCTCAACAACTACGCCGTGCGACTCTTCGACTCGGCGGATCTCGACACGCGCAACACGACCTTCCCACCGACGATGTCGGATCCGACCGGCATCACCGTGGTCAGCGACCAGGCGGTTCTCATCCAGGGGAACTTCAACAAGAAGGACAAGTTCCCGGCCGCCATCCTCGCCGACGCGATCTGGATTCTCTCGCAGGGATGGGAAGTCCCCGCCAACGCCGGGGCGTACCGCAACGACCTCAAATCGGTGTTCAACCTGTCCACCAACTGGCGCGACGTCCCCGCCAGCGACTCGCCAGGGACCGGATCGTTCTCGTCGACGTCGGCCCTGACGCTCAACGCGGCGCTCCTGTTCGGCATCGGTCCGTCGACGCTGAACGAAAACTGGTACAACGGCGGCCTCGAGAACTTTCCCAAGTTCCTCGAGAGCTGGGACGGCCGCACCCTGAACTACCGGGGCTCGTTCGTCAGCCTCGGCCTGCCGCGCCACAAAGAGAGCAACTGGGCCTGCGGCTCCGGCAATGACTGCATGGGCTCCGGAGTCTACGACCCGCCGGATCGCGAATACGATTACGATGCCGACTTCAACGAAGTCGAGAATCTGCCGCCGATGACGCCCAAGGTCGTCTACGTCCAGCAGCGAATCTACACGCGTATCTACGAGTAGGACGGCTCGCGCTGCTCAAGTCGCCTCGGCGGAAAGTCGACTCACCCAACGCTCGTAGAGACTGTACGGGTGGGCGCCGACCACGACACCGTCGCCGCCGTCGACGCGCACCGCCGGAACTCCCGTGACACCATGCTCGCGCGCTTCGTTGTGCTCGGCGACGACGCGGTGCAGCAGCTCGGGCTCGCGGTGCCGGTCGAACGCGTCGCGCGGTAAATCGCACTCGTTCCAGATCGCCGCCAGCGTAGCGCCGTCGGTGATGTCGCGGCTGTCGTGGAAGTACGCACGCAGCAAAGCTCCGTGAACTCGGCGAAACTCGGCATCACCGACCAACGCCGCCGCCTTCGCGACCAGATGCGGCGGCAGACTGTGCGACGGCGGGCCCGCCTCACTCTGCCAGACTCGGAAAGACGCGGCGTCGAGATCGCCGGCGGGACGCAGCCAGGACTTGGTGTACTCGCGAAACTTCTCCAGGGTCCGATCCGGATCCGGCCGCGGCCGCAACAGGTAGCTGCGCCAACTGATCTCGACCTTGTCGGTCAGCTCCTCTTCGAGCCGCCGCATCCGCACCGCCGCGTTGTAGCACCAAGGGCAGAGGTAGTCGGAATAGACGATCAGGTGGACCTTTTTCATTCTGGCACCGCTGATTTCATCCATAGGCGCCGCCGGTGCAAGAAATCCCCGCGTCCGTTCATCCCCACAGACAAGTCGGAAACCCCCCAACTGTCGAGAGCTCTCCAACCTCGGCAGACCCCGCGACGTTCCCGGGCCCCAGAGTGGGGGGCCCGGGAACGCCCCCCATCTTCAGCATCCCGCCAGCGCCGCGCGCACGGCGCGAATGAGCTCGGCGATCGAGACCATCGCATCGCCGTCGATGCTGGCCGCCCGGCACGATGAAGCGTCGGCGGCACCCAACGCCACGCGCACGGCAGTCACGAGGTCATCGACCGACACGGCTCCGTCCGCATCGCAATCGCCGGCACAGGGCCTCGGCGTCGCTGTCGCGCTCGGGCTCGGCAGCGGCAAACGCGGCGTCGGCGTCGGAACGGCGATCGTCAGAACGCCATCGATACATTCCGCCGCGAGTGGGACGCCGCCGACCGTGCCGGCGTCCGGGGCGGTGCAGTCGACGGCGTAGTCGCCCGGCGTAGCAGCCGCGTCCACCGCGACGTCACAGGTGTACAACACCGCGCCATCGGCGATCGGCGGCGCCACCGACAGACTCAGCACGATGGCGCGCAGCGACGTGCAGTCACCCGCCAATTCGCAGCCTGGCGGCGCATACGAGAATACCGTCGCCGGGCGCTCGATCGCCGGATTGACGCGACAGCTCGCCAGGCTGAACGGACCGCTCCATCCCAGATCGTTGCCGACGCCGCCCACGTCGCTGCGATCGGTTTCCAACCGCACGTCGATCGTCGCGATCACTCCCGGCGAAGCCGACGGCGCAATCACCTCGATCGCGACTCGGGCACGTGCCGTGCCCGCAATCGCGAGGAGGATCGCCGCAGTGATCGTCGCGCGCCGCACGCGATCACCGTGACAGGTTCGTGGCGCTGCAACGATCAATCGTCATCGTCGTAGCGATGATGTTTGCGATGGTGGCGATCGTACTTGTGCTTGTGATGATACCGGCGCGGCTCGTGGTAGTGGTGCTCGACGTATCGATACCGCACAGGCGGTCCGTAGTAGACACGCGGCGGCGGAACCGGATGCACGTCGACCACAACCGGCGGAGGCACGCTGAATACAATCTGCGGCAGCGGAATGGGCGGCAGAAACACGTGCACCTGCGCGTGACTGCGGGCGGCTCCCAAGGCGAGCGACGCAAGACCGGCAAGCAACAAAACTCGCATCCTTCTCATGATCAGCTCCTTCTGCATGACGCACTCTCTTTGCTGACGAGTGTTGAGATGCAGAGAAGCGGGAGTTGGTTAAAGGAGCGACTTAGCCTTGATGTGACAAAAGCAACCGCAGATGAACGCAGATAAACGCAGATAGGGAAGGCTCGGGGACGCCGGCAACGCTAGTTCACCAGCCTCATTCCAAATGTAGTTGAGAGATGCCGCGGCCGAGACGACGCTTGTTCGAGAGAGTCACGGCAAATCGGCATCTGCGTTCATCTGCGGTTCCAGCTTTTTGTCCCGTCGAGCTTGGTTACGGCAGCGGCGGGATCGCCGCGGCGATGCGGCGCGCCATCATCTCGGCGCCGAGTTTGTTCACGTGGCAGCAGAAGTCGTTGTAGATGGTGCGTTTCTCGCCCGCGTAGAGCTGCGTCAGATCGACGAAGTTGACGCCGTGCCGGTCGCGCAGCTCGCGGCCGCGTTCGATCAACAACGGATACGCCACCGGTACGCGCTCGATGCCGGTGTACGTCTCGTCGTACGCGACCTCCTGCTCCTCCGCGGTCAGCTCCTTCGAGCCTGGGAGATACTGGTTCGGCTGCAACAAATGCACATAGGATATGTCGTGCATGGCACTCAGTCGTGCCATGTGCAGCGACGAAGCGGCCCAGAAATCGGCCATCTCGGCATAGAACTGCTCGTCCGTCTCATACGCGAAGGGCGGCCCCTGCACCTGCGGCGGCAGCTCGTCGCTCTCTTCGTCCAACATCGCCTCGAGAGCCGCCGTGCGTCGATGGATCTCGGCCTCGCGCGCGCCGTCGAGGAGATCCCAGAGCGCGAGGCCGAAGGCGCTCGAGCGCAGCAGCGGGCGGTCGAACAACCGCCGCAAGCGCTCGCGCTCGTCGCGCAGGACCTCGATGCGACCGAGCTGGACACTCGCCTCGCGGTCGAGGCCCAGCCGCGCGTGCAGCTTCCAGGTGTGCGGGAAGTAGGGGTTCACTCCCGTCTGAATGTTGTCCATCGAGCTGTCGATCTCGTTGTACCCATCGAGATTCACGACGACGTCGTACTCGGCACCGCGCGCCAGCAGATACGAGAGGATCAACATCTGTTGCGGCTGCTTGTAGCCGCCCACCGCCGTCGTCAGCACATCGATGGCACGGCCCTGAAAGTCCGGGCGCTTCTGCAGCTCTTCGATGAGCGCCTGCTGCCCCATGTAGAACACCTGGTCGGCGACCGAGCCGCCGAAGAAGACGATGGTGCGCCGTTCGGGCGAACGCTTGACCAGCGGATGGCCGCGGAAGAAACCGAAGTCGTTGACACCCTTGGAGCTCGGGTTGATGACGAAGCCGAAGAACGGATGCAGCACGATCGGCTGATCGGGCGGCGCCTCATCGACCGCCGTACCGTCGGCCTCGTCGGCGGCAAACCGCTCGGTCATCAGCCGATCGCGGATCTCGTCGCGCGACAGCACCCGGCCGCGCACCACCCGGTAGGTCAGCGAGCCCGCGATCTCGAGGAAGAGCGACCCGATCAGACAGGCCGCCAACAACACGATCAGACTCTTTCCCAGACCGCGCATCCTTCAGCACCGACACAAGCAACCGATCAGGTAAGCAGCAGCGCCACCGCGAGCACCGAGCCGACGACCCCGGCGACGTCGGCGATCAGTCCCGCCGCGAGCGCGTGGCGGATACGGCTGACGCCAACCGCTCCGAAGTAAACCGCGAGGACGTAGAAGGTCGTCTCGGTGCTTCCCTGCAGCACCGAGACGAGATTGCCGACGTGGCCGTCGACGCCCTCTGCCTGCATGATCTCGGCCATGATCGCGTACGCACCCGATCCCGAAAGCGGGCGCAGCAATGCCATCGGCACGGCTTCGGCGGGTAACCCGACCGGCGCCGTGAAGGGAGCGATCAGCGACACGAACGCTTCGAGCAGGCCGGAGGCCCGCAGCATCCCGGCCGCAACCAGAATGGCGACGAGATAGGGAATGATCCGCACCGCGACGTCGAATCCCTCGCGCGCTCCCGCGATCGCCACATCGTACACCGCCACTCCCTTGGCGAGGCCGTAGCAGAGGATTGTGCCGATCAGCACCGGCAGCAGCCAACCCGAAAGCACGTCACGCACGATCTCCATCGCCGCAGCGCCGTCGCCGACGCCGCGCACCACGGTGACGATCAGCGCGAGGACGATCAACGCCGCGAAGCCGAGCGCGACCAGGCAGCCCTGTCGCGTTGTCTGCCGCTGTTCGCCGAGCTCCGCCGCCGCTACCTCGGCGGGGGTTGCCGCGGCGGGCAGTGGCTCGGCCGTGGGTTCGTACGCCTCGATCGGCGGCACCAGTCGCTGCAGCAGCTTCGCCGCCGTGATCCCGACCAGGGTCGACATCGTCGTCGCGATCAACGTCGGGATCCAGATCGCGGCCGGATTGCTCGATCCCATCGCGGCGCGCAGGCCGATGACACCGAGCGGCGC
>CADEER010000149.1:0-1851 GCA_902826395.1 uncultured bacterium
CGCCGAGCTGTTGTCGCGCGAGCGGAAGTCGGAGTTCTGGGGCGTGTGACGAGCGGTGTTGGGCCGCGCTGAGCTGAGAAGGGTATGATCAGCCCGGATGAAGATCCGGTTCTATGTGGATCCAGAGACGGGCGTGCCGCACGTCTATAAACACGGCGTGGACGAGATTGAGGTGGCAGACGTTTTGTCGACCCCAGGCGAGGATCGTGTCGGACGCGATGGATCTCGGGTGGCAATTGGGCGCACCCGGGGCGGGCGGCATCTGAAAGTGATCTACGTTCCGGACCCGCAGCCGGCGAGCGTATTCGTGATCACCGCATACGAGGTGGCAGGCAAGGCGCTGTTGGCCTATCGTCGCCGACGGAAGCGAAAGGGAAAGCGATGAAGCAGGCGAAATTTCCAGCAGGTTGGGATGAAGAGCGCGTACGCAGCGTTCTAGCCCACTACGAGATTCAGACAGACGAGGAAGCCGTCGCGGAAGATGAGGCGGCGTACGAGGACTCCGATCAAGCCATGATCGAAGTTCCGAACGACCTGCTTCCGGCGGTCCGCGAATTGCTCGCGAAGCGGTCAGCCTGACGAGGGCGATGCAGCCGACCGGATCGAACGTCGCTGCTCGTCGCGGTCGTCGGTTTGCCGGGGGTTCATCGCCCTAGCATTAGGCTATCCACCATGGGATCGGCGCTCGAGCAGATCATCGCGCATGCTGCGGCAAGAGGGTGGATCAACGCGGCCGATATAGAAGCTTTCTGTAACGGCGAGAACATTCGGCCGGACGATCTATCGAATCACCTGTCCGTTACTATCGCGCACCGATTCCTGGCAGGCTCAATGTCCTTTCAAGAAGCGGACGCCGCAATCAATGCGATTCAGGCACAGATCATCGAAGATGCGTTTCGAGTTCGAGAAGGTTACGAGTTTCCACGACCTGCCTTCGCAATCTATGAGGCTTTCGACGCGGGGGAGTACAACCATGGGGACGGGCAGGATCCCGTTGAAAGATTCACTCGACCGGCGCTCATCGAGATACTGCGGCAGGTCTAGGCGCCGCGGCCGACGCGGTCGCGGAAGCGAGCGGAAAGCGGGAGTCAGCGCGTGTCGGCCCGCGCGGCTGACCGGCGTACGAGGTGGCAGGCAGGTGCCGTTGGCCTATCGGCGTCGGCGGAGGCGAAGGGGAGATCGATGAAGCAGGCGAAGTTTCCCCAGGCCTGTCAAATCGCAGCTCGCACCGCATAATTGCTGCACAAATATCGGCTTCGACGCCCTGCTCTTCCGTGCTATTTATCGCTCCGGGTTCGCAGCCGGCGCTGCGACCGCGCTTGCGGCGACGAGGCGGAGCGGACAGGGATGATGGCCACGAGCAGAGGCGAGAAGCACGACGCGCAAACTTCGAAGCGCAAATCGCAACTCGCACCGGCGCTGGCGTTCGCGGTGCTCACCTCGCTGGCCGTGGCATCGGCCTCCGCAGCCGCCGATTGGCGGCCCGAGGAATGGGAAGACGGCACGACCCTGGCTCTCTCTACCGTCGGGCCCGACTACGACGAGCAATGGTCGACGGTCTGGTACGTCGTCGTCGACGGAGAGATCTATGTCCGCGTCGGCGCTTCGACCGCCGATCAGATCGAGCAGAACATCAAGCGACCCTATGTGCAGGTCCGGATCGCCGGGCAGACCTTCAAGGACGTGCGCGCCGACCCGGTCGAGGGCATGAGCGCAACCGTCGACGAGGCGATGGCCGACAAGTACCCGATGGACTTCCTGTTTCGGTTTCTGCCGCATCCGATGGTCGTGCGGCTGCGCGCGGCGTCGTTTCCGTAAAGCGGCGTACGGGGGACGGCGTTCGGCGTACGG
>CADEER010000149.1:1951-5822 GCA_902826395.1 uncultured bacterium
ACGCCGTACCCCGGACGCCGTCCCCCGGACGCCGGACGCCGTACGCCATAGTTGGAATTCCGGCCATTTTCCCGCAGGATGCGCGGCGATGGATGGCAGCCGATGAAGATCGCTTCGCTGTTCGGCGAATCGCAGCCGGTGTTCTCGTTCGAGTTCTTTCCGCCGAAAACGCCCGCCGGTGAGACCGCCCTGCTCGCGGCGGTGGAGAATCTGCGCCGCCTGGCTCCGAGCTTCGTCTCGGTCACCTATGGGGCCGGTGGCTCGACGCGCGAGAAGACGCTCGAGATCGTCACCCGCATCAAGCGCGAGTTCGAAATCGAGGCGATGGCGCACCTGACCTGTGTCGGACATTCGCGCGACGAGATCGGCGGCATTCTCGATCGCCTCGGCGAAGGCGGCATCGAGAACGTCCTGGCGCTGCGCGGCGATCCGCCGCGCGGCGAGGAGCGATTCGCGCCGCCGCCCGACGGCTTTGCCTACGCCAGCGAGCTGGTCGCCTACATCCGCGAGCGAGCCGCCCATCTCTGCCTGGGCGGCGCCGGCTACCCCGAGGGTCACACCGAGTGCCGCGACCTGGCGCGCGATATCGGCCACCTCCGCACCAAGGTGGACGCCGGCCTCGACTTCGTCGTCACGCAGTTGTTCTACGACAACGCCGACTACTTTGCTTTCGTCGAGCGCGCCCGCGCCGCCGGTATCGATCTGCCGATCGTGCCCGGCATCATGCCGATCACCGATCGCAAGCAGATCGAACGGATCGCGCAGATGTGCGGCGCGAGGATCCCCGATGCACTCCGCGCCGCACTCGACTCGGCCGGCAGCGCCGAGCGCGAGCAGACGGTCGGCATCGAGTGGGCGCATCGCCAGTGCCGCGAGCTCCTGCGGCGTGGCGCTCCCGGAATCCATTTCTACACTCTCAACAAGTCGCCGGCGACGGCGGCGATCCTCTCCGACCTGCGGTCGTGAGCAGCGCCTCTCTCGCCGCCTCGTTCGGCCGCGCGTTCGGCTACTGAGCCCGTGCCCACCATCATCACACTCGCGCCGGCGCAGCCCGCCCGCCGCACCTCCGCCAAAGGCGTCGGCAGCATGATCTTGCACGAATGCTCCGACAGCAGCGGCGCCAAGCACCGACAGCGCGTCGCGCTCGGCAGCGTGCGGGGCGTCTTCTACCTCGACGCCGTCTGCACTCATTGCGGCGCGCACCTGATCTGGGTCGAGGAGGACGCGCCGAATCTCGAGGACTACGAGAAGGCAAGACAGAGATAATCGTGAACCGTGAACGGTGAACCGTGCGGCGGAGCACGAGTCGAGCTCTCCGCCCCACGGTTCACGGCTCACGGTTCACGCGCGCCCACTCCGCCTGCATCGATTTCGAAGCCAGGGTTCTCCCAACCCACGATCGCTTGCCCCCGCGCCGCAGGTTGCTACTGTGCGGCGCGCATGCGAGCCGCCTCCCCATGACCTTCGGCAACGGCAATTGGCCGTCGCGCGAGTCCGACGACGCGTTGAGCAACCTGCGCGAATTCGGCCGACAGTGGCGTGGCTTCTTTGATTCGATCGGGCCCGGCCTGTTGGTCCTGGCGCTGCTCGCCGCGTATCTCGCCAGCGGCATCTTCATCGTCGCACCGGACGAGCGCGCCGTCGTGCTGCGCTTCGGCAAAGCCGTGCGCGAGGCCGGACCGGGCCCGCACTACAGGTTGCCGATGCCGTTCGAGAGCGACATCAAGGTCCAGGTCACGAAGATCCGCAAGGAGGAGATCGGGTTCGAGACGATCTCTTCCGGCCCGCCCGCCCGCTATCGACAGGTCGATCAGGAAGCGCTGATGCTGACCGGCGACAACAACATCGTCGAGCTCGATTTCATCGTCCAGTATCGAGTCCAGCAGACGCCGCAGGGCACCACCAACTATCTCTTCAACGTCGCCAACCAGCGTCAGGCCGTGCGCGACGCCGCCGAGTCGGCGATGCGCGAGATCATCGGCGCCAGCAAGATCGACGATGCTCTCACCGAGGGCAAGGAACGCATCCAGACCGACGTCGAGACGTTGCTCCAGAAGATGCTCGACGAGTACGAGGCCGGCATCGACATCATCACCGTAAAGCTGCAGGATGTCGGCCCTCCGGGCGCCGTCGCCGATGCGTTCAAGGACGTGATCAGCGCCGAGCAGGACAAGGAGCGGCTGATCAACGAGGCGCGCGGCCACGCCAACGACATCGTACCCAAGGCGCGCGGCCAGGCAGCCCAAGTGGTCAACGAGGCCGAGGCCTACGCGCAGGTGATCGTCAACGAGGCAGAGGGCGCGGCCGAGCGATTCATCGCCGTCTTCGACGAGTACGCCAAGGCGAAGGACGTGACCAAGCGGCGCCTCTACCTGGAGACGATGGAACGGGTCATGGCGCGCGCCGACAAGATCATCCTCGACCGCGACACGCGCGAGCAGGTCGTGCCCTACCTGCCGCTCGAATCGCCGCTGCCGCGGAGGGTCGAATGAACCGCGCCCTCGCTCTGGTCGGCGGCGTGATCGTCGTCTTCGCGCTGTTCTGGAACAGCGCCTCCTACCGCGTCGAGCAGTGGATGCAGGCGCTCGTCATCCAGCTCGGCGAGCCGGTGCGCACCGTCCGCGAGCCGGGTCTGTACTTCAAGATTCCGTTCATCCAGTCGGTCGAGTACTTCGACAAGCGACTCCTGCTCTACGACGCGGCTCCCAAGGAGTTGCTCACCCGCGACAAGCAGCAGCTCGTGGTCGACAACTTCTCGCGCTGGCGCATCGTCGAGCCGCTCGCCTTCTACACCAGCCTGCGCACCGAAGAGGCGGCGCAGTCGCGCCTCGACGACATCATCTATTCCAACGTCCGCGAGACCCTCGGGCGCAGCACTCTCGCCGAGATCGTCAGCAGCCGCCGCGCCGACCTGATGAAAGAGATCACCAAAGCAAGCGACGACCGCCTGCGCGAGTACGGGATCGAAGTCGTCGACGTGCGAATCAAGCGCGCCGATCTGCCGGAGAAGAACGAGCAGAACGTGTTCCGTCGCATGTCCGCGGAGCGCGAGCGGCAGGCAAAGAAGTTCCGCGCCGAAGGCGACGAGGAAGCGCGCAAGATCCGCTCGGAGGCGGAGAAGCAGGTGCAGATCATCATGGCCGAGGCGAAGAAAAAGTCGGAGATCACCCGCGGCGGCGGCGAGGCGACCGCGGTGCAGATCTTCGCCGACGCATACGGCCGCGACCTCGAGTTCTTCGAGCTGCAGCGAACCCTCGAAGCCTACGACAAGTCGATCACCGAAGGCACCAAGCTGGTGCTTTCACCGGAATCAGAATTCTTCCGTTACTTCGCCGACATCGACGGCAAAACTGACTGAGCGGAGCTCGGTATCGGTATCGCCTTCGGTATCGATATCGAGGCCGGTTGGCCTGTTCGCTACCGATAGCGATACCGATACCGACCCCGAAATTCGCTACCGCCAAGCCTCGGAGAACAGGCGGAGCGACAACTCGTAGCGGTGGGCGGTGTTCATGTGGCCGCCGTCGAACTCTTCGTAGCGGTGCTCGATGCCGAGGGCGCGCAGGCGGCGGGCGTAGACGCGCGCGCCGAGCTGCAGATGGTGCTCGTCCCACTTGCCGCAGTCGAGGTAGTAGGTGCGTAGACTGCGCAGCGCGTCGGCGTGGGGCTCCAGGAGATGGACCGGATCGTGCTCTAGCCAGCGCTGCCAGACGTCGTCGATCAGCTCGCCGGTCTCGATGTCGAACGGAAGATCAAAACCGATCGCGGCGTCGGGATTGGGCGAGTAGCACGACGCCATGGCGAACATGTTGACGATCGTGAACCAATCGCGGCCGCGCAGCCGCGGCGGCTGCGGAAAATCGCGCAGGAA
>CADEER010000149.1:5922-12294 GCA_902826395.1 uncultured bacterium
CGCGCGTCGCCGCTCTCGTAGCCCGGCGGCGTCACCACCGGCACCCGCCGCTCCACCGGATCGCCCAGCGGATTCCCAACCAGCGCCCCGCCGCGAATGACATCGACGCGGATCACCGCCAACCCCCTCGCCCCCCGCCCCTCGCCCCTCGCCTCTGCATCTCGTTCAGCCGCCGCGCGTGTGCATCTCGAGATGCGGGTCGCTGCGCAACTGGTCGGGCGACAGCAGCGCTTCGCGCTCGCGCTCGGCGAGGCGGCGCTCGGCGCCGCGGTCGTCGCGCCCGCCCCAGATGGCGCGCAATCGCTCTGCTATCTGCTCGCGGCCGGCGCCGCCGCGCAGCAAGGCTCGCAGATCGGTGCCGAGGCGCGCGTACAGGCATAGGTACCACATGCCGTCGGCGGTGAGCCGCGCCCGATCGCAGGCGCTGCAGAAAGGCTGGGTCGTCGAAGCGATGATGCCGAACGCGGTGCCGTCCGGCAGCGCGAAGCGATCGGCGGGAGCCGACGGGTCCTTGCTCGCCGGTTCCACGCCGCCGTAGCGGCGCCGCAGCACGTCGATCAACTCGTCGCGCGCTACGACGCGCTCGCGCGACCAGCGCGTCGCACCGCCGACGTCCATGTACTCGATGAAGCGCACCTCCGCGCCGTAGCGCTTGCCGAACTCGATCAGGTCGAAGATCTCGTCGTCGTTGACGCCGCGCATCACCACCGTGTCGATCTTGAGCGGCCGAAAGCCCGCCGCATCCGCCGCTGCGATCCCCTCGAGCACGCTCGGCAGCGCGTCGCGGCGCGTGATCTCGCGAAAGCGGTCGGCGCGCAACGTGTCGAGGCTCACCGTCAGCCGGTGCAGGCCGGCGGCGGCGAGGCGGCTCGCCTGTTCGGTGAGCAGGATGCCATTGGTGGTGAGAGCCAGATCGCGGATCGCCGGCTTGGCGGCGAGCATGGCGACCAATCGGTCGAGGTGTTGGCGCAGCAGAGGCTCACCGCCGGTGATTCGCACCTTGTCGACGCCGACCTCGGTGAAGCAGTCGACCAGTAGAGCGATCTCCTCGAAGTCGAGGATGTCGCGGCGCGGCAGCCAGACATAGTTCTCTTCCGGCATGCAGTAGCTGCAGCGCAGATTGCACCGGTCGGTCACCGAGATGCGCAGGTTGCGCAGCGGTCGGGCAAAGGTGTCGACGGTCGCCATCGGCGGGAAAGTATGGCGGGTGGATGCGGCAGAGTCGACCGTGCTCCTCAGACAACGCCTCTCCTGTGGAGACTGTCGATTTTCTCCAAATGACGGGCGAAGCCCGCACAAAACACCTCTCCCGCATGACTCGCGGGAGAGGATTAAAGGAGAGGGTTCGTCGTCGTAGAGTCCGCGAAAGCCTTGTGGCACATGCGCTAACGCACACGAAACATCTGATTGCCCTCTCCCTAACCCTCTCCCGGAGGGACTGTCGATTTTCTTCCGTACACGTACTCGTACGCGTACCCGTACACGATCAATGCCTGAATTCTGCAGGAAACTCCGTGTACGAGTACGGGTACGAGTACGTGTACGGTCGCGAATCTTCGTTTTCCGACAGTCTCGGAGGGAGAGGGGATCTTTGCGGTTCGGGCTCGAGAAACTGTTCGCATCTCCTTTTACGACAGTCTCTGTGGGAGAGGCGTTTAGGGCTTTTTGACGGTCTTCTCGGGCAGCTTCAGTCCGACCTTGGCGTTGTAACCGGTCTCGTAATACTGGACCGTGCCGTCGCCGCCGACCAGCACGAAGGTGGGGGTGCCGCTGACGCCGTAGCTCTGGAAGGATTGGCGGTACGCATCGATCGCGACGCGCTTCGGGAACGCGCCGTCGAACTCCTTGAAGAACTTGTCGAGCGTGTCGGCCGGCTCGTCCGTGATGGCGAGGACTTCGATGTTGCGCTCGCGAGCGATGCGCGTCAGCTCGGGCAACGCGAACTTGCACGGCGCGCACCAGGTCGCCCAGAAGAACAACAGTGTATCGGTGCCGGCGCGCAGCGTCGCGTCGCCGCGGTACTTCTGCAGGTCGAGCGCCGGCGCCGGGCTGCCGACCTTGGGCGGTCCCGGCAGCGCCGGCATGTCCATCGGGAACGGATCGGGGAGGAGCGTCAGCTCCCTTCTCTGGCCGTCGCGCTCGACGACCAGCGGTGCCGCCTCGCCGATCTCGCGCTGCATCGTCCACTCGCGGACTTGATTCGGCTCGGCGAACGGCGCATCGGGCGGACCGATGATGATGTCGCCGACCGTCAGCCCGGCCTTCGCGGCCGCCGAATCCGGAAAGACCGTGATCACCGTGACGGCGCCTGCGCTTCTTCCATCTTCTTCCCGCTCTTCGGGAGTCGGCGGCCGGTAGCGGATACCCATCCACGCCGGCATGACCGTTTCGACGAGAAGCTGGTCTTCGTCGAGGCGCGGGAACGGCGCCGGCGCGGCGAGATCCTCCGCCCGCTTGGGCTGCGCTCCGAAGGGCCACCACCATCGCCGCTCGCCTTCGACGCGCGCCAGCTCGAGGTTCTCGCACTCGCGCATTTCGCGAAACCGGGCGCGCTCGGAATCCGTGCCGTCGGTTTCGAGATAGGTGCGCCCGGCGACATCGACGAGTTGGTTGTGCATGCGGAGAACGACGCCGAGCCGCACCTCCATGCGGTACGCGGCCGCTGCGGCATCGTCGGCGCGGCCGGCGAGCTTCTCCATGCGGGCCAGTCGATCCGGCTGCGCGGTGGTGAACGGCGTCAGCTCGTCGAGCAGCTCGCCGGCCAGATCGCCCCGCTCTTCCGGCTTCATCTCCTTGAGCGCCTGCGGAGCGAGCTTCTTCTTCCACTCCGGCTCGGCATCGAGAAAGTCGTTGAGGTTCTGCTGGCGCACCGAGTCGAGCGCCTCGTCCCAGCGGTCGGCGTAGGTCGAGAGTTGCTCGCTCACCTTCGGCAGCAGCTCCGCTTGCTTCTCCAGCTCGGCGAGCGAGCGCGGGCTGAAGATCCCGTACGTCTGGCCGATGCGATCGAGCAGGCGGATGTCCCGCTCCCAGCGGCCGCGATCCCTCCACGCCAGCGCCAGATACTCGTCGGCGACCTCTTCCAGACTGCGATCACCGGCGCGGGTGTCGAGCAGCTTGCGCAGATACACGTCGCTGCTGGCGTGCGGAACGTCAGGAGAGTCGTCCGAGACCAGCACGTGCTGTTGCGCCTCGGACAAGGTGCCGAGCCGATCGATTCCCTCCAGGAAGTGGTGCGAGTGACCGACGCCGTCGACGCCGCGGTTCTCCGGATAGCAGCCGTAGGCGGGCCGATCGGCGCTCGACGCGAAGTAGCCGCAGACGTTTTCGCCGTTCACCGCCAGACTGGCGAACGAGCCCGAGAAGCACTGCGACATCAGCATCACCACCTGCAGATCGGGCGGCAGGCCGGCGAAGATCTCGCGCAGCTCGCTGACGCTCATCATCTCCTTCCAGAGAACGATGGTGTTGTCGTTGAGATCCTCTTTGTTCATCTCGCCGTGATCGGTCACGTAGAAGAACAGCGTGTCGCCCGGCTGGAATCGGCTCTTGTTGTCGGCAAACCACTTGACGATCAGCTCGCGCTTTGCCGGCTGCAGCTCGTACCCCTCGAGCCGCGAGCTCACCAGCTCGATCTGCGGCCGCAGGACCTGCTGAGCGCGCTCCGGCAGGATCCAGAAATCGTCGCGGTCGTCGGTCTCCAGGGTCGCCAGATCGTCGGCCGGATCGTCGCCGTCGCCGGAGAACACGACGACGTTCTCCCGCGGCACCCCGTACTCTTCCAGCACCCGGGTGAATCCCTCGATATGCGTCAGGTGCGAGCGGAAATTGATGCGCGGGTTGCCGCCGCCGTTGATCAACACGGCAAAGTTGGCGCCGCGCGCCGGCGGCGCCGGGGACGGCTGGAGAGCGTGGCAGCCGGCCAGCACGAAGGCGATGAGCAGGGTCCGCGCACGACGCAGATTTGGCGGCAACCCGAAACTCATGCTCGGCCACCGTACCCGTCGCTCGCGGCGTAGTCCATGCCGGCGCAGGACTTCGCCTCTCTCCGTGGGACTGCCAGATCACTTCGGGGTCGGTATCGCCTTCGGTATCGGTATCGAAATCTGCGTCGAACGCGATACCGAAGGCGATACCGATACCGATCGCGATTCTGTTGGCGAGGCCGGGTCGCGTGCGTTGAGAGGCCCTGCGTTCCGTGTCAGGATGCGCCGATGCTCGCGGCCATCGAGGTAGAAGACCTGACGCATCGCTTCGGCGAGCGGACGGCGCTCGACGGGGTTTCGTTCTCGGTGCGCGCCGGTGAGATGTTCGGCCTCCTCGGGCCGAACGGCAGCGGCAAGACGACGATGTTCCGCATCTTGTCGACGTTGCTGCGGCCCCTCTCCGGCCGGGTTCGCGTCTTCGGCGCCGATCTGCGCGACGACCCCGACGCAGCACGCCGCAGCTTCGGCGTGGTGTTCCAGAAGGCGAGCGTCGACGGCAAACTGACGGTGCTGGAGAACCTCCGCCACCACGGCCGCTTGTACGGACTCTCCGGCGCCGCCCTGGCGGCGCGCTGCGAGGCGATGCTGCGCCGCTTCGATCTCGCCGAGCGGGCCGGCGATCGCGTCGAGACGCTGTCGGGCGGCCTGCAGAGGCGCGTCGAGCTCGCCAAGGGGCTGTTGCACCAGCCGCGACTACTGTTGCTCGACGAGCCGTCGACCGGCCTCGACCCCGGCGCCCGCCGCGAGCTCACGCGCCACCTGGTCGAGTTGCGCGACCGCGACGGCGTCACCGTCGTCCTCACCACGCACTACATGGAAGAGGCCGAGCGCTGCGATCGGGTCGGCATCGTCAACGAGGGGCGATTGGTCACCGTCGACACGCCGAGCGCGCTCGTCGCAAGCGTCGGCGGCGACGTCGTCATCGTCCACAGCGACGACGCTGAAACGCTGGCGCCGCGCATCGCCGAGCGCTTCGCGGTACCGGCCGGGATTGTCGACGGTGCCGTCCGCATCGAACGCCAAGGCGGTCATGAGCTGGTGCGCGACATCGTCGATGCCTTCCCCGGCGCGGTGAAGACCATCACCTTCGGCAAGCCGACGCTCGAGGATGCATTCATCCACGTCACCGGACGCCGCCTGTGGGAGTCGGGCGACGGCGCGGCGGCGGCCGAAGCAGCGGCATGATGCCGACGGAAGAGATCTGATGAACGAAGCGCGCAGCAGTGAGATGCCGATCGCCGGCGCGATGAGCGACCGCGGCGCCGTGCAATGGGGCGCCGTCTCAACGCTGTGGTGGCGCGAGATCGTGCGCTTCCTGCGCCAGCGCAGCCGCATCACCGGCGCGGTCGCGCAACCGCTCGTCTTCTGGCTGCTGCTCGGCGGCGGCATCAACGCGTCGTTCCGCGCCCCCGGTTCGCTCGATAGCGGCAACTACATGGCCTACTTCTTCCCCGGCGTCATCGCCATGGTGCTGCTGTTCACCGCCATCTTCGCCACCATCGCCGTCGTCGAAGACCGCCACGGCGGCTTCCTGCAAGGCGTGCTGGTGGCGCCGGTGTCGCGGCTGTCGATCGTGCTCGGACAGGCATTCGGCTGCACGACGCTGGCGGTCGTTCAGGGCCTTCTGTTTCTGGCGACGGCGCCGCTCGTCGGCTTCTCGCTCGGCGCCGCACCGCTGGCGCTAGCGTTGGCGGTCATGATTCTCATCGCCTTCGCGCTCGCCAATCTCGGGCTGATCATCGCCTGGCGCATGGAGTCGACGCAGGGCTTCCACGCCATCATGAACCTGCTGCTGCTGCCGATGTGGATCCTGTCGGGCGCCTTCTTTCCGGCGAGCGGAGCGATGTCCTGGCTGCGCTGGATCATGGCGGTGAACCCGCTCACCTACGGCGTCGCGGCGCTGCGCCGTGCGTTCTACATCGGCGCGCCGCTGCCGCCCGAGGTCGCCCAACTGCCGGGCCTGCCGTTATCGCTCGCCGTCACCGCCGTCTTCGCCGTCGCGATGTTCGCGATCGCCGTGCGCACCGTGCAGCGCAGCGAATAGCTTTCAGCGATCAGCATTCAGCCAGATGAGCGCGGCTGCGCCGCGTTTTGTCGCTACGCGACCTCCCCTAGCCCCTCCTTGGCAAGAGACTGTCGGAAAACGAAGATTCGCGACCGTACACGTACTCGTACGCGTACTCGTACACGGAGTTTCCTGCAGAATTCAGGCATTAACCGTGTACGGGTACGTGTACGTGTACGGAAGAAAATCGACAGTCTCGCAAGGAGGGGGACTGTCCGGCCGCAAACTCCCCCTCCTTGGCAAGAGACTGTCGGAAAACGAAGATTCGTGCCGTACACGTACTCGTACCCGTACTCGTACACGGAGTTTCCTGCAGAATTCGGG
>CADEER010000150.1 GCA_902826395.1 uncultured bacterium
TCGTGTACGGGTACGCGTACGAGTACGTGTACGGGAGAAAATCGACAGTCCCGAAGGGAGAGGGGATTTTTGTCGGGCCGGGTCGAGAGCCTGTTCGCAGCCGCTTCTCCGACACTCCCTTTCGCCGGAATGGCCTGTGAGCCGCGAATCAGTCGCCGTCGCCAGCCGGGTCGTCCGCTGCCGGCGCGGCGGCTCGCCAGCGCAGGACCGGATTGCGCGCGGCGCGCGCTTCGTCGAGCCGGCCGACGGGAGTGAGCGTCGGCGCGGCGTGGATCGCGTCGGGGTTCTCCCGCGCCTCGCGGGCGATCGCCTCCATCGCAGCCACGAATTGGTCGAGCGTCTCCAGGCTCTCCGACTCGGTCGGCTCGATCATCAGGGCACCGGCGACCACCAGCGGGAAATAGATGGTCGGCGCGTAGAAGCCGTGATCGAGCAACCGCTTCGCGACATCGAGTGTCTTGATGCCGGTCGGCTCGAGGTGGCGGTCGGTCAGCACGCACTCGTGCATGCACAGCCCCTTGACGGCGAGGTGATACGTCTCCTGCAAGCGCGCGCGCAGGTAGTTGGCGTTGAGCACCGCCATCCGCGTCGCCCGCATCAGTCCGTCGCCGCCCAGCGCTTTGATGTACGTGTAGGCGCGCACGAACATGCCGAAGTTGCCGTGGAAGCTGCGCACCCGTCCGATCGACTTCGGCGCCGCATCGCGCCAGCGCCAGCGGTCGCCGTCGCGGACGATGCGCGGGTTGGGCAGGTAGTCGGCGAGAACCTCGCGCACTCCCACCGGTCCCGCTCCCGGCCCGCCGCCGCCGTGCGGCGTCGAGAAGGTCTTGTGCAGATTGAACTGCAGGACATCGGCACCCATGTGGCCCGGCTTGGCGACGCCCATCAGGGCGTTGAAGTTGGCGCCGTCGAGATAGACGAGACCGCCGGCGCCGTGCACGACCTCGGCCACCTGGGCGATCTCGCGCTCGAAGATGCCGAGCGTGTTCGGATTGGTGATCATCAGCGCCGCGACGTGCGGCCCGATGGCGCGCCGCACCGCGGCGGCCTCGACCACGCCGAGCGAGTTGCCCTCCAGCTGTTGCACTTCGTAGCCGCACAGTGCCGCGCTCGCCGGATTGGTGCCGTGCGCGCTCGCCGGGATGAGAACGGTCCGGCGCGTATCGCCGCGATCGCGGTGGTAGGCGCGGATCATCTTCATGCCGGTGAGCTCGCCCTGCGCGCCGGCGGCCGGCTGCAGCGACACCGCGTCCATGCCGCTCACCTCGGCGAGCATGGCCTGCAGCTCGAACATGAGCTCGAGCGCGCCCTGCGCCATGTCGTCCGGCGTCATCGGATGGAGATTGGCAAACCCCGGAATGCGCGCCGCCGCCTCGTTGGCGATCGGATTGTACTTCATCGTGCACGAACCGAGGGGATAGAAGGTCGTCGCGGCGCTGAGGTTCCACTGCGACAGGCGCAAGAAGTGCCGTACCACCTCCGGCTCGCTGACCTCGGGCATGCCGTCGATGGCGCCGCGGCGCAGCTCTTCGGGCAACAGATCCTCGCCGCCATCGGCGTCCATCGCGACGTCGACGCCCATCTGTCCGGAACGGCTGCGCTCGAAGATCAGCGGCTCGTCGAGCAACAGGCCCGACTGCTTGTCGCGCAGCGATCGCCCCATGCCGCTCATGCGACGACCTCCGCCAACCGTTCGATCTCGGCTTGCGAATGCTCTTCCGTCACCGCGACGAGCAGGCAGTCCGCGAGCTCCGGATACCACTCGCCGAGCGGCACACCGGCGACGATGCCGGCGTCACGAGCGCGGCGCAGCGTCGCATCGACGTCCTTCACGCGTAGAGAGAACTCATTGAAAAACGGTGCCGTGAAACGGGCCTGGACCGCGCCCTTCGCCAGCAGTGCCTGCGCCCGGTGCGCCCGCTGCAGGTTCACCAGTCCGACGCGCCGCAAACCTTCCTTGCCCATGAGGCTGAGATAGACGGTAACGGCGAGCGCGATCAGCCCCTGGTTGGTGCAGATGTTGGAGGTGGCGCGCTCGCGCCGGATGTGTTGCTCGCGCGTCGCCAGGGTGAGGACGTAGCCGCGTCGTCCGTCGGAATCGAGCGCCTCGCCCACCAGGCGGCCGGGCAGCGAGCGCACATGGCGGTCGCGCGCCGCGAAGAGTCCGACTCCCGGACCGCCGTAGGAAAGCGGTACGCCGAGCGACTGCCCCTCGGCGACGGCGATGTCGGCGCCGAGCTCGCCCGGCGAGCGAACCGCGGCGAGCGCCATCGCCTCGGCTGTCGCGGTGACGACGAGAGCTCCGCGCCGCGCCGCCAGCCGCGCAATGGCGGCCACGTCCTCGATGACGCCGAAGAAGTTCGGCGTGCCGACGATCACCGCCGCGGCGCGGTCGTCGAGCATCTGCTCGAGCGCCGCGGAGTCGATGCGTCCGTCCGCGGCGAAACCGACCTCGACCAGCTCCGCGTCGCGCACGCCTTGCAGATACGTCTCCAGCACCTGTCGATACTGCGGATGCAGCGAGCGGGCGACGATCAGGCGCTCGCGCTTGCGCTGCACGCGCAGCGCCATCAGCGCCGCTTCGGCGGCCGCCGAGGCGCCGTCGTACATACTGGCGTTGGCGACATCGAGGCCGAGCAGCATCGCCACCATCGACTGAAACTCGAAGATCGCCTGCAGCGTGCCCTGGCTGACCTCGGGCTGGTACGGCGTGTAGGCGGAGTAGAACTCGGCCCGCTGCAGCAGGTTGTCGACGGCGGCTGGCACGAAATGCGGATAGGCGCCGGCGCCGAGAAACGACAGCGCGCTGGCTCCGTCGTTGCGCACCGCCAACTCGCGCAACCGCCGCAGCGTCTCGCTCTCCGGCAGCCCCGCCGCCAGGTCGACGTTTGCCGTGGCGCGCAGCTCGGCGGGGACGTCGCGGAACAGGTCGTCGAGGCCGTCGACGCCGATCGCGGCGAGCATCGAGCGGACCGACTCCTCGGTCTGCGGTAGGAATCGCATCAGGGACCGGGAGGACTGCGGTGCAGCGGCGGCACGGCGGAACAATCACCCACGCCGCGGGCGACGCCGATCAACTTTCCGCTTCCGCGATGAAGGCCTGGTACTCTTCCGCGTCCATCAGATCCTCGAGCTCGCTCGGATCCGACATCTCGATCTTCACCATCCACCCGTCGCCGTATGGATCGTCGTTCACCAGCTCCGTGTTGTCGGGAAGATCGTCGTTCACCTCGAGCACGGTGCCGGAGATCGGCGAATAGACGTCGGAGACCGCCTTGACCGACTCGACGACGCCCATCGCCTCGTCCTTCGTCACCGAGTCGCCCGTTCCGGGCAACTCGACGAACACGACGTCACCGAGCTGACTCTCGGCAAACGCGGAGATCCCGACGGTGGCGACCTTGCCTTCCACCAGTACCCATTCGTGTTCTCGCGAATATTTCAGATCGTCGGGGAACTCCATCTTCCAACCTCCACGCGCTCAGATCCCCTCATGATCCAGAACGCCGATAGAAGGGCAACGGCACGATGCGCGCCGCCACCTCGCGGTCGCGAATGACCACCGCCATTTCGGTTCCGACTTTTTCGAACTGCGGCTCCACATAGCCGAGAGCGATTCCCTTTCCAAGGGTGGGAGAATGCGTGCCGCTGGTCACGGCGCCGATGGCGTTCCCGTCCTTGCGAATCGCATATCCCTGGCGCGGCACGCCCCCCGACGCAACCTCGAGGCCGACGAGGCGGCGACGCGGCCCCTCCTCGCGACGACGGCGCAACGCGTCGGTGGCGATGGAGGCTCCCTTGTCGAGCTGCACCACCCAGCCGAGCCGGGCTTCGAACGGCGACGTGGTTCGGTCGATCTCGTGGCCGTACAACGGCAGCCCCGCCTCCAAACGCAGCGTATCGCGCGCGCCCAGGCCAGCCGGCCCGACGCCGCGCTCGGCACCGCGCTCGAGGATCGTCCGCCAGATCTCCGTCGCGGACTCCGCCGGACAGTAGATCTCCCACCCGTCCTCGCCGGTGTAGCCGGTACGCGCCAGCAGACAGGAATGACCGAGAACGTTCTCGGAGACAAAGCTGAAGGGCCGCACGCCTTCGATCCCGCCACCGGCGATGTCGGCTAGAGCTCGCGTCGCCACGGGACCCTGCAGGGCCAGCAGCGCCAGCTCGTCGCTGCGGTCGTCGATCACCGCGCCGCCCGCGTGCTCGCGCATGTAGGCGACGTCGACTTCGCGATTGGAGGCATTCACACAGACGAGAAACCGCTCCGCCGAATGCCGGTAGATGATCACGTCGTCGATGATGCCGCCGTCGGGAAGCATCAGCAGGTTGTACTGGGCGCGGCCGTCGCCCAGCCGCGACACGTCGTTGGCGGTGATCCACTGCAGGCGCGCCAGGGCTTCGGCGCCGCTGACCTCGACCTGGCCCATGTGGCTGACGTCGAAGAGGCCGGCGCGGCTGCGCACCATGGTGTGCTCGGCGAGGATGCCCTGGTACTGCACCGGCATCTCCCAGCCGGCGAACTCCACCAGCCGGGCGCCCGCATCGCGGTGCGCCTGGTAGAGCGGCGTGCGGCGCAGTTGCGCGGTCACGATCGCCGACTTTCCAGGCGGCGCGCCGCGGCGACGGTGTTGGAGAGCAGCATCGCCACGGTCATCGGTCCGACCCCGCCCGGCACCGGCGTGATGTGCGCGGCGCGCGCAGCGGCGCTCTCGAAATGCACGTCACCAACCAAGCGGCCGTCTTCGCGCCGGTTGATGCCGACGTCGATCACGATGCTCCCCTGGCGAATCCACTCACCTTTGACGAATTCCGGAACACCCACCGCGGCCACCAGCACGTCGGCGCTGCCGATCTCGGCGGCGAGATCGCGCGTGCGAGAATGGCAGATCGTCACCGTCGCGTGGCGCTCCAGCAGCAGCAGTGCCACCGGCTTGCCGACCAACACACTGCGCCCGACCACTACCGCGCGCGCCCCTTTCAAATCGGCGCCCACCGAATCTAGGAGGCGCATGACGCCGAGTGGCGTGCACGGGCGCAAGCCGTCCTCGCCGGCCATCAGGCGGCCCTGGCTGATCGGGTGCAGCCCGTCGACGTCTTTGTCGGGCGAGATCGCGTTCAGTACGGCGCGGCTGTCGATCGCCGCCGGCAGCGGCAACTGAACCAAGATGCCGTGGGCGTCGGGTCGTTCGTTCAGGCCGCGCACCAGGTCGACGATCTGCGCCTGCGAAGCCGACGCCGGCAGCTCGTGGTGCAGCGACTGGATGCCGACCTTTTCGCACGAGCGCCGCTTGTTGCGCACATACGTCGCCGAGGCCGGGTCGTCGCCGACCAGCACCGTGGCCAGACCCGGCGCGACACCGAGCTCGCGGCGCAGCTCGTCGACGGCGGCGGCCGTCTCCAGACGCACCTTCTCCGCCTCGGCCTTGCCGTCGATGATGTTCGCCATATCCGTCGTCCTCGGGGTTTGCGCGTGCCGTACCACGCAGGAGCCAGCCCATCAAATTATGGGTACTTCGCCAACCCATCGCGGCGCGATTTCTCGCATCGATCAACTCGCCCATCTCGCGATCGCCCTCCTGGGCACGCGGTCACGGCGTGAAGATCCGCCGAGAGCTATCTTGACAAGCTCAGCGTTTCGATGGTGAAGACGCGCAATGACGACGACACGGCGTGCGCGAGGCAGATCTACACGAGTGGCTCCGATACTCGGAGCGCTTCTCTTGAGCGCGGCTCCCGCCGCCGCCCAGGAAGGGATCTTCAACGTCGTGATCAACCTCTCTTCGCTCAGCAGCGGTCCGATCGACAACGAAGTCTCGACCAACTTCGAGATCGGCGCCGACGTCCCGGTCGGACCCGGCACCGGCCCGCATCAGTCGTTCCTCTCCCGCTACGGCTACAACCTCAGCGCCGACTCCAAGTCGGTCATGCGCTCTCATCTCTCCTCGGCCGTACACCAGGTCAGCTTCGAGGTTCGCTCGTCGCGCAACTATCGGCTGCTGGTCAGCACCTTGTGGCAGGGACAGATGCTGCGCCTGGCCGACAGCCCTCAGTGTGCGGATGCCGTGACGCTCTCCGGTGTCACCGGCGACGTGCTCGCCGGCTTCGGCCTCAGCTCGGGGACCCTCAATCTGCCGGATCCGCCGGACATCACGTTTGCCACCAGCGGCGACGAGACCGTCGACATCCTGAACGAAGAGCTGGCGATCATCACCGTCAACAATCCGTCGGCGGTCGAGATCCACACGCTGCGCTTCTCGTGGAACGGCGGCGTTATCAGCGACACTTGCGAAGCGGCGATCCGCCTCGGTGCCGATGTCAGCACCACGACGGAGTGCCTGTCGTGCGAGTATCCGGGCGACCCGTTCCGCGACAAGGCGGTGGACGGGCATTTCGTCAACGTGCAGTACCTGCCTTCGGATTGTGGCAACGGCCAGCTCAACACCGGCGAGGAATGCGACCTCGGCGACGCCAACGGCTTCGGCGCCTGCTGCACCGAGGTCTGCGAGCTGGAGCCGAGTGACACGCCGTGCGCGGACGACGATCTCTTCTGCAACGGCGACGGAAGATGCACCGCCGAGGGCGTCTGCCAGCCGCTCGGCAGTCCGTGCGAGGGCTGCGCCGTGTGCGACGAGGTCAACGACGTCTGCCTGGCCTGCGAAGGCACCGCCACCCCGACGGCGACATCGGACGTCACCGGGACGCCGGCCGCCACCGAAACGGCGGCGACGCCGACGGAAGCGGCGACGCGGACGCCCGGCGGCCCGTGCGCCGGGGACTGTAGCGGCAACGGCATCGTCGTGATCAGCGAGCTGATCAGCGGCGTGCTCATCGCCCTTCAGCAGCGCGCGCTCGATACGTGCCCGATCCTCGACTCGACCGGCGACGGCACGGTGAGCATCGGCGAGCTCATTCAGGCGGTGAACAACGCCTTGAACGGCTGCCCGTAGCAGCCCGCGTCCTGCTTTTCGGCGGTCTGCTGGTTGATCAGGCCAGCGGCGCGACGAGGCCGCCGGCGATGAATGCGATCAGCGATCCGATCAGCGGCTCGGCGCGCGTTCGCGCGTCGGGTTCCTTCTCGAACAGCAGACAGATGTGGGCGAGCGAGTGGATCGCCGTCTCGCCGGCGATGATGCGGCGAATGCGCACTTCGTCCATCGATAGGCTCGGCGCCGCACCCTGCACCAGGTCGTCGAACATCCGCACGATTTCTGGAAAGTTCTCGTCGAGAAACTGCACGATCACGCCCGGCCGCTCGGCGAAAAGCCGCGACAGAAAGCGCACGTATGAGTGGCCCGGCTTGCCTTCGCCGAGCGCGAAATCGGCGAGCGGCTGGACGATCACCTCGGCGAGCCCAACTGCGTCAATCGTGCGCTCCTTACGGCGCACGGCCTCCAGTACCGCAGTCCGCCGTTGATTCAGCACGGTTGCCCGCCGGTGCAGGACCTCCTCGACGATCTTCTCCTTGTTGCCGAAGTGATAGTGCAATGCCGCCGGGCTGAGATCCGCGGCGGCGTTGATGGCGCGCGCCGAAGTCGCCTCGACGCCCTGCTCGGCAAACAGCTTCTCGGCCGCATCGAGCAACCGATCTCTCCCCGGGGGACCGGACATGCGCTGTTCGCTACTGCGATCGCGCATCCACTGCAAGCAAAAGATGCATCCGAAAGCGGATTGCGCGCATCACGCCGGCGCGACCTGGCCGCGGGTGGCGGCGAGGAAGGCGCGGACCGAGGCTGCCAGCCCGATGCGCAGGGCGTCACAAACCAGAGCGTGCCCGATCGACACCTCCGCGATCTCGGGCACCTCGCGGGCGAGGACGGCGAGATTGGCGACCGTCAGATCGTGGCCGGCGTTGACTCCGAGTCCCGCTTCCACCGCGGCGCGGGCCGTGTCGCGCACCCGCTGCAGCTCGCGACCTTGCTCGGCCGTGGCGAACGCAGCCGCGTAGGGCTCGGTGTAGATCTCCACCCGATCGGCGCCGGTCGCCGCGGCGGCCCCCATGTTGGCGGCGACCGCGTCGACGAAGATCGACACTCGCAACCCTGCACTCCTGGCTCTCTCGATCACCGGCAAGAGGATCGCGTGCTCGCGCGGCAGGGCCCAGCCGTGATCGCTGGTGATCTCGCCCGGCGTCACCGGGACCAGCGTCAGTTGCGTCACTCGCAGCTCGATCGCCAGGTCGATCAGCTCGCCGCGCACGTCGCCCTCTAGGTTGAACTCGACGCCCTCGCCGGCGGCGATGGCGCGCAACTCGCGCACGTCGGAGGCGAGCGTGTGGCGATTGTCCTCGCGCCAGTGCAGCGTCAGACCGTGCGCGCCGGCGGCGATACATGTTCGCGCCGCCCACACCGGCGACGGGTTGGCGCCGCCGCGCGAGTTGCGCAGCAGGGCGACCTTGTTGAGATTGACCGAGAGCTTCATTGGCGATCGACGCAGCGCAGCGTATGGTAGCAGCCCGTTGAAAAACAGGCGCCGTAGCGAGGGCGAGCGGTTTTCGTCAGATCAAGGCGCCGAACCGGAAGCAAAGTCGGGACTTTTGTTGAGGATTCGGCAACGCAGAGCTGACGAAAACGAGCCGCCCGCAGTAGGCGCCTGTTTCTCAACGGGCTGCTAAACTAAACGACATCCGACGTCGACCTCTTTCCAGAGCCATGGAAAGCTCCCGCTCGCAGGCCCAGACACATATCGCTATCGCGCTGGCGCTCGTCGCGCTGCTGGCCATCAGCGGCTGCAGCGCAGCGAAGACCAGAACGTTCGAGGTGACCGCTTACTGCGCCTGCTCCGAGTGCACCGATTGGGAGCGCGGCAGTTGGCGCTACCTCAAGCTGAACTTCTGGAATCGCTACGTCAGCGCGGGCGCCGACAAGGGCCGCATCTACACCGGCCGCACCGCGAGCGGCACCTGGCCGCGCGAGCCGCATCCGGGGCTGTTCTCGCTCAGCTCGGTCACCCAGCCCTGGAAGCTGCCGTTTCGCATCCTGTTTCCATGGCTCTGGTTCGCACACGACGGCACGATCGCCGCCGACACCAGGTACTACCCCTTCGGCACGCGCCTCTACGTCCCCGGCTACGGCTACGGCGTCGTCGAGGACCGAGGCGGTGCCATCAAAGGCCCCAAGCGCCTCGATCTCTACTACGACTCCCACGACACCGCCCTCCAATGGGGGCGCCGCGACGTCAAAGTGAAGATCCTCGACTAGAGTCCCCGCTCGTCACCCCGGCGAAAGCGACGGACCGCAATAACGCGGAAGGCGAGGCGAGGCAAAGGCGAGGCGAGGTGATTCTGAAAAACCTTTGCCTCGCCTCGCCTTGCCTCGCCTGTGCATCAGCAGTGCAGACGAGAATTTTCGTTTTCCGACAGTCTCTGCCGGAGAGGGTTAGGGAGAGGGCAGTCAAATGTTCTTCTGCGCGCGACGCAGTGTCGGCATCGCGGCCATTTCAACCGGCGATCATCCCGCCACAGCGAGCCGCTGCCCGGCGTGCGTCGGCTCGCCCTCGACGACGACCGCCTCGCCGCCCTGCAGGCCGCTGACGACGCGCGTCTGGTCGGCGACGTCCCCGGCGGTTCCCACAACGATCCGCTGGGCGACACCGTCGGCGGCGATCCATACGATCGTATTTCCCTGCTCGTCGCGGCGCAGCGCCGAGCGCGGCACCAGGACGGTCGTGCTCGCGGCGCGCGGCTCGCGGGCCTCGGACAGAAAAGTCACCCGCGCGCTCATGTCGGGCAGCAGCTTCGCGTCGGGCGCGGTCACCTGCACCTCGACCTTCAGCGTGCCCTTCTGGCGATCGACCTGCGGATATAGCTTCACGACGCGCGCCTCGTACGAGCTGTCCGGATAGGCGTCCGGCGTGACGCGCGCCGCCTGGCCCATCTCGATGCGATTGAGATCCGCCTCGTTGACGTCGAGCTCGGCGCGGATGTCGGTGAGGTCGGCGAGCCGCACCAGATCGCCCGACCCGGCAAAGCCTCCGGGTACCGCGATCTCGCCGACCTCCTTGAGCTTGGCGAGCACGACGCCGTCGATCGGCGAACGCAACAGCGTGTACTCGAGCGATACGCGGGCCTGCTCGAGCTCGGCCTCGAGTTGCGCAATGCGGGCGGTGGTCACCGCCTTCTTGTTGACCAGAACATCGAACTCCTGCTCGGAGACGACTTTGTCCTGCAACAGACGGCGACCGCGATCCAGCTCCGACACCGCGAGATCCAGGTCGGCGCGTGCCAGGCGCAGCGACGCCTCGGCGCGCGCGACGGCCGCCTGATAGTCGCGATCGTCGAGTTGCACCAGAGGATCGCCCTTCACAACCTCCTGGCCCTCCTCGACGAAGTAGCGGTCGATGCGGCCGGCGACGCGGACGCCGATCGAGATGTACCGGTCGCCGGTGACGATGTACCCCGAGCCCGACAAGACCGGCAGCGGGCCAGCCTCGTCGGAGGCGACGCGCTCCGCGTAGGCGACGGTCACGGGCAGCGCGCGGCCGGCAAACCAATACGCGCCACCGCCCGCCGCCGCGATCAACGCCGCGAGCAGCAGCCATCGTCCGATGGGCCGGCGCTTGCGGCGCGGAGCCGCATCGGCACCGCGATCGAGGCGCAGCGAAGCCAGATCGGCGCGCAGGCGCTCGTCCTTGTCGGGAGTCTCAGGCATTGGTCGGTTTGCGAGCTCGCGCCAGGTATCGACCCAAGCAACTAGGTACTCACGGCACAGAACACAAGCCAGCTGTCACAGGTAGTGGGTCAGTTTGATACGAACTGCTCGAATAGTTCCCGATCGTCCCGACTTCACGCGCGGCAACCCGCGCCCACCGATCCGCAGTTGATCGCCTCTCCTACGGGAGAGGCCGGGCGCAGCCCGGGAGAGGGTTCATTAGATGATTTCGCGCAGCGAAACTCCGCAATCCCGTTGGTGTGTACTTCATCAGTGGTCGCCTGCGGCGACCCGTTTCATTGGCCCTCTCCCGACAGCTTCGCTGTCGACCTCTCCCGTAGGGCGAGGTGATCAGGGGCGATCAGCTTTGATTGACAACGCGGCCCACCGCCGCGCAGATTTCGGCGTCGTGGATCCGCATCTCGATCACGCGCCAGACCTCGAACGCGACCTCGCCGCGTTGCGCGACGACGGCTTCGTCGTCATCGAACGCCTGCTCCCCGATGCCTCGGTCGAGGCGCTGCGCGCCGCCCTGGAGCCCCATCTCGCCGCCGATCCCAGCGGCCGCAACAACTTCGAGGGCTATCGCACGCAGCGCGTCTACTCCCTCGCCGGCAAGGGCAAGCTCTTCGCCGACCTCGCCGAGCATCCGCGCATTCTCTCGATCTGCGATGCGCTGCTGCTGCCGAACTACCTGCTGACTGCTTCGCAGGCGATCTGTATCCATCCGGGCGAAACCCAGCAGCCGTTCCACACCGACGACACCTTCTACACGATCCCCCGTCCGCGGCCGCCGGTCAGCATCAGCACGATCTGGGCGATCGACGCATTCACCGCTGACAACGGAGCGACCCAGATCATCGGCGGCAGCCATCGCTGGGACGATGCGGAGTTGGGCGAGCTGCTGACCGCCGCCGACTTCGTCACCGCGGCGCGCGACGAGCGCCAGCCGCGCCCCGCCCCGCCGCTGCCCGAGCGCTGGCGCGCCTCGCTGCGCGACGTCTGCATGCCGGCCGGCTCGGTCATCGTCTTCCTCGGCACGCTGGTCCACCGCGGCGGTGAAAACCGCGCCACGGCGCCGCGTCTCGCCATATCCAATCAGTACTGCCAGCCGTGGGCTCGACCGCAGGAGAACTTCTTCCTGTCGCTGCGCGGCGCCGATGTGGCGCTGCTTTCGGAGCGCGTTCAGCAGCTCCTCGGCTACAGCATCCATCCGCCGTTCATGGGCCACGCCAACGGCCGCCACCCCCTGCGCGCCCTCGACGGCGATAACGAGGACGGAAACGAGAGGATGAGATGACCGAGCTCGAGGTCGACGCGACGTCGTTCATCGACCCAAGCGAGTTAAGCGGGCGATGCTCGACCCGAGACAGGTCGGCTGTCAGCTTTCAGCGATCAGCGCTCAGCTTGCGACTTCGCCAATCGCTGTCGCAGCGCTGCCCCCTGACCTGGGCGCGCAGCCTTCACAGGGGACTTCCCCCTCTCTGCGAGACTGTCGATTTCTCGAATCGACGGGCGAATCCCGCACAGAACCGCTCTA
>CADEER010000151.1 GCA_902826395.1 uncultured bacterium
CCCCTTTGCCAAAGGGGGAAGGCCGCGAGACGCGATTTCGCAGAAAATCGACAGTTCCGGAGGGAGAGGGGACGTCCGCGGGTCGGGTTCGAGAAGCGGTGAGTTGCGGACTATCGCGCCGATCGGGCAGTCTCCGTGCCTCTGTGTCTCGGTGGTGAAAAGATGAACAGGCTTTCGGTCGGGATCGAATCGAACTGTACGGCGCCGCTGTGGCTCGAGCGGGCGAGCACGTCGATGTACCGGTTGATGGGCGTCGACTCGCTGTTCGTGCCCGATCACTACGTGAGCTTCGTGCCGCGCTCGCTGTGGGGGCCGAGCATGACGCCGGCGGCGAAGATGGTGCCGTCGCCGGACGCCTTCTTCGATCCGTTCGTCATGATGGGCATGATGGCGACGCGCCATCGCGGCGTGCGCATCGGCACCGGCGTGACCGAGCCGTTTCGCCGCCACCCGGCGACGCTGGCGCAGGCGTTCGTGACCATCGACCACATGACCAAGGGCAGGGCGGTCCTCGGCATCGGCAACGGCGAACGCGAGAACACGGCGCCGTACGGCATGCCGTTCGTAAAGCGGGTGGCGCGCCTCGAAGAGGCGCTGCGGATCATTCGCCTGCTCTGGGAGAGCGGCGGGCGGCCGGTGAGCTTCGACGGAAAGTTCTGGAAGCTGCAGGACGCTCTGTTCGCGACGCCGCTGTACGACGGCAAGCCGCCGCCCATCTGGGTGGCGTCGCACGCACCGCGCATGCTCGAGCTGACCGGGCGCTACGCCGACGGCTGGTATCCGACGCGCAAGTTCAATGCCGAAGAGTACGCGGCTGGCCTGGCGGCGATTCGCGCCGCGGCGGTTGCGGCGGGCCGCAATTTCTCGCGCTTCGAGCCGGCGCTGCAGATTCAACTGGTGCTCGGCCGCGATCGCCGCAGCGCGCTCGATACCGTCCGCAAGGTGCCGGCGGCGGGCGCCATGTCGCTGCTGCTGCCGGGGCCGCTGTGGAGCAAGCACGGTCTCGAGCATCCGCTCGGCGCCGACTACGAGGGCTTCCCGCAGTTCGTGCCCGAGGAAGTGCCGCGCGAGATCCTCGACCGCGCCTGCCAGATGGTGACGCCGGAGTTGCTCGGCGACGGCGTCTTCGCCGGCAGCATCGACGAAGTCGTCGAAGAGTTGACGCCGCTGGTGAAGGTCGGGCTGCGCCACGTCGTGATCTGGAACATCGGCCCGCTCGCCACCGGCGCCGGGCCTCGCGAGCTGTGGCAGCTCGCGACCCTGGTTCGCCGGCTGCGGCGCATCGAGACGGTGTCGACCTGAACGAGCGATGTCGCGCGCTGCCGGCTCGCGGCGCGCCATCCGATGAGTGTTTGAGTCGCAGTGGAGCGAAGTGGCCGGCGTGAAGAGATTCGCCGCGCTGTACGCGGTGCTGGTTGGCGTGCCCGTCCTGGCGCTGTTCGGCATCTTACGCCTCGGCACCGGCATCGAACCACCGCCGTCGGTCGGCGGCACGTGGCGCATCGCTGTTGACGCTAGCGGCGTTCGATCGGAGATTCCCGGTGAGGCCGGCGTCGCGGCGTTCTCGATCGCGCAATCCGGCCGGCGGCTCGAGGTGACGGTCGGATCGGAAACGCGACCGGCGGGCGGGCGGATCGACGGCCGGCGCGTGTGGGCGGAACACCGCCGCGACGGTGTCGTGCAGTGGCGACTCGAAGCGAGCCTCACCGGCGCGGATACGCTGGCCGGCGAATGGAAGATGATGAGCCAGGCGGGGGTCTCGACGATCCCGTTCGAGGCGCGCCGAGAGGGCAGCAGCGCCGCATCTTCACGAGGCCACTGACATGGGCCTCCTGACGCTGCTCGTGCAGATCGCCGTGATCCTGTTCGCGGCGCGGGCGATCGGGTGGGTCTTTCGTCGCATCCAGCAGCCGCAGGTCATGGGCGAGATGGTCGCGGGGATCCTGCTCGGACCGTCGCTGCTTGGCTGGCTCGCTCCCGACATCTCGGCGTCGCTGTTTCCGCCGGAGAGTCTCGGCGCGTTGCACGCGCTGAGCCAGATCGGCTTGTTGCTCTTCATGTTCCTGGTCGGGCTCGAGCTCGACCCGGCGCTGCTGCGCGGACGCGGGCGCGCGGCGCTGACGACCAGCCACGCGAGCATCGTCTTGCCGTTCTTGTTGGGCGCCATGCTCGCCCTCTACCTGTACCCGCGTTACTCCGACGCGAGCGTGCCGTTCGCGCAGTTCGCCCTGTTCATGGGCGCTGCGATGAGCATCACGGCGTTCCCCGTGCTCGCCCGCATTCTCACCGAGCGCAACCTGCTGTCGACCAAAGTGGGCGCGGTGACCATCGCCTGCGCGGCGGTGGACGACGTGACGGCATGGTGCATCCTCGCCGGCGTCCTCGCGCTGGTGCGAACTGGCGCGGTGGGCGCGGAGCTGTTCATGACCCTGGCCAGCTCGGCGATCTACGTCGCCGCGATGATCTGGGGCGTGCGGCTGGCGCTGCGCAAGCTCGAGGCCTACTACGCTCGTCGCGGCCGCATCACGCAGAACATGGTCGCCCTCGTTCTTCTGCTGATGCTGGCGTCGGCGTGGACGACCGAGTGGCTCGGCATCCACGCCCTCTTCGGCGCCTTTCTCATCGGCGCGGTGATGCCCAAGGAGCCTGGCTTCGTTCACGACCTCTCCGAGAAGATGGAGGACGTGACCGTCGTGCTGCTGCTGCCGCTGTTCTTTGCGTATACGGGTCTGCGCACGCGCATCGGCATGCTCGACGAAGCGGCGCTGTGGCTTGACTGCGGGCTCGTCATCTTGGTGGCCATCGGCGGCAAGCTCGGCGGCTCGACGGCGGCGGCGCGGTTGAGCGGACTCTCCTGGCGCGAGTCGGGGGCGCTCGGCATTCTCATGAACACGCGCGGCCTGATGGAGCTGGTGATCCTGACCATCGGCCTCGACCTCGGCGTCATCTCGCCGGTCGTGTTCGTCATGATGGTGCTGATGGCGCTGGTGACGACATTCATGACGACACCGCTCCTCGAGCTCGTCTACCCGCTGCGTCTGATCCGGCAGGAGACCTTGGTCACCGACGAGGTGGCGCGCAATGAAGCAGTGCTGATCCCGGTGGCGCTGCCGTCGTTCGGGCCAGACCTGCTCGCCGCGGCGCGCGCTATCCTCCCCGAAGAAGGAGCGCGCTTCTACGCGCTCCACCTGCTGCGCAGCGAGGATCGCTCGATCGCCGACACCACCGAGGTCAAGCCGTTCGAACAAGAGGCGCTGGCGCCGCTGCTTGCTGCGGCGGCCGCCACCGGTACTCAGGTGCGGCCGTTGACCTTCGTGAGCCGAAGTTTCGGCAGCGACATCGCCGAGGTGGCGCGCGCCAAGCGAGCGCGCTTCATCCTGCTCGGCTGGCACAAGCCGGTGCTGGGGGAAAACGCCCTCGGTGGGCCCGTTCAAGACGTGATGACGCTCGCCGATGCCGACGTCATCGCCTACGTGGCGCGTCGCGACCCACAGTGGTCGCGGGTGCTGGTGCCGTTTGCCGAAGGTCGCCACGATCGCGCCGCGCTCGAGCTCGCGGCGCGCCTCGCGGGGAGGTCGCAAGTGACGGCGCTGCACGTCGTCGAGCCCGAACACGGCAACGACGAGGCGGTGGCGAGCGAGCGCGCGACCGTCGCCGCGATCGGCAACGGCCGACTGGAGCTGAAAGTCGTCGAGAGCGACGAGCCGCAGGCGGCGATGATCGCGGAAGCGCGCAGCGGCTACGACCTGATCGTAATCGGAGCGAGCGAGGAGTGGGGCCTGGAGCCGCGCCTCTTCGGCTCGCGCCACGAAGACCTGGCTGAGTCGACGTCCGCCTCGCTGATGATCGTGCGCCGCGGCGACGCGAGGCAGTGAGAAGATCAAACCGTACACGTACTCGTACCCGTACTCGTACACGAGTCCGAGTTCGGGTCCGCCCGAGGTCGGCCACGCCTGCGACTCCGCAGGTAGGATGATCGCCTCAAACCGGGGCGGCGTACGTACTTCCACGATCCTGCGTACGTAGTAGTCCCAGTTACGCGGCTGGCAGCATTTAAAGTACACATGCCGCCATGAACGACAGCGGCGGCGCACGGAAACCGACGCATGGTCGGCGCAGTGCGTTGGACGCGGCCGTCGCGGTGAATGGGGGGCCATTCGCCGCGGCGTTACCCAACCATGGGCTGGTTCGTCCAGCCGCCACAACCAACTACCGAAGGAGGTAGAGAGAATGAAACTCGCAAGAGTGATGCTGGCAGCAACAGTGCTCGCCGTGTGCGGCAGCTCGGCCGCGCTGGCCGGACCGAAGGTGATGGCGACGGCGCCCGCCGACCAGGATTCCCCGACGGGACAGATTATCTATTGCGACATTGTCAACCTCGACACACAGCCGAGGGACGTCACCATCGAAGTGATGGACATCAACGGCCTCGTCGTCAGCGGCCCTTTGGGTCCACTCTCTTACCCGCCCAACACGGGGCAGGCGCTAGCCGCCTTCCCCGGCAGCGGCGGCGCATGGTGTCGCTTCACCGTCGATGGCGCCACCAAGAAATTTCGCGGCGTCGCCGTCTACGACGACGGCCTTGGGTACACCCTCTCGATTCCGGCACAGTGACACAACTAATTCACTAACAGGAGATGACAATGAAAGCTGCAAAAGTAATGTTGGTGGGCGCGGTGCTTGCGATGTCCGCCTCGGCGGCTGTGGCCGGAACCAAGATCATGGCGACGGCGCCGGCGGCGCAGTACTACCCGGTTTTCGGCCTTTCGATGAAATGCAACATTCTCAACATGAACACGACCGCCAAGGATGTGAGCATCGAAGCGCTGGATTATGCCGGCATTGTCACAGACGCCCAGTATTCGATTACGCTCGCACCCCAAACGGGCGCGTCGTTGACGACGAACCCCAGCGGAGTGGCGGCGTGGTGTCGTTTCACTGTCGACGGCAGCACCAAGAAGTACCGTGCGGTCGCCGTCTACGACGACGGCAACGTTTACACCACCTCGCAAATCGCGAAGTGAGAAGTTCAACCTGGAGGAGGCGATCCGCAATGGATCGCCTCCCGGCGTTTAGCGAGGCGACCTAGAGTCGGGGTCGGTATCGCCTTCGCTATCGGTATCGATTCACCCGAGCTTCGCGGGCGGGTTCTCGATACCGAATGCGATAGCGATACCGACCCCGACTCGATTATGCGCCGGTGTTCACCCAAACCGTCTTGATCTGCGTGTAGAGGTCGAGCGCGGCTTTGCCCATTTCGCGGCCGAAGCCGCTCTGCTTGTAGCCGCCGAACGGCGCCGCGGCGTCGAACTGGTTGTAGCAGTTGATCCACACCGTGCCGGCCTTGAGCAGGCGCGCGGCGCGATGTGCCTTGCCGATGTCTCGGGTCCACACCGCGGCGGCGAGGCCGTAGGTGGTCTCGTTGCCGGCGCGCACGACGTCTTCCGGATCCTTGAACGGGATCGCGCACACCACCGGGCCGAAGATCTCCTCGCGCACGACCTTCATGTCCGGCCTCACGTCGGTGAATACCGTCGGCGCGACGAAGTAGCCCTTGTCGAAGCGCGACGGCCGGCCGCCGCCGGTCGCCACCGTGGCGCCCTCCTTTTGTCCGGCAGTCAGGAATCCGGTGACTCTCGTGAACTGTTCGCTCGATACCAGCGGTCCCATCTGCGTCGCCGGATCCATGCCCGGTCCGAGGCTGATCTTCTCCGAGTACTCGATCAGCTTCGGCATCACTTTGTCGTAGGCTTTCTGCTCGATGAACAGCCGCGAGCCGGCGCAGCAGCACTGGCCGTGGTTGAAGTAGATGGCGGCCGCGGCGCCGGCGGCGGCCTCGTCGAGATCGGCGTCGGCGAAGACGATGTTGGGCGACTTGCCGCCGAGCTCGAGCGAAACGCGCTTCAGCGTCTTCGACGCGGCGCTCATGATCGACTTGCCGACCTCGGTCGAGCCGGTGAAGGCGATCTTGTCGATACCGGGATGGTCGACGATTGGCGCGCCAGCCGTTTCGCCGAAGCCGGTGACGATGTTGACGACGCCCGGCGGAATGCCAGCGTCGTCGAGCAGCTCGCCGAAGCGCAGTGCCGACAGCGGCGTCTGCTCCGCCGGTTTGAGGACCACCGTGTTGCCGCAGGCGAGCGCGGCGCCGAGCTTCCACGCCAGCATCAGCAGCGGGAAGTTCCACGGGATGATCTGGCCGACGACGCCGACCGGCTCGCGCAGCGTGTAGGCGAGCATGCCGGGCGCCGACACCGGAATCGTCTCGCCTTCGACCTTGGTTGCCCAGCCGGCGTAGTAGCGGAAGTGGTCGACGACCAGCGGGATGTCGGCGGCGCGCGCGACGCTGAGCGGCTTGCCGTTGTCGAGGGTTTCGAGCTGGGCGAACTCCTCGGCGTGCTGCTCGATCAGATCGGCGAGCTTCCAGATGGCGCGGCCGCGCTCCGACGCCGACATGCTCGCCCACGGCCCGCTCTCGAAGGCGCGCCGCGCTGCGCGCACGGCGCGGTCGACGTCTTCGGCGTTGCCGTCAGGGATCTCCGCCAGCGATTCCTCGGTCGAGGGATCGATGGTCTGGAACGTCTTGCCGGACACCGAATCGACCCACTTGCCGTCGATCAGCATCTTCATCCGCCGGCCGAGGAACTCACGGACTGCCGGATCGATGTTGGTGTTCGCTGTCGCTGCTGCCGCTGCCTGCATGGCTGTTCCTCCCCTTTGTGTGGTGAAAACGGAGATTCGTGACCGTACACACCTACTGAGTTTCCCTTCAGCAAGGTCCCCGGCGTCCGCCGGATCATCGAGGAAAGCAAACTGCGACTTGCCGCCAGAATCCATCGAAATCGAAATCCAAATCGACCGGGGATTCGCGATTTCGATTTCGATTTCGATCGATGTCAGGCCCTCGCGAGGTTCGGCGGTTGCAAGGCAGTAATCCGGTCTCCTTCGTGTACGGGTACGTGTACGAGTACGTGTACGGAGAGAATCGACAGTCGTTTAAGTGGTGGTGGCCAACGTCCTCGCCCTACGGCTTGAAGATGATCGATTGATACTCCGTGTACGGTGCGATGCCCTCGGGGCCGAGCTCGCGCCCGATGCCCGATTTCTTGAAGCCGCCGAACGGCGCGTTGAAGTCGACCAGCAGGCCGGTGTTGATGGCGACGCAGCCGGTGCGCACGCGGCTGGCGACCTCGGCGCCGTGCTCGGGGTCGGCGGTCCACACCGAGCCGCAGAGGCCGTAGTCCGAATCGTTGGCGATGCGCACCGCCTCGTCCTCGCCGTCGTAGGGGATGACGACCAGCACGGGGCCGAAGATCTCCTCGCGCGCGATCTTCATGTCGTTGGTGACGCCGCTGAAGACCGTCGGCTCGATGAACCAACCGCGCGGCAGCGACTTCGGCCGGCCACCGCCGCACGCCGCCACCGCGCCGCCTTCTTTGCCGGCTTGCAGATATCCTTCGATGCGATCGCGCTGAACGCGGCTGACCACCGGCCCGACCTCGGTCGCCGGGTCCATCGGATCGCCGACCTGCTTGGCGCCGACGACTGCAGCGATCGCGTCGACCACTTCCTTGTAGCGCGAGCGCGGCGCCAGGATGCGCGTCTGCGCACCGCAGGCCTGGCCGTTGTTCAGCAGGCCGGCGCCGACCAACTCGGGAACGGCGGCGCCGAGGTCGACGTCGTCGAGCACGATCGCCGCCGACTTACCGCCGAGCTCGAGCGTGCAGCGCTTGATCTGCTCGCCGCAGATGCCGCCGATACGCCCGCCGGTGGCGGTGCTGCCGGTGAAGCTGACCTTGTCGATGCCGGGGTGGCGAACCAGATACTCGCTCGCCTCGCGCCCGGCGGCGATGATGTTGATGACGCCCGGCGGGATCTCCGCCTCGGCCACCGCTTCGGCGAGCAGATACGGATCGAGCGCCGTCTCGGGCGACGCCTTGATGATGATGGTGCAGCCCGCCGCGAGCGCCGGCCCCATCTTCATCGCCATGATGAAGAGCGGTACGTTCCACGGAATGATGCCGGCGCAGACGCCGACCGGAGCGCGCCGCACCTGCACGCGCTCGCCGAGCGCGCCGACGCGTTCGTCCACCCAGGTGTGCTTGCGCGCCATGTCGGCGAAGATGTCGAGCACCATGGTCGCCGAGAACACCTGCGTCATCAGCGACTGCTGGGTCGGACAGCCGTTCTGCTGCGCGATCAGATCGGCGATCGCCTGACCGCGCGCCTGCAGCGCCTGCGACAAACGAGACAAGGCGGCGGCGCGATCCTCGGGCGACCAGCGCGGAAACGGCCCGTCGTCGAAAGCGCGCCGCGCCGCCGCGACAGCGCGGTCGACATCGGCCGGCGACGCGGCCGGGACGCGTCCGATCGGCTGCTCGGTCGCGGCCGCGATCGCCTCGATCACCCCATCACCGGCCGGCTTCACCCACTCCCCGCCGACGAAAAAGTCGCGGCGCTCGAAAAACGTCTGCGTGTCGCTCACGTTCACTCCAGTTCTCAGTTCTCAGTTCTCAGGTCGCGGTTATCGGTTCCCGGTCATAACGGCCCCCCTCGCCGAGGGTCAAGGTTGAACGCCCGTTCGGGTCCTCGATCTGACCTTGCAATCATGGAACGACACTCCATAATTGCAAGGATGATTACACGACGTCTTGTCGCGCCGCTGACGGCCGCCCTGGCCGAGAGTCCGGCGGTCGCGTTGCTGGGGCCGCGCCAGGTGGGCAAGACGACGCTGGCGCTCGAGGTCGCCAAGGGCCGACGGGCGGTCTATCTCGACCTCGAGTCCGAAGCCGACAGGACCAAGCTGTCCGAGCCGGAGCTTTATCTCGCGGAACACGAAGACGAGCTCGTCATTCTCGACGAGATCCAGCGCGCACCGCAGCTTTTTCGGAGCTTGCGCGGACTCATCGATGGCGGACGGCGCCGCGGGCGGGGCAAAGGCCGTTTCCTCGTTCTGGGTTCGGCGTCGATCGATCTGCTCAAGCAATCGAGTGAATCGTTGGCGGGCCGCATCCGCTATCTGGAGCTCGCTCCACTCGATGCGGGTGAGATTGATCGCGATCGACTCGACGCCCTCTGGCTGCGCGGCGGTTTTCCCGAGAGTCTGCTGGCCGCGTCCGATGCTGCGAGCCTGCGCTGGCGTACCGACTTCCTCCGCACCTATCTCGAGCGCGACATCCCGCAACTCGGACCGCGCATCCCGGCGGAAACTCTGCGCCGACTCTGGACGATGCTCGCGCACCAGCAGGGCGGTTTGCTGAACGCCGCCTCGCTGGCTCGCGCCCTCGCGGTGGACGGCAAGACGGTCGCCTCCTACCTCGATCTGTTCGTGGACCTGCTGCTCGTGCGCCGTCTCTCACCGTGGCACGGCAACGTCCGCAAGCGCCTGGTCAAGTCGCCCAAGGTCTACGTCCGCGACAGCGGCCTGGTGCATGCGCTGCTGGCGATCGACGACCGTGAGGCCCTGCTGGCGCACCCGGTGGCCGGCGGAAGTTGGGAGGGGTTGGCGATCGAGTCGATGATCGCCGCCGCGCCGAGCGGCACCGAAGCGCATTTCTTCCGCACCTCCGCGGGCGCCGAGATCGACCTGCTGTTGAAGCTCCCCGGCCGGCGCAAACCGTGGGCGATCGAGATCAAGCGCGGCCTCGCGCCGAAGATCGAGCGCGGCTTTCATCTCGGTTGCGATGCCGTTCGACCCGAAAGGAGCCTCGTAGTGTACGGCGGCGACGAGCGCTTCCCACTCGCCGAAGGCGTGGAAGCACTCTCGCTCGTCGACCTCTGCGACGATCTCTCGGCATCCTGATGCCTTGGTGGGGCGTTCATGGGCCCTGTAGCCGCTCCGGAGTGAATTATCCACAAGCTCCGATATCTCCTAACGGGTCTTTGAAACCAAGGCTCTGGTCAGCGGGAGCGACGAAGCGCCAGAGCAACGCGAAACTGGCTTGTCCAAAGAAGCCTCGGCGAAGTTGGGAAGGAATGCACAGACGAAGTCTGCCGCCTGAAGTCGTAACATCGGATTCGCTCCCGGCGGATTCGAGCTATCCTCCAGCGGTCTGGCGGATGACACTGGGACGGCGTGTGTGCCGTTGTGTGTGAATAGCGAATGGAGGAATCGACCGTGAGCATCGCATCCCCAGAGCCACCCGGGCCGCCGGACACGGCGTCGGCACGCGGTCATCATGGAGTGCTGTGCCTTATCGGCGCTGGGCAGGGGGTCGTGTACTGGGTCTTGCTCACTCATTGGCCCGTCGCCGCGGTTGGCAAGCCGGTCACCGCGGCGATCGCCACGTTCACCACCGCGCTTGCGCTCGCCGTTCAGTTTGCATGGACCGGCCAGAACGGGCAGCTCCTGTTCGCCCGCGCCGCGAAGATCGCAGCAGTGCTGGCGCTGACCGCGTGCTGGGTCTGGTGGCAGGTCTCGGAAACGGTCGCCTATCGAGGAGACATCGGTCGATTGCCGACTTGGGGCCTCGCCGCAACCATTGTCCTGTACATCGTCACGCCATACCTGCAGATCTTACATCACACGGGGCGTTGGCATTTCCCGTACACCGACCTCTTCTTCCACAGCTGGTGCAATTTTTTCGTCGGGCTGATGGGCGTCGTTTTCGTCGGTGTGCTGCGACTGCTGCTCTCGATGTGGGCCGCGCTGTTCGCGATGATCGGCATCGAGTTCTTCAAGGACATCTTCTCTTCGCCGCTGTTCATGTGCGTCGCCAGTACGACGATCTTCGCATATGGCCTCGCTGCAGGCCGTGACAGCGCGCGCATCATCGACGCACGCGAGGCGGTACTCGCGGTGTTTCGAGCCCTCCTGCCGGTCCTGGACGCGATGATCCTGCTCTTTGTGGCTGCGCTCCTGGTTACCGGGGTAGAGCCGTTGTGGACCGCAGGGGCTTCCTCGACGATGCTGCTCGCGGTGGTCTGCTGTGCCATCCTCTTTCTCAACGCGGCCTTTGAGGACGGCAGCGGCACGGCGTGTTCTCCACCACAGCTGCCGTGCCATCTCTTCACCGTCCGCTTGCGCGCTGACGACGCGGCGCATCAGTGCCTGGCCGGTTCCGGGCTGATGAGGTGTTACGACCATTCGGACGGGACCCCCTCTCCCACACCGCTCGTGGGAGAGGACTAAGGTGAGGGTTCACTCACCGACAGATGCTGCAAACTGTTGGGAGAGAACGACTTGACTGCGACACACATCTCTTCCCCTCACCCTAACCCTCTCCCATCCGAGACTGTCGGAAAACGAGCGCGCGGTGCTTCGAGACGGCCTCGCGCGGCGAGGCGACGCGGAACGCGGCGCCGTCTCGAAGGGCTGTTTCAGAGAAAATCGATAGTCCATCCGGGAGAGGGGGATCGCTGCTTTTCGCCCTCGAATAATGCCTGGACCTGCTTTCCCGACAGTCTCCGTGGGGAGAGGTGACCAAGGGGGCACTCGCCGAGGCGGCGGAAGACGTCTACAGCGCGCCGTGTGCGGCCGCGCTCACGCCACCTTGCCGGCCTCTGCGATCAACGCCGCGCAGGCGTCGGCGCAGGCGCGGCATTCTTCGTGGTGGTCCTGGTGTTTGCGGCAGGCGTCTTCGCAGCTCTTGCAGACTTCGATGCAGGCGCGCGCCATTGCCTTGAGTTGCGCCGAGTCGAACGCCGCCAGGTCGGCGGTGGCGCTGCAGACCGGCAGCATCTGCTGCACGGCGAAGGCGCACTCGGCCATCGCTGTTTCGCCGGCCAGGAAGGTCTCCATGCAATGGCTGATGCAGGCTCTTCCCTTGGAGATGCACTCTTCGGTGGCCGCCACCAGTTCGGCTCGCCGCTTGTAGCGCTGGGCCTCGAAGTGTTTGTGGCCGTCGCCGTGTTTGTGGCCGTCGCCGTGTTCATGGTGTTCGGCGGCGGCGATACCGGCCGACGCGGCGAGCAGTCCGGCGCCGATCAGGAGGTCGCGGCGGCCGATGCCGGGGTGGGATGCGTTCTGGTCGTGCTCGTTCGCGCTCATCGCTGTGCTCCTTTGCGTCGTCGGTTCGATTGCTATGTCGGATCGTGCGTCAGAAGGAATCGCGACGCAAGG
>CADEER010000152.1 GCA_902826395.1 uncultured bacterium
TGAGGCTGGAGGCTGGAAGTGCTTTTTGCGCCGTGGTGTTTCGCGCCGGCCTCTGTTTCAATCCGGGGCGAGCTGAACTCATGGCCGGCGTGATCGATTTTGAGCCCACGGATCTCGCGCAGTGCGCGGATCCCTACGCTTTGCTCGCCGAAGTGCGGCGGGCGGCGCCGGTGGCGCGGATGCGCAGCGGGATGTGGGCGATCACCGGATACGGCGCGGCCATGGAGGCGTTCCGCCATCCCGCTTGCGCCTCGGGTCCGATCGCGTTGCGCTATCTCGAAGGCCTACCCGCCGGTGCGGCGCGCGACGAGATGAGCCACCGCATCAACTTTCTCGATCCGCCCGACCACACCCGGGTGCGCGGGCTGCTGTCGCGGGCGTTTACTCCGCGCCGCGTCGCGGCGCTGATGCCGTGGATGCGCGCCACCGCCGAGCGCCTGCTCGACGATCTCGACGCCGAGCGCGAGGTCGACCTGCTGCACGCCTTCGCGCACCAGTTGCCGTCGCTGGTGATCTCGGAGCTGCTCGGTGTGCCGAGCGGCGACCGCGACCAGTTGACGACGTGGAGCGACGCGGTGGCGCCGCTGCTCGGGTTCGGCCTCAGCGCCGACGAACGCAACACCGCCGTGTCGGCGTCCGAGGCGTTTCACGCCTACCTCGGCCGGCTGCTCGAGGAGCGGCGCCAACGGCCGGGCGAAGACCTGCTCTCGGCGCTGCTCGACGCCGAAGAGAACGGCGAGCGCTTGAGCCGAGTCGAGCTGTTGTCGCTGGCGGCGACCCTCTATTCGGCCGGTCACCGCACGACTCGCGATCTGTTCACCAACGGCATGGCGGTGCTGCTCGGCGATGCGCAGCGGTGGCAGCAAGTCGTCGACGGCCGCTGGCAGGTCGCCGACGTGGTCGGCGAGCTCCTGCGCTACGAAACGCCGACGCTGTTCGTGGCGCGTGTTCCGCTCGAGACGGTACAGATCGGCGAGAGCGCGATCGGCGCCTACGAACCGATGCTGCTCTTTCTCGCCGCCGCCAACCGCGACCCGACGGTGTACTCAGAACCCGATGTGTTTCGCCCCGGACGCGACGAGCCGCCGCCGCTGTCGTTCGCCTACGGCGCGCACTACTGCCTCGGCGCCTCTCTGGCGCGCGCCGAGGCCGAAGTGATGCTCGCCGCCGTCGCGCGGCGCTGGCCCGAGCTTCGCCTGCGCGACGACCAACCGTTGCGCTGGCGGCAGCGCGGCCCGTTTCGCGGCCTCGAGTCGCTGCCGGTGACGCGCAGCGGCGCAACGGATTGTCAGCGCTGACTCGCTGGACCAGCCTTCAGCCTAAGCCTAAGCCTCAGCCCGATGGAATTTTCCTTTTGCTGAAAAGAAGGCTGAGGCTCGGGCTGAGGCTGGAGGCTGAAGGGTGGTAGTCGCGCTGCGCGCGACATTCATTAAAAGAACGGACGTAGCCGTCATCCTCTGCCCATTCGAGGGAGAGCTTCCTTCTCACTAAGTGAAAGCCTGAGGACCGAGGATCGAGGGGCAACAAGGATCACCTCGAAGTCCTTGAAAAAACGTCGCGCGTAAGCGCGACCACTGCCCTTCAGCCTTCAGCCTAAGCCTAAGCCTCAGCCCGATGGAATTTTCCTTTTGCTGAAAAGAAGGCTGAGGCTTGGGCTCAGGCTGAAGGCTCGAGGGTCGAGGGTCGAGGTGTACTTCCGTCAGTCGCCGTTCGCGGCGATGGGCGGCACGTCAAGGGTCCGCCCGGCGCCGATGTCTTCCAGCATGAGGTGGACCATCCGTTCCTTGTGCTCGCTCGTATACACCGCGTCCGAGAAGATGAACGCGTCGTAGGGCGAGGTCTGGTGTGTCGGCGAATTGAACGAGAGATTCTCGCGGTCCGGTGTCTGGCCCTCTAGGAAGCGATAGCCACGGATTTGTTCGACGGAGTAAGGACCCATCGCACCCTGGTCGCGCAAAACCTTGCCGAAGAACTCGAGCGGCAGCCAATTCTCTCCCGGTGCGAGGTCACCCTTGAACGCCGCGAACGCAACCGGCTTGCCGTTTCTGTCGTAGAGATTCGCGTCGAAACGGAAGAAGCCCGGCGTGCGCACGTCGACGCCCAACTCGACCAGCAGACTGCCGTTTCGGACGGATTCGCGGAACTCACCCCTGAAGTCGGCGGGAATCAGATCGACGGGGGTCGTAAAGATGCGGATCTCCTCGTGATAGATCTCTCCTCCCTCCTCGAAGGCAACCTCGAGCAGGATGGTTCCATGGTGGTGCGGAAAGACCTGCGCCAGATCGAGAACGCCGCTCCAGCGACCCTCGTCGAGCCGCAATCCCAGGTCGACGAGATCTGCGCTGGGGGTGCCGTCCTCCTCGGCTCGAGCCGTCGCCTGACGTAGCTCGACATCGGCGGGCTGGTCGCCCTCGCGGACTTCGAGCCAGACGAGAGCCTTTTCGTCGCCCGTGTAGTAGTAGCGGTCGGCCGTGAAGACGGACGTGACGTCTTCATCTTCATCGACCGGCCGGTGCTTCTCGTAGCGCTGATTCGGGTTCAACAGATCCGTCGCGTCCGCGGTCAAACGCCCAGACGTCGGCGGATAGACGTTGGCGTCGAGATAGCGCTGGATCTGCGGAGGTAGTTCCTTCTGGGTCTCGGCAACCGGCTCCGTCTCCGGAGACTCATCCTTGGTGACGGGCCGTTTTGGCTGCACCCCGGGCCGGCGCGGCGGACGAGACGCCGCCATGGCCACCGCTCGTAACGTCCCCTCGCGCTTGGGGGACTGTCCCCACAGCACGAAGAGAGCGATCACGACCAGGGCGGCGCCAATTCCGGCGACCCACCAGAATCGTCGGGAACGCAACGGACACTCCGCCTCTACCAACCCATTTGCGTCATGAACTTGGTCTTCATCTCATAGTGATCGAGGTCGTAGCCGGAGCAGGTCCAGGCGACCGCGCGGTTTGTGTACTTGGGAGTAGTGCAGAGGTTGCTCGTCGACACGGCGCTGGTAATCGCACCGGCGGAGTGGAACGCCACGGCGCCGTCGTCCTCGCCGGGCAACAGCCACGAGCTGTACCACCAGCCGTCGTAGCCGCCGATGACGTACACGGTCTCGTTGTTGGTGTCGTTGTGGTTGTAGCTGTTGCGCGCCTCGCTCACACCGAGGTGGCCCGCGTAGTCGCACGGCCCGAAGGTGTCGGCCAGAAAGTTCCCGGACAGCTCGCTGCCGCCGCCGGCGCCGCCGGACGTACCGACCCAGGTGATGTTCCAGTTGGTCGAGGAGTTGGCAAAGCGATGTCCGACGGCATTGTCGCCGCCGCTGTAGTTGATCACGTAGCAGAGGTTCGACCCGGTACAGCAGCTATTGAAGTAGATCCCCACCGTGTGGCTGCCGTCGGCCAGGCCGCTGTGATTGGTCTGCACCGCCTTGACGTCGATGCTGGTGTAGCCCGCTTTGTTGGACAGCCGGTCGTTCCAGCCCTGCGAGCACATCCCACCGATGTGCAGGATGTAGCGGCCGTTCGAGTTCGGCGTGCAACCGGTGTTGCCGTTGCACACCGGCTGGTAGTCGGCGCAGCAGTCGCCGTAGGTGGCGCAAGACGAGTCGCAGTAACAGCCGTTCAGGTTGTTGCCCCTGCCGTAACCGCCGCAGGCGTTGACGCAGGTGCCCGCGTCGTCGCCCCCTTTGCCGGCGCTCGCGACCGACGCGAGAGCAATGACGAACAAAAAGGCCGTGATGCCGATGAGTCCGCGTTGTCCGATGGCCGACGTACGCATGCGCATCTCCTCTCCGATGGCTGCGTCGTCAAGACCACGTGCTTCCCAACGCGCAGCACTGTCCGACTTTCCCCCGGTCGTTCTGATGAACGACCAACGATGCCCGACGCTGTAGCGAAGACCCTTCCGCCGTGTCAACAAAAAATTTGCTTCATTCCAATCGCGGACGCGGGCATGCGAGCTCGCGCAGCCGCCGACTCTGCGGATCGTCGTCGGTCGAGCTGCAGAATACTTGCAGGTCCATGCGGCGTTGTTCGGCCTGATCGAGCGATCCTTCCAGCACCACCACGGCCTCTTCCGTCGTGGGGCCGCGCACGAGCCCGTACTCGGGATGATAGAAGTCGTAGCGCGGGCCGTACGTTTTTAGAAACCACATCCTCGCGCTGGGAGCGATCTGCGAGACGAACACGAAGCTTCCGCGACCGTCGGTCTGCGTCCAGCGCGCGTGATAGACGCGCGGCTCGGCTCCAGGCGCACCCGCGCCGCGATAGACCTGGAAGACGTGTGCGCCCGCGATTGGCTTCCGGCTCTCACGGTCGAGCAATTGCCCCTCGACCGCGGCCAGATGGAACGGACCTGGACTGGGAACACATCCCGCCAGAGTGAGGAGCGCCAACGCGAGCAGCTTTGCCACCGTTCCCGGCATCGCGGTCGGATTAAAACTGCACCGCCGCTTTGTCCAGTGCCGGGGGTTCTCTTGAAAAAAAGCGTCGCGCGCAGCGCGACCACCGCCCTCTAGCCTTCAGCCTAAGCCTAAGCCTCAGCCCGACGGAACTTTCATTTTTCTCACTAGAAGAAGGCTGAGGCTCAGGCTGAGGCTGGAGGCTGGAAGGGGGGCGACGATTGCCTGCCTCGGGGCACGCGTATTATGGAGTTCGCCCGAAACCGTTGATTGCCTTTCGCGTTCCCCTTCCCTCACCTGACGATGATCTGGATCTACGACCTTCCGCAGTGGCTGCTCTGCATCTTCGTGGTCGGCCTCTACACGGTGACATCGCTGATCGGCTCAGCGCTCCTGCGCCCATGGGTCCGCAGGAACGCCAGCGGCCAGCCGGATCACAACGACATGATCGGCAACTTCTTGTCTGCCGGCGGAGTGCTGTACGGCCTGCTGCTCGGGCTCGTGGCGGTCGGCGCCTGGCAAAACCACTCGGACGCCGAGGCGATCGTCACTCGCGAGGCCACTCGGATCGCCGCGCTCTATCGCGATGTCGTGAGCTATCCGGAGCCCCACCGGCGCGAATTGGTTTCACTCCTCGACGATTATGTGCGCTTCCTGATCGAAGAGGCGTGGCCGGCGCAGCAAAACGGTGAGGTGAACCTCGGCGGGGCGGCGCGCATCTCGGCCATCTTCCAGCGCCTGGGCGAGTTCGAGCCGGTCACCCCCGGCCAAGCGGCGCTGCACCAGGAAGCTCTGCGAGAGCTCAACGCCTTTTACGAAGCGCGCCGTGAGCGTCTCGACGCCGTCAACAGCGGCTTGCCCGAGTCGATCTGGTATGTCGTCGTCGCCGGAAGTGCGCTGATGATCGGAATCACTTGGCTCTTCTCCATTCCGCACCGCAGCATGCAGCTCAGCCTCACTCTCTTTCTCGCTGTCAGCATGGGGCTCATGGTCTTCTTGACCGTGACGATGGACCACCCTTTCCGCGGCCGCACCAGCATCTCCCCCGCGCCGTACGAGCTCGTCCGCGACCAACTCCTCGGTAGTTTGAACGCCCTGGAGTAAAACCGTCGCGCGCAGCGCGACCACCTCCATCCAGCCTTCAGCCTGAGCCCGAGCCCGGTTGTTTGATGAAAAGAAGGCCGAGGCTCGGGCTGAGGCTGGAGGCTGGAGGGGGAACGGGGTATGGAAGCCGGACACATTCCGGAGGTGAATCTTGGAAATGCTGTCTCGTGTCATTGCCGTGATCGGCGTCATCGGCGCCGGGGGGTATATCGCGCACTTGCATCTGGTGATCGACGAGCTCGAACGCCAATTGGACGCGGCGCGGGTCGTTGCCGCGGCCCCGGCTGCCGCTCCGGTTGCGGCGGCGCCTGCCGCTCCTGCGGCCCCCGCGGCTCAAGCTCCCGCCGCGGAGCCAGCCGGCGAGGTAGAGCCTCCGCCCGCGCCGGCCGCCGAGAGCGCCGATGCGCGTGTCCTCTCGCCGGAGGAGCGCGCGGCGATGGTGGCGGCTCTCTCCAACGACGGGATGAACTTCGGCAGCCCGGTGTGGTTCTCGGTCGCACCCAACGACGCTGCCGCTGCCGAATTCCAGAAGACTCTGCAGGGGGTGTTCGAGGACGCGGGCTGGATCGTCAAGGAGACCAAGACGGTCGGGTTCTCCATGAAGCCGGGCATCTACCTGTTCGCCGCGGAAGAGGACGCGCCCGACTACGTCGACGCCGTCGCGTCGGCGTTCGAGAAGGCTGGCATCGCGCTCGCCTCCAATGGCCGCGGCTATCGCGAGTACTACGAGGGACGCAAGGCGGAGAATCCGCAGTGGGTCGGCTTCGAGATGGACGCCAATCAGACGTTCGTGCTCGCGATCGGGCGACAGCCCGCGTCGTGAGGCGGTGGTGTGTCTTCGATAGGCGGGACCTCCCCTAGCAGCCCGTTGAAAAACAGGACGCGGGCTGCAAACGGTCTTTCGGCGCCATGGCTGCGTTGCGAAATCCTCAACAAAAGTCCCGACTTTGCTTCCGGTTTCGCGCCTTGCCCTGGCGCCGAAATCCTCGTTTTCGCTCTCGCGCCTGTTTTTCAACGGACTGCTAGCCCTCCTTGCTAAGAGACGGTCGGAAAACGAATGTTTCGTGACCGTACACGTACTCGTACCCGTACTCGTACACGGAGTTTTCTTACAGAATTCCGGCATTGATCGTGTACGGGTACGCGTACGAGTACGTGTACGGAAGAGAATCGACACTCTCGCAAGGAGGGGAAATTGCCGACCAGTTTGATTCTGTTGAATCCGAAGCAGTTGTCACGGCCGTACGCCGATGAGCGGTCGCGCGAGGTGATGCGGGCGACGGTCGAGTTCTTCGAGAGCAAGGGCAAGGACAAGCTGCTCGCCGACTATTACGACCGCGTCTGGTATTCCGATTTCCTCGCCTTCGTGAAGGCGAACCGGATCTTCGCGACGATGTGCACACCCGCCGGCGAAGGTGCGCCGGATGCGCGCTGGGACACCTGGCGCATCTGCGAGTTCGCCGAGATCCTCGGCTTCTACGGCCTGCAGTACTGGTACACCTGGCAGGTATCGGTGCTCGGGCTCGGTCCGATCTGGATGTCGAAGAACGAGTCGCTGCGGCGGCGCGCCGCGCGCGCTCTCGAAGACGGCGGCATCTTTGCGTTCGGCCTCTCCGAGAAGACGCACGGCGCCGACATCTACTCGACCGACATGGTGCTGACTAGCGACGGCGACGGCTGGCGCGCCAACGGGCGCAAGTACTACATCGGCAACGGCAACGAGGCGGCGATCGTCTCGACCTTCGGCCGCATCGACGGCAGCGACGATTACGTGTTCTTCGCCGCCGACCCGCGCCACGACAACTACCACCTCATCCAGAACGTCGTGGCGAGCCAGAACTACGTGTCGGAGTTCGAGCTGCGCGATTACCCGGTCGCGCCCGGCGACATTCTGCACCGCGGCCGCGACGCCTGGGACGCGGCGCTCAACACCGTCAACATCGGCAAGTACAACCTCGGCTGGGCGTCGATCGGCATCTGTACGCACGCGCTCTACGAGGCGATCACGCACGCGTCGAACCGCGTCCTCTACAACATGCACGTCACCGACTTCTCGCACGTGCGGCAGAACTTCGTCGACGCGTACTGCCGGCTGGTCGCGATGAAACTGTTCGCGCTGCGCGCCGCCGACTACATGCGCACCGCCTCCAGCGAGGATCGCCGCTACCTGCTGTACAACCCGATGGTGAAGATGAAGGTCACCACACAGGGCGAGGAAGTCATCAACCTGCTGTGGGACACCATCGCGGCCAAGGGCTTCGAGAAGAACATGTACTTCAGTCAGGCGGCGATCGACATCCGCGGCCTGCCGAAGCTCGAGGGCACCGTGCACGTCAACATCGCCCTGATCGTGAAGTTCATGCCCAGCTATTTCTTCACGCCGGCCGAGTACCCCTTCGTCCCCACCCAGAACCACGCCGCCAACGATGATTTCCTGTTCCACCAGGGCGGCGCCAAGGGCCTGAGCCAGATTCAGTTCCACGACTACCGGAAAGCCTTCGCCGGCATCGAGCTCGCCAACGTCCAGCGCTTCGCCGAGCAGGCCGAGGTCTTCCGCGAGCTGCTGGCGAGCGATCCGCCCGGTCCGGATCAGATGAAGGACATTGCGTTCCTACTGGCCGGCGGCGAGATCTTCGCGCTGATCGTCTACGCACAACTGCTGCTCGAGAACGCGCGCATCTACCCCATCGACGACGACCTGCTCGATCAGATCTTCGATTTCATGGTGCGCGACATGTCGAAGTACGCGCTGCAGCTCTACACCCAGCCCTCGAGCACCGAGAAGCAGATGGAGCTCTGTCAGCGGATGATCCGCAAGGCCGTGCATGATCAGGCGCGCTACGACCGCGTGTGGAACGAGCACGTGGCGCCGCTCAGCGGCCTTTACGAGATGGCTCGCTGAACCTCATAGCCACAGATGAACACAGATAACCGCAGATAGTTCGCGGATCGGCGTTGCCGCCGCCAGCCATTACCAGCATCGGCGACACTGCTCACGCTGCGGCGAGAACGGCGACGCCTCGCTGCTGGATCTGCGTTCATCTGTGTTCATCTGTGGCTAATATTTTTCAGGCCGTTGCCGCGGCGGCGCCGGCGGCGAGGTGTTTCAGCAGCTCGGCCTGGATCAGGCGGCGGCCCGGCGCCAGGCGGTGCGATAGGCCGTTCAGCAGCAGCATCGTGCGCAGCACCAGGCCGAAGTCGTCGGGGATCTTGCGGATGCGCGTCGCGCCGAGGACGGTCGCCAGGTCGGCGTCGCCGCTCGAGTCGCCCATCAGGCTGAGCATCAGCGAGCGCAGATGCTCGGGCTGGATCTCATCGATGTCGAACGACAGCGACGACGCCGCCTCGAGGGCCGCCACGCTGTCGCCGATCAGCGCCGCGACCATCATCTGCGCGATCGAGCGGGCGAAGTTCGCCGGCAGCTCCTTGCACAGACCGAAGTCGAGCAGGCCGATGCGGCCGTCGGGAAGGACCAGCAGGTTTCCCGGATGCGGATCGCCGTGGAAGAAGCCGTACTCGAACAGCATGGCGCCGTAGATCTCGCCGATGCGGCGCGCCACCTCGCTCGGCTTGTGGCCGGCGTCGCGCAAGGCCTGGGTGCGCGTCACCTGGATGCCTTCGAGGTACTCCATGACCACGACGCGGTCGCGCGTGTACTGTTCGTAGATCCGCGGCACGCGCACGTCGCCGCGGCGCTCGAGGATCGCACCCAGCCGCATCGTCGACTGTGCCTCGCGGCGGAAGTCGAGCTCCATCGCGACGAAGCGGGTGATCTCGTTGACGATGGCGCGCACGTCGATACTGCTCTGCATGCTCTGAACGAGTCCGGCGACGCGGCGCAGCATCGCCAGGTCGACGGGAATGACGCGGCGCGCCTCCGGGTACTGGATCTTGACGACGACGTCGGCGCCGTCGAGCAGACGCGCGCGATGCACCTGCGCCAGCGATGCGGCACCAAGCGGCCGCTCGTCGACCGATGCGAAGATCGAAGCCAGCGGCGCGCCGAGCTCGCTCTCGACCATCTGCACCAGGTCCGCCAGGGGACGAGCCGGGACGTCATCGTGAAAGCGGCTGAGTTTCTGGATGAAGGGTTTCGGCAGAATGTCGGCGCGCGCGCCGCCGATCTGCGCCGCCTTGATCAAACCGCCCTCCAGCATCAGCGCCAGTTGGCGGATCTGCTCGGCTGCCGCATCGTGCGCGCGATCCCAGGCGCGCTGCGACACGGGTTGCCGCAGCCAGTACTCGCGCAGCATCAGATACCAGTAGCGCGGCAGCACGCGCACGACGCCGAGCGCGATGCGCGCGATGCGGTACAGCGGTAGATGCTTCAACCGCGGAGACGCGGAGTGCGAGGCGCGCGCGGTAGAGGTCGTCGCATCGTCCGGAGTCACCATCGTCTCGATCCCCATCGTCGCACCCCCATCCGAGAGTCGTCGTGTTTCCATTCCCGCCAGCCTCACCCTTTTGTCTCGCCGCTGCCCATGACGCCGTGCAGGAACACCTGGGCAATCGTGTCGGTGATCTGCGGCTCGTCGACCGGCAAGAAGCGGCCGGCGCCGAGCATTTCCTGGGTGAGAAACAACAGGATGACCGTGCCGATCAGACCGCGTCCGGCGACGATGAAGGAGATCTCGCGGCCGCGTTCGGCGCCCAACTGTTGCTCGAGATACGTGGCAATCAGGCGGTTGGCCGGCACCAGGATGTGCTCGGCCGCCTGTCGGGCGCGATCGATGTTGCTCGGCAATTCGCGCAGAGCGAGGAGGACGAGATCGCGATGCTCGCTGAGATGCCGCCATGCAGCGCGCACGAAGCCATGCACCGCATCCTCGAACGACAGGCCGGCGAGGTTGGCCGTAAGGTTCTGGATGTTGGGCAGCAGGCTGTAGCGGCGCAGCACTTCTTCGAGCAGCGCCTGCTTGCTCGGGAAGTAGAGATACAGCGTGCCCTTCGAGATCCCCGCCGCTTCGGCGACCGCCGCCATCGAAGTCGCGTCGAAGCCGCCCTCCGCCCACAGGCGGAGGGCGGCTTCGGCGATCTCGGTGCGACGACCCTCGTAGAACGCATCCCTCTCGCTTGCAGCAACCTTCGGCATGGCCTATACATGACCAACCGGTCGGTCATTTTCAAGAGCTACCTTTTAATAGGAGGGTTTTTTCATGGCCAACACCGCAGCCGCCGTTCCCGCCCCGGAAGCCCCGCCGAGCGCCGAGCAGTTCGATCTCTTTCTCCCGCTGCGCAGTCGCGGCGGGTTGGAGAATCCGTTCGCCATCTACTCGCTGCTGCGCACCGTGCGTCCGGTGATGAAGATGCCGGTCGGCGGCGAGCGCTTTGCGTACGACGGTCCCGGCGTCTGGTTTCTCACCCGCTACCGCGACGTCGAAATGGCGCTGCGCGATCCGCGCTTCTCGGCCGACCGTCTGCGCGCTCCGCTGGTGCGCGACAATCTCGATCGACTGCCCGCCTTCATCCAGCAGACGTCGCAGGGTCTGCGCTCGATGCTCGTGATGGATCCGCCCGATCACACGCGCATCCGCAAGCTGGTGAACAAGGCCTTCACGCCGCGGCGCATCGCAGCGCTGCGCGGCCGCATCGAGGCGATCGTCGACGAACTGCTGGCTGACGTCGCGCCGGGATCGACGTTCGACGTCATCGAAGCTCTCGCCGCCCCGCTTCCAGCCATCGTCATCGCCGAACTGCTCGGCGTGCCGCCCGAGGATCACAAGCAGTTCAAGTCGTGGGCGGCCGAGATCGTCGCCGGGCTCGGCGCTCCGCCGATCGGCGGGGGCAGCGGCGCCTTGCCGGCGCTGCAGAAGCTCTTCACGTATCTGGCCGACATCATCGCGCAGCGCCGCATCGAACCGCGCGACGATCTGATCAGCGCCATGGTGACGGCGCAGGAGGAGAACGACGCGCTCAGCGACAACGAGATGCTCGCCACCAGCAACCTGCTGCTGATCGCCGGTCACGAAACCACCACCAACCTGATCGGCAACGGCCTGCTCGCCCTGCTGCGCGAGCCCGATCAAATGCAGCGGCTGCGCGCCGACATGAGTCTGCTGCCGACCGCGATCGAGGAGTTGCTGCGCTACGACGGCCCGGTGCAGGCCACCGTGCGCGTCACGTGCGAAGACATCGAGATCGGCGGTCACGAGATCGAGGCCGGCTCGCTCATCCTGGTCGGCATCGGCGCGGCGAACCACGACCCCGAGATCTTCGCGGAACCCGAGCGACTCGACATCGGCCGCGACCCCAATCCGCACCTCGGCTTCGGCTTCGGCGCCCACTTCTGCATCGGCGCGCCGTTGGCGCGGCTAGAAGGCGAGATCGCCTTCCGCGCACTGCTCGAGCGGTTTCCGCACATGGAGCTGGCCGACGAAGCGCCGCGTTACCGGCCAAACCCGGTCCTGCGCGGATTGGTGGAGCTGCCCGTGATCACGGCGTGAAGCAGTCGAAAGTTCCCCCTCCTTGCGAGACTGTCGATTTTCTCCCGTAC
>CADEER010000153.1 GCA_902826395.1 uncultured bacterium
TGGTGTCGATCTCGGAGCTGGTCGCCGCCGTCAACAGCGCCCTGCGCGGCTGCACTTGAACGCGCGCGGCCTAGAAAGACACTCACCACGGAGGCACGGAGGCACAGAGACAATAGGCCGAACCGTTGATCTGGCGGCTTCGACTACCTCGGTTGTGATGAGGTTTGGATAGGGATCGCCACGAACTGGCACTCTCGGTGGCTCTGTGCCTCCGTGCCTCTGTGGTGAGATTTTTTTGTCACATCACGGTTAAAGGAGGCTTGTGATGAAGAGAATCGGCGTTTTGATGTGCGTGACGGCGGCGGCAATGCTGGGCTGCTCGATCTCCGACAGCTCGGAGAGCATCTCGGACAGCATCTCGAGTCCGTCGGAATCGATCTCCGACAGCTCGAAGAGCTCGAGCGGCGGCGACGCCGAGACGGCCTATCGCGACGACGTGAGCGATCATACGCGGACGGTGGTTGCCGGCGGCGGCTCCGCCGACGACGTGACCGACGATCTCGGTCCTGTTGCCCGCCAGCACGGCATCACTGATTGGGAAGCTCGCGATGCGACCTGGGTCGGCATGGGTCGCGGCCTGGCACTGGCCGGCATCGAGAGCGCCGATCTGGCGGCGTACGAACACAGCCTCGGCGGCGATTCGCATCGCATCGCGCTGCTGCGCCGCGGCTTCGACAGCGCCGGCGCGGCGAGGCAGTGACGGCCCGCTACATCTCACTCGCGCTGCTGCTGCTCGCGGTCGGACCCGCCGGCGCCTCGTCGCGCAGCGCGGGCGAGATGGAGCTCGTGCAGATCGAGGCCAATGAGGGCAGCTCGAGCGGCGGCCACCTCGCCTTGCGCTTCGGCGATGAGGTCTACCACTTCCAGCACCACGATCCCGGCATCCTGCGCCTGCGGCGCGACACCTGGGAGCGCTTCCGCCATCAGTACGGCGACCTCGACAACCGCGCCCTGACGCGCCATCGCATTGCCGGAGAGCCGCGGCGCATCGCCGCGCTGCGCGACGATTTCGCCTCGCTGCTGTTCACGCAAAGGAAGCAGCTCGATTCGCTGCGCGATGCGGAGGACGATGCGGCGTTGCTCTCGCGGCTCGAGCCCGGAGCGCGCGATATCGCAGCTCCGATCGCTGCCGCGGGCTTCTTCGCCACCGCGCCGCACCTGGCGGCGGCCGAACCAGCGCCCGAGTGTTCCGCACTGGCGGGGCTGCGCCGACGCGCGGCAAAGCGGCACGGCGGCGACTTCGTCGCCGAGACCAAGCGCGCCGCACTGGCTCGGGCCCGCGCGTTGGGCGAGCCCTCCGCAAGCTCGGCGATTGCGGATCGCCGCGACTACCCGCACGGGGCCGGATTGCATCGCCAGCTCAGCGACGCCTGGTCGGAGATCGTCGCCTTCACCATCCTCGAGCGCGCTCCCTGTTTGAGCGAAGGTGTCGTCATCGAGGCGGGAGCGACGACACCAGCCGATCGCGCACGGCTCGCCGAGCGCGCCGGTGCCATCGAATCCCAGTTGCTCGAGCTGCTGGCATCGCCGCGCCCCGATCGCGGCTATCCGCTGCTGGTCGGCATGGCGCGCCTGCTCGCACTCGAAGCCAGCGCGAGCGGGCGTGAGTTGCTCGTCCTCGACGCCTTCCCGGACGACGACGGCGAGCACACGTTGACCATCCGCCGCGCCAACGTCCGCGCCGCGCTGGTCGGTCGTTCGCGCGCCGAGCTCGACGCGGCGCGCAGCGCGTTCCTCGACGGCGACTACGACGAAGCCGAGCTCAGCGACCTCGAAGCTGCTGCAACGCGCTTCGCCGCGCTACGCGACAACGGCGACAACCGCTTGCGCGCTTATCGAGGCAACCTGACGCCGACGCGATCCGCGACCTGGACCGACCTGCCGGTGCCGCCCTTCTCGACCGCCGATCTCGACGCGCGGCGCGGTTCGGCTCGGCAACACGCCGATGGACTCGCCGCGCAGATCCGCGCCCTATGGGACTACGATCTGATCGAGCGCAACTGCGCCACCGAGCTGTTCCGCCAGATCCGCGCCGAGGCGCCGGAGCTCGCCGACGAGATCGCGCCCGACTGGCTCGAGTTCCTCCCCGCGCACGCCGGCCGCGCCGCGGCGCGCTCGTTCCGCGTCACCGATGTCGAGCGCATGCCGTCCCTGCACGAGCGCTGGCTCGCCGATCGCCCCGGCGGCGGCGCGCTCGCCGAGAGCATGACCTGGACGTCGCGTCTCTATCGCGACTGGTCGTCCGACGACGATTCGATTTTTCTGTTCTTCGCCCGCGACCCTGCACCGCTGCGGCCGATCTTCGGCATCGCCAACCTCGCCACCGGTATCGGCGCGACGATCGCCGGCCTGCCGCTCGCCCCGTTCGATCGCGGCAAGCTCGTCACCGCTGGCGCCCGCGGCGCCGTCTTCAGCGTCCCCGAGCTGTTCTGGATCAACATCCGCAAAGGCAGCTTCGCTTATGTTGATTTCACCACAGAGACACAGAGGACACAGAGAGCTCCGTCTCGGCACGAAGCTTCCACACTGTCTCGCGCTACACCCGAGAGCAGGTGAAACGGCATTTTTGAAACGAAGTGCCCGTTCACCGCGAGTCGAGGCGAGCATGCAGATCCGCCCCGCGACAAGCTCCGAGATCTCTGTGTCCTCTGTGCCTCTGTGGTGAAAAAAAATCAGACAGCCTTGCGGGCACGGTATTCGAGGAATGCGCCCGGCACGATGAGGTTCGAGCGCGCATCGGCGAAGCCGACGTCGCGCAGCGCTTGCACGATCTGCGGCGGCTCGACGCACTTGTCGATGGTGTCCCAGTAGTAGTCCATCAACAGCTTCGCATCGCGGCTGCCGGTCGAAAGATACGTCATGCCGGGGATCAGCTTCGCCCACACCAGCTTGGTGAGCGCGTGGCCGATCTTGGATTTCGGCACGTGGCTCTCCAGTAGCCAGATCTGGCCACCGGGCTTCAGCACGCGGAAGTACTCGCCGAAGGCGGCGTGCAAGTCGGGCACATGGCGCAGCGCGATGCCCATGGTGACGAAATCGAAGTGATCGCTCTTGAACGGCAACGCCTGCGCGAAGCCGCGCGTCAGCGGACCGTCGTGGCTCTTGCGCGACACTGCGAGCATGCCGGCGCTCGGATCGACGCCGAAGACGCGACCACTCGGCCCGACCAGCCGCGCAGCACCGCGATAGACCGCACCGGTACCGGTGGCGACGTCGAGTACGCGCATGCCCGGCTTGAGGCCGGCGAACTTCAGCGACAGCCGCCGGTATAACAGGCCGCCGTTGAGAAACAGCGCTTCGACCGTGTCGTAGTACTTGGCGGTGCGGTCGAAGAGGTCCATGACGTACCCCTCGCGCTCCTCGTCCGCGCGGTAGTACTCGCGCAGCGGAGTATGCGGCGGTACGGGATCGTTCGCCTTCTTCGCTTCAGCAGACACGCGCGGCATCGTGCACGCCACCACCGCGGCTTTCAACCCGTGAAGGGCACGGCATCCGTCGGCGCGTCGGAGCTCGATCCTCGGCGATCGCCGCCGAGAACCGAGCTCCGTATGCACATTTACGATGCCGGCCGGGCAGCGTCAGTCGCCCGGATAGGCAGGACAGCTCGGAGCCTGGAGCGGAGCCGCACCAATACTGGTGTTGTACGTATTGCCGGCCATGCAGTTTCCTGCACCCGCGCCCAAGACGATCACGTCGCTGGCGAGACCCGCGAAGGGGCCGGGTTCGGGAGCCGTACCGTTGCCGGTGATCGTGTTGCCGGTGATCGAATTTTCGTCCGGCGCGCAATCATCGTCGGTCCCACCCGCCACCAGGCAGTGGTCGGTCAGCACCAGCCCGGCGAAGTTATTGTCGAGGATCGTATTGTCCACTGCGTAGAGGCGATCATGACCGATGATCAGCACACCCGATCCAGACGGGAGATCACCGACCGAGCCGCTGGTGACCGGGTTCGGTAAGTTGTTCTCGAAAACCTGGCTGTTGGCGAGCCTGGCGAACTCGGTGCGATAGCCGAAGGCCAGGTCCACATTGGCACCGAGGCCGGAGGCGAGGGGGTGGCTGAAGAGCACTCCTGCCGTGTTCTCGCGGGCAGTCAACGTCTGCACATCGACGGCTTCCGAGACGTTTACCTGCAGGCCGATCGGCGCCGCGTACACTTCGTTGTCGATGACACGAATGTCCTCGGAGCCCGATACCCACATCGCGCTGTCCAGTCCACCGAAGGCGACGTTGTCGCGCACGAGCCCCTGTGCCGAGAGCTGCGGATAGATTCCGACGTGATCGGCATTGCCGACGTTGTTGTTGCGGATTTCGAAATCGCGGACGTAGAACATCCAGATTCCGTTCTCCGAGAAGCCGTCGATCGTGAAGTTCTCGACCAGGACGTCCTCGACGAAATTGTCCGCGGTTCCGCGGAAGTAAATTCCTTCGGTGTTCCCCGGGCCAGGCAGGATGATCACCTCTCCACTATCGTTGTCACCGATGAGTTGCAGGGACTTCTCGACCAGAACGGCCGCCTGGCCGCCATGAGTTTCCACGTAGGTGCCTGGCTTGACGATGACGCGGCTCCCCGCCGCCGCGGCGTTGACCGCGGCCTGGATCGACTCGCCGGGATTGACGATGACGGTGTCGCCCGCCGTGGAGGAGGCGCGGAAAAGCGTCGCGGTATCGGCCCGGATGTCATCCTCTTCGAACACCGACTGCCAGCACGCTCCGGTTTCCTCGTTGACCAACTGGATTACGAGTGGGAAGGCCGACTCGGTCGACGGGAAGACGATCGAGCTGAGGTCCGGCAGGTTCGCGCCGCGCATCCGCAGCTGGATCTTGGCCTTGTCCTCTGCACCCGGCTTCAGGACCAAACGGTCCAGACCATCTACCGTACCGTCAGAGTCTTTGTATTTGTATCCGCCGTTACGCGACGCCTTCCACGTCTCCGCGTCGGGAGGAATCTCGACTTGCAGAAACTCGGACCCGTCCGAGCCCTGGTAGACGCAGACCCCATAGTTCGCCGTGGTCGTCGGGTCGTCGAAGTCCTCTGGGGTCGTCGCTTCCCCGCGCGTCCAACGCCAGATCAGCGCATCCTTCGTATCTGGAGCCTTGTCGTGAGCGACCAGCACCGATTGAGACGCGGTCCGACACAGGCGCCGCGCGGCGGATGCATTGACGCAACCAATCGCGCTGTCGCAGGTGTCCCTGGTACAGAGATTGCCGTCGTCGCAGTCGGGCGCCGAACCGGCAACGCAGGTCCCGGCGCCGTCGCAGGTGTCACCGACAGAGCAGGCGTCACCGTCATCACAGCTCCCCACCTCGAACGAGCAGCCGGAGGAGCAGCAGTCCCCATCGACGACGTTGCCGTCATCACAATCTTCCCCGGATTCGAGAACCGAGTTCCCGCAAACCTGCCCCAACGCACTGGTGGCAATGATCGACACCGCGAACGCAGCCAATATCGCAACTAGACGAATCCTCATGCTCTTCTCCCTGACGTGTGTCCTCTCGAGCAACGACGGCGAGCGGCGGCTCGGCTGATACGACCAGTTCGATTGGTCGAGCGACCCCGCGGCCCCAACTGCCCCCCAAAAATTAAAGCGCGCCGACTGACGCTCTGTCAGTTGGTACCAAAGCCCACCAAGAGTCAACGAATTTGGCCGGCCGCGCCTCACTCGCCGGTGAATCGCGGCGGCCGCTTCTCCTTGAAGGCTCGGGGCCCCTCGCGAGCGTCCTTCGACGTCATCACGGCCGCGGCGACCTCGTCCTCGATCGCCAGCGCCTCGGCGAGCGGCCGGCCACTGGAGCGGACGACGCCCTCCTTGATCTTGCGGACCGCGAGCGGCCCGTTGGCGGCGAGCTTGGTGGCGAGCTCGCGCGCCTTGGCCATCAGCTCGGCCTTCGGCACGACGTAGTTCAGCAGCCCCATCTGCAACGCTTCGGCGGCGCTGAAGGAATCGCCGATCATCAGGATCTCGAGCGCCTTTGCGTACGGCACCTGCCGCGGCAGGCGGGTCAGCGAGCCGCCGCCCGGCAGCAGGCCGACCTTGGCCTCGGGGGTGCCGAACACCGCGTGCTCGGCGGCGACGCGCAGGTCGCACGCGTTGGTCAGCTCGGTGCCGCCGCCGAGCGCTTCTCCGTTCACCGCCGCGATCACCGGCTTGTAGAGCTCGAAACCGCGTAGAATCGCGTCGGTGAACTGGCGCAAGTCGCCCATCAGGCGCTCGTCCCACTCGTCCTCGGGCTGCCGCGCCCCGGTCAGCAGCGGCATCGTGCGCTTGAGATCGCCGCCGGCGCAAAAGCTCTGATCGCCGGCGCCGGTGAGGATGGCGACGTGCAGGTGACGCGAATCGCGCAGCTCGTACCAGGCCTGCGCCATGCGCACGAGCATCTCCGGGCTCAGCGCGTTGCGCGCCGCCGGGCGGTTCATGGTCAGCGTCATGACGCCGCCGTCGACGTCTACGAGTAGATGCGGTTCCTCGGACATGCGCACGCCCTCCGCCCGGATCTCTACGTCAGTGCCGCCGCCGGAGAAAGCGCGGCAAGGATCAGCGCTCTTGTCTGGGTCGATAGAACAGATCGACGACGTCCTTGCGCACCAGCGGTTCGATGCTGTCCGCCATCTTGTCCATTCCCTGGCGATTGTAATGACCGCCCAAATCGCGAAAGTCCTCCGTCGCGAGGGCGTTGTGCAGGTTGACGTAACGCGCGCCGGCGGCAGAGACGGCGCGCCCCACCACCCCCGAGCGCGCCGCGATGCCCTTCACGGAATGGGGACTGAACTCCATCACATACTTCGGAATCGGCGGCATGATCACGGTGGTGCGGATTCCATTGCGCAGGGCCAGCTCCACCGCCGCGCGCAGCATCACCAGCCGCGGGCTCTGCTCGTCGATGGGAGCGTCCCAGTCCTTCAACTCCCGCTCGTATTTCCGTATCCGCGTCATGAGTGGTAGGTGCAGCGGCCGCGAGTAGACCTGGTCGCGAAACATCTGCCGAAGTCCCTCCGCGAAGTAGAAGCCTTCCCGCACCTGCGGCCAGGCGAGAGTACGCGCCAGGAGCAGTCTAGGAATCGTGATGCCGGCCGCGTGCCACGGCAACGTGGCGGCGCGCGGCAGTTCGCTCGCCGGGATGAATGACGCTGCGTCGAGCGCACCGCGCTCGCTGCCGGTGCGGACGAACGCGCGCAGATTGGCAATGATGTAGACGGCCGTCGGGCGCAGCGACAGCACCTTGCCCACGGCGCAGTACTCGGCGAACGTCCCAATTCCCGCATCGGCCAGGATGATCGTTTCGGCCGCCCTTCGCGTCTCTTTGAGACGCTTGCCGATCTCCAACGGATACGGCCGAACTTCCTCTGATGGCATGATGGTCGAGTCGCCGATCCACGCGACCAGCGGCAGAGACGGCAGACGCCGCTGCGCTCGGAGCTCGAAATACTGGGCGGTCGAGTACATCGAGCGACCTTCGCGCACCGCGTCCTCGCCCCAGAGATACGCGGCAACGCCGATCGCGACCGCGATCAGCAGCACAAACACCCCGAACATGATTGCCAGCCGCTGCATCACTGTCAGAACTGGAAGTAGATGAAGCGCCCCTCGGAGGGCGAGAAGAGGAACACCAGCACGGCAACCGCCGCGTACCCGACCCCCTGCAAGGGTGCCGGCAGAGCGCGATAGCGCTGGTGCAGAGCAATCGGCGACGGCCCCAGATGGAGCGCGGCGCCGAGCACGACGAACAACACGGCGAGGTTCGTCGCCTCTTGCGCGACCCAACCGCCGGCGCCGAGGCGCGAGAAGAAGAGCACGGCGTCGCTCAGCGTCGCGGCGCGGAAGAAAACCCAGGCGGCGCACACCATGTGAAAGGTCGCGAAGCGCTTGAGCCAGATCCATCGCTCATCTCGCGTCGAGCCGTCGCGCGTCCAGTAGCGGTGGGCCGCCAGCCATGCGCCGTGAATGGCGCCCCAGACGACGAAGTTCCACGACGCCCCGTGCCACAAACCGCCGAGCAGCATCGTCAGCCCGAGATTGATGTAGGTGCGGCGGGGCGTGCCGCGATTGCCGCCGAGCGAAATGTACAGATAGTCGCGCAGCCACGACGACAGAGAGATGTGCCACCGCTGCCAGAACTCGCGCGGATTGGCGGCGATGTAGGGTCGGTCGAAGTTCTCGCAGAGGCGGAATCCGAAGAGCCGCGCGGTGCCGATGGCAATGTCGCTGTATCCCGAGAAGTCGAAATAGATCTGGAACGCGTACGCATAGATGGCGAGCAAGAGATTGGCGCCGCCGTACAGGGGAAGATCGCCGAACACCGCGTCGACGTAAGCGCCCAGAGTGTCGGCGAAGACGACCTTCTTCACCAGGCCGAAGAAGATGCGCACCAGCCCTTCCTCGACGTCCGTACCGGTGACCGGCGGTCGTTTGTCGAGCTGCGGCAGGAAGTCCGTCGAGCGGACGATAGGGCCGGCAACGAGTTGCGGAAAGAAGGATACGAAGACAGCGAAGTCGAGCAGGCTGCGCGTCGGCTTCTGTACACCGCGATAGACGTCGATCGCGTAGCTCAGCGTCTGGAAGGTGTAGAACGAGATTCCAACCGGCAGGACGATACTCCAAGGCTGCGCCACCGCGTCGCCCCAGCCGGCCAGACTCTCGACCGCCAGCCATTGCTCGCGCACGAAGCCCCCGTACTTGAAGAAGCCGAGCATCCCGAGGTTGCCGAGCAGACTGAGTCCGAGCAGCCAGCGCCGCGGCGTCGGGCGCGTCTCGCTGCCGAGGCGCAGACCGACCCAGAAATCGAGGACGGTCGATGCGAGCAGCAACAGGGTGAAGATCGGGTTCCAGGAGCCGTAGAAGGCATAGCTGGCTACTACCAGCACGATCTTGCGCGCCCGCTCCCACGACGCCGGCACCGCGCCGTAGTACACGCCCAGCACGATCGCGAAGAAGACGAGGAACTCCAGGCTGTTGAAGACCACGCCGCGCTGCCCCCCAAAGCTCGCTCGTTCGGACCGACTGCCTCGCCGCCAGAGCGCTTTACGACATTGGCCGCGAGGGCGAAAGCGCTCGCGGGTCGATGCTCCTCGATGATGCTGAGCATCGCTCTGCCCAAGGAAGAGTCAGCCACGGCCTTGCCCAGCAGGTCACCGCGCCCCGATCGCTCGTTGTCGCTCGCAATCAGCGATTGGCATCCCGGGTGCTTATGGAGTGAATGTGCCCGTGCGATAGCAGCCGCTTCGGATCGATGCCGCGCCGATGCTGATGAAACCGAACCAGATGCCGCCGCTCGAAGCGGCGGCGACCGTGCCGTCGTGCACAAACGGTCGCCAGGCTGCCCAGGATTTCATCATCACTCGGGGTCAATGGTTCGTGGCGGTCGACCGACGCGGCGAACCGTCCCCTCGACTCGACCCAAAGGAAAAATGGAAACGAGACATCTGAAGGCATTCATCACCACCGTCGAGCTGTCGAGCTTCACCGGAGCGGCGCGCCGCCTCGGCATCTCTCAGTCGGCAATCAGTCAGCAGATCATGGCCCAGGAGCGCCAACTCGGGGTCAAGCTGCTGGTGCGCGGCGGCAAGGGCGTGAAGACGACTCCGGCCGGCGAGATCCTGTTCCACTACGCCCACCAGATCGTCGCCAAGGTCGACGAAGCACAGCGCATGATCGCCGAATACGACGAAGGCGGCACCGGCGCGATTCGCATCGGCGCCGGCGGCGCGAGCTGCGAGCACCTGCTGCCGCCGGTCCTGCACGAGTTCGGGGTGCGCTATCCGAATTCGGCGATTCGCGTATTCAGCGGTCACTCCGATCTGACGATGGACCGCCTGCACACCGGCGACATCGACGTCGGCATGATCTCGCTGCCGTCGGACACCGCCGGCCTGCAGACCTTCGATCTCGGCACGGACGAGCTGGTCGGCATCGCGCCCGTCGACCATCCATGGCGCGATCTGCAGCGCATTCCGCACGAGGATTTCACCCAGCGACCGCTCATCGTCTACGAGCGGCGCAGCTCGGCCTACAAGCTGTTCGAGCGCACCATGGTCGAGGCCGGCGTCTTCCCGAAGATGGCCGTCGAGCTCGACCACCTCGGCGCGGCCGTCGGCATGGTGAAGTCGGGCATGGGCATCTCCGTCCTGCCGCGCTGGGCGGTGCGGGAGCTCGTCGACCGCGGCGAAATCCTCGCCCGATCGATCGGCCGCAACGGTTTGTTCCGCCGCTGGGCCCTCGCCACCCCGTCAGACGGCCCCACGTCCCACCCGATCAAGTCGTTCGTGAACCTCTGCCTCGACCGCCTGCCGCCGCTGCTGGCGGTCTAGATTACGGTATTCGGCGCACGCGGTACGGCGTAGATCTCGTGAACCGTGAACAGTGAACCGTGGATTGGAGCACGGTTCACGGTTCACGGGGTACGAGCGCACGGGGTCGCGTTCGTGGACCGATCTCTTTGGACCGGACGCCGTCCGCCGACACGCCGTACGCCGTCAGCGCCACAGGCGCTGACCCGGGATCCACTTGGCGTGGAAGCCGCTCGGGACGCGAGTGGGAATACTCAGCTTCGCAATCGGGCCCTTCTCGATCTGCTGGGCGTGATAGACCCAGCACTGCGAGCGCAGGCTGTCGCTGTCGGTGACGACGGTGACGACGTAGCCGTCGTCTTCCGCGGTGGCGCCGCGGCGCGGGGCGAACGGCGATTCGCTGCCGGTGATGCCGTCGCCGTAGTCATGGCACACGCTGCTGCCGTCGGCGTGGTCGTACTTGACCAGCGAGTGGAACTCGACCGTGTAGTTGTCCACCGGAATGCGCTGGTGGTACGAGAACCGCGTCTTTTCGCCGTAGCGCTCGGTGTCGGGCAGACAGAACTCGACGTTCTGGTCGTCGAGTTGCTCCTCCACCGCCTCGCCCGTCGCCAGGTTCATACGCCAGCGCCGCAAATGGGCGCGCACGCGCAGATAGCCGAGCATCGAGGCGAGCTCGCCCTCGGCTTTGTTGCGGCGAATCGTCGGGTTGGGCTGAAAGCAGCCGTCCATGACGATCCAGTCGCCCTCTTCCCAGGCGTTGACCATGTGCAGGACGTAGCCTGGTTCGAACTCGAACCAGCGCACGTCGCCGCCGCGGCGCGGCAATATGCCGAAGCGGCTCGGCACGTCGGGGTGAAAGCGCGCCACCCGATAGCCGTGCGTCCGCAGCAGCTCGGCGTCGTGGAAGAAGGGGAAGTCGTGCACGATCGAGTAGCGCTCCGTGATCGTGATGTCGTGCGTCGAGCGCGGGCCGGGTAGATCGATCGGCATCTCGCACGACAGGCGGCCGTCGGCCGACACGACGCCGTAGCGCATGAAGGGCGCGTCGTCGGCGAGCGTGAAGTAGACCAGCTCGCCGGTGCGCGGATCGACCTTCGGATGCGCCGAGATGGAAGTCGTGCGCGCGCCGCCGAAGTCTTCGATGCCCACCGTGTCGAGGGTCAGCGGATCGAGACGGTACGGTTCGCCGCACAGATACCAGAGCGCCAGGATGGCTCCGTCGTGAAACACGACGTCCGTGTTGGCGGTGTCCTTCAGGTAGTGGCGCGGCTTGTCGAAGTCGAACGGCCCCATGATGCCCGGCCAGATCGCCGCACCGCGCGCCCGCTCGTCGGCGAGATAGGGGGTGCGCACCAGACGGCTGCGATAAACGGCGCGGCCGTCGCGAAAGTAGAAGCCGTGCACCATGCCGTCGCCGTCGAACCAGTGATACAGGTTGTTCGGCCGGAACACGGAGTTGGGGCCGTTGCGCACGTACGCACCGAACAAGTCGGCCGGCACCTCGCCGGCGACAACCTCGAGCTCGACGGCCTCGGTCTCTTCGGCGACCGGCGCATGGATGCCGCGCAGGTACGGATTGTCGACGTCGCGCACCCACGACGGAGCATCGGTTGGGACGACGTAGTGTTGCGCTAGCGTTTCGGGGATCGTCATGCCGCATCCTCTCGCCGGATGAGCGTGGCCGTCAAC
>CADEER010000154.1 GCA_902826395.1 uncultured bacterium
CTGCAGAATTCGGGCATTGATCGTGTACGGGTACGAGTACGTGTACGGGAGAAAACCGACAGTCCCTTTCGCCGGGGTGACATATGAGTGAAGGCCGACCCAAACAACGAGTTTCACGTCAACGTTCGCCCCGTCGGATCAGTCGCCACAGCAGCAGGTGATTGGCGGCGATGAACCACCAGAGCGCGAAATCCCTGCGCAGGAGGCGTGCGTCGCCGACCGTCGGATTGCGCTCGAACACGCTGTGCCCGAGCAGGCCCGGCAGCGCGTGCACGACCGGGAACAGCGCCAGCCAGTACAGCGGCGCCGCGGCGAGAACCCAGGCGACGTAACCCAACCCGCCGACGGTGCCGGCCATGTGTAGGGCGACGTTGACGGGGCGTTGGTGCTCGGCGAGGTAGTGATCGCGATAGAAATCGGCGAACGTGACCGCGGGCGCGGTCTCGGCGGTATCCATGGTGGAGAATCCTCTCTGCGCCTGCCGGCGCGCTCGGTGTTGGGCAAGATGATGCGAGCTTTTGCTCGCATTGCCTACTCGCGTTTGCTACGCGGACGACGATGCCGCGCGTCGACTTGAAACCCCGCAAGAAGCCGCGCCAGCAGCGCTCGGCCGAGATGGTCGAGATCATCCTGCAGGCGGCGACTCGCGTTCTGGAGCGCGAGTCCCTCGCCGGGTTCAACACCAATCGCGTCGCCGAGGTGGCAGGGATCAGCGTCGGCTCGCTCTACCAGTACTTCCCCAACAAGGAGGCGCTGGTGGCAGCCTTGATCGATCGGACACAGACCGCGCTGGTCGAGGCGGTCGATGCGGTGGTCGACTCCATGGAGGGGGCGACGCTGAATGAGTCGCTGCTGGCGCTGGCGCGCCTCGCCGTCCAGCAACAGTACGCCCGGCCACTGCTCGCCGCGGCGCTCGACCACGAAGAGAAACGCCTTCCCCTGCAAGGTCGACTGCACGCCTCCGCGAACAAGTTGGTGAGCGGGGCCGAGCGCCTCCTCGCCCGCCACCGAGCAGAGCTTCCGGCGGATCTGCCAGCCAGCGCGGCCGCTGATTGCCTGGTGATCACCAAGGCCCTGGTCGAGGCCGAAGCCGGCCTCCGAGCCGACCCGCCGCCGGATCTAGAGGCGCGCATCTTCCGCGCGATGGCGGGTTATCTGACCCCGCCGGGCAGCGCTCGCCCGGGTGCTGGGAGCGTTCGGCGCCGATAGGCGGCGGCGCGAGCACAGAACGATTCTACGCCATCAGCTCCACGGCGTCGCCGCGGCGCACCGCTCCCGGAGTCTTGATGGTCGCGTAGACGCCGAGACTCTGTTTCGCCTCGCGCACCACCGCGCGCAGGATCGCCGGATCCTTCGTCAACTCGGCGACCGGTTGGGTGATCATCACACAGCGCGGGCACGACATGGTGAGCTCGAGCACCGCGTCGCCAATGCGCAGCGACTTGCCCGCCCAGCCGGCCTCGACGAAGCCGTCGACGCCGTCGGGCGTATCGATCACGAAGTTCGGCCGGAAGCGCCTTACGTCGATCGCCGAGTCCGGCGCCAACTCCTGCAAGCGGCGCAGCGACGCGCTGGTCATCAGCAGCAGCGGGAACGCATCGAAGTACGTGCCGGGCGGCGATTCGAACTCGAACATCTCCGGCGGGAACACCGACAGATCGGGCAGCGGCTCGTCGGGCAGCCGACCGAAGACGGACCGCAACTCGGTCTCCAGATCCTCGTTGTCGGGTTTGCCGCGGCGATAGTGATCGAGAGCGTCGGCCGGCAGCAGCGGCCACAGCGTGACCGGATGGTCGATCGCCGCCGACAGGCGCGCCGACGCATCCGGAGCGTTGGAGAGAAACGTGTCGCCGTCGGGAACGGTGATCTCGGCCGAGCCGACGCCAGCAACGGTGCGTGCCTTGCACATCATCAGCGCAGGGAGCTTCTTGCCGCCGCGGATGCCGCCGCGCACTTCATCGCGAACCGCCCAGGCGCGATCACCGGGCAGGCCGCGTTCACCGATCGCCACCGCGTCGAGTCGCTCGCCCTGCATGCTCTTCACGGGATAGCGCCAGATCTCCCGAATCTCGCCGAGTCTCTTCATCTCTGCTGTACCTCCAAGTAGACGCACAATTCGCAGATCGCGCCGCGCCAGTCGACGCCCACCACGATGATCAGACAATCGAGCTACTTCTGGCGTGCATACGGAATAACACGAACTTGACAGTCGTCGTGCGTGCGTGATTTGGCACTCCTTCTGCAACAAACCCCGTGCACGCTTGACCGAGCCTCACGAAATGCGAGCTGGGAAGATCGGCAGTTCGCCGACGCGCAACGTTGCGTGGACTCTCATCACCTTTGCCGTCGGCGTCACGGTCGGTCTGGTCGTCTCACAATTGAGAATCGGTGACTCGCCTGAGGCTTCCACGCCGACGACGCAGCGCCCCGATGCCGTGGCCACGATCGACGGCGTGACCATCACGGCCGCGGACGTCGAGGCGGAGATCGCGCGCCGCGGCGGCGCCAGTTTTCAGACCGCAGAGGCACGCCGGGCGCTGCTCGACGAAATGATCCGGCTCGAAGTCCTGGCGGCGCAGGCGCGGCGCGCCGGGTACGAGAGCGAGCACGCAATGCGCTCCGAGATGAAGCATCTCCTCGCCGGGCGGTATCGAGAAAGTCATCTCGAGCCGCAACTGCGGGCGATCACCGTCGACGCGGAAGAGATCGAGAGCGTCTACCACGACGAGGCGGAGCGGTTCACGATTCCGGCCGCGGCGCACGCCGCGATGATCAGGTTCGCCTGGACCGCGACGACCTCGGCCGACGGCCGGCAGCGGATTCGCGAACGCGCCGCGACGGCCCGCGAGGCGGCCTTGCGTCAGTCGGGTGGCCAGGATTTCGGCGCCCTTGCGGCGCAGCATTCGGACGACCAGGCGAGCCGCTACCGCGGCGGAGACCTCGGTTGGCTGGTCACAAGTCAGCCGGACGGCCGCCTGGAGGCGCCGGTGCTCGCGGCAATCGCCGCGCTCGAGCCCGGTGCCGTGAGCGATCTCATCGAGACCGACTCCGGACTCTATCTGATCAAGGTACTGGACACTCGCGAGGCGGAGCTTCGGCCCCTCGCCGCGGTAGCCGACGAGATTCGAGCCCAGATCCAGGCGCGCAAGGTCGCCGAAGCGACGGCGCAGTTCCACACCGAGGCGGCGACCGGTCTGTCGATTCGCGTCGACGAAGAGCGCTTCGCCGCGATCGCGCCTCCGAGCAAAGAGATCGTAGAGACGCAACGACAGCCACCACCGCTGCCACAAATATGAACAGAGAGTGCAACAGCCGGCGCCTGGCGCCGTGCCGAGGGCGGGACGAGGAGTAATGAGAGAGCTACGCAAGCACGCCGAAGGGGCCTCACGACGAGGTCGGAAGTGTCGGTACATCTCGTCATTGGTGGGCGCGACCCACCTGGTTCTGGCGCTGGCGCTCGTCTCGCCGGCGCTCGGCCAACCGCAGTGGACGCAGACGTTCGATCTCGTCCCCGGGTGGAACGCGATCTATCTGAGCGTTCAGCCCACCGTCACTGACCCCGCCGCCGTCTTCGAGGGCCTCGCGGTGCGCAGCGTGTGGACACGCGGCGTCGAGCCGGGCTCGGTCGAGTTCATCGCCGATCCCGCCGACGCACTGCAAAAGCAGCGCGGCTGGCTCGCCTACGTGCCGGAAGGCCGCGACGAATCGATCGCACCCGAGCTCGCCAACATCGAGTTGGTCAGCATCGAGGGCAACCGCGGCTTCCTGATCGAGCTCGAAGGCGAGCCCGCAACTCTGACCGTCACCGGCCGGCCGCTGGTGCCGGTCATCAACTGGGAGGCCAACCGCTTCAACCTGGTCGGCTTCCCGATCGACCCGAACGATCCGCCGACCTTCGCCTCGTACTTCGCGCCGTCGGACGCGCACCGCAATCAGCCGGTCTATCGACTGCTGGCCGACGGCACCTGGCAGCGGATCGCGGCGCCGAACGCCGCCGAGATGCGCTACGGCGAAGCCTATTGGGTGTTCAGCGCCTCGGGCTCCAACTTCATCGCACCACTCGCCGTCGAAGTGCCGACGTCGAGCGGTTTCAACTACGGCGCCAGTGTCTCCGACCATCTGCTGTCGATGACCAATCAGTCGTCCACCGCCGCGACCATCGGCATCCGCGAGCTCGGCTCACCGGATGCGGTGCCGCTGTCGTACCTGAAGATCGTCACCCAGCAGGGTCCGGAGTTGGGCGAGTTCCAATGGTTGGATCTGACCGGAACGCTGCAGATCCCCGCCACCGCCGGTGCCATCCGCTCGGCGCGCATCGCCGTGCGGCGCGGCGACTTCACCTCCGAGCACATGGCCTCGGTGATCGCGATCACCGATGGCAACGGCAGCCGCTGGCTCTTGCCGTTGGAGGCCAGCACGGGGATCGGCGGCACCGCCGCTTCGCTGTCCGGCACCGGCAGCGGCTCGGCTTTCACCGGCCTCTGGCTCGGCGGCGCGGTGATCAATCAGGTCAGCCAGCCGCAGATCGGATCGATGGATCCGGAAGCCACCAGCGGCGCGGGCAACGTCTGCACCGGCGGTAGCAATGAAGGCATGCGGTGCGCGGCGGCCGGCGATTGTCCGGGGTCGTGCTCGCTCACTTGCGCGGGCGGCGTCAACGCGGGCGACCCGTGCACCGCGGCCACCGAGGCGTCCGACTGTCCGGGCTCAACGTGCACGCGGCAGCCGCGTTCGTGCGGCGGCGGCATCAACATCGGACTCGCGTGTACCAGCAACACCGACTGTCCCGGCTCGACTTGTGCCACTCCCGGCGCCTGCACCGGCGGTGCGAGGATCGGCCAGTCGTGCAACACGGGATCCGACTGCCCCGGTTCGACGTGCAATCAGGGGAGTCGCTGCATCGGCGGCGTCAACGCCGATCGCCCCTGCGACGCGCCGACCGACTGCGCCTTTCGCTGTGAAGAATCCGGCGGGGGTTCCGAGTTCGCGATGCGACTCATCATCCACGTCGACGGCAACGGCCAGGCACGCCTGCTGAAGCAGGTGATCCAGATGTGGCAGAACGGCACCCAGGTTCCCGACCCGAATGATCCCGGCGTACTGATCGAAGGCACGCCCGGCCGTTTCGTCCTGCTCACCAACGACGCGCTGATTCCGAACTTCTCCGGTGCATCGCTGCGCGACGGCGTGCCGGTAGGCAAGCGCATCAGCACCGCCCATTTCGACTTCCCCGGCAACGACCTGGCGATGTCCGGCGATTTCGGCGGCACCAACACGCTGAGCGCCGCCATCACCCTGGCACCGGGGTTCCCGACCAATCCGTACCGCCACAAGTTCCATCCCGATCACGACAACATCGGCGCCCAGGGCGTCACCGCCGAGGAAGCATTCGAGATCAGCCGCGACATCGATCTCGTCTTCGCGGCGACCGACCCGTCGGGATCGAACGCGCCTGATTACGGGTTCGACACCCTCGCCGGCACCTACCGCGAGGAGATCTCGGGTCTGCACCGGACGCCGATTCGCGTCGAGGGAACGTTTCGCCTCCAACGCGTCGCACTGACGCCGGAGCTGAACCAATGATCGGCGCGAGAGGGGCAGCGGCGGAAATGCTCACGTTGGATCGCAGCACAGCGCGGCGGATGAGGGGTTCGATGGCTCGATCGACATATCTGAAGATGGTCGCGCTGGCGGCATTACTGTCCGCGGTCGCGGCGAACCCGGCCAGCGCTCGATGGCCGTATACCGTCAACCTCGGCCAGTTCGACAGCGGTCCGAGCGCGGTCGTCTTCGACACCGCCGGCAACTCCTATATCGCCGGCACCTTCAGCGGCACCGCCAACGTCGGCGGCATCAACTACGTGTCCGCCGGACAGCAGGACCTCATCGTCGTCAAGCTCGACTTCGACGGCGATGTGGTGTGGACGGCGGTTGCCGGCAGCGCCGGGCTCGACGACGCCAGCGGCCTGGCGCTCGACGCCGACGGCAACGTGTACGTCGCTGGCGCACTGTGCCAGTCGCTGTTGCCGGCGACGCCGACCTGCAATTCGACCTTTGGCCAGGTCGGCACCGTTGCGGTGTCCGGCCTGGTGCAGAACGCTTACGTCGCCAAGCTGAATACGGCCGGCGTCTGGCAATGGGTGCGCACGGCGTCGATCGCCGACGCCGGCATCATCCGCCCCGGCGACGTCGCCGTGACCGGCAGCGACGTATTCGTCGCCGCCTCGCTGCGCGGCAGCCTCGTCTCGGCCAACGGCGGCGGCTTCTCGATCGCCAGCCGCACGGGACGCACCGACGCCTTCTTCGCCAAGCTGTCGACCGCCGGGCAGTGGAGCGCTACCCGAACCTTTCCGGCCGCCGGCAGCGGCGCCGCCGTCGACAACGACGACTTCTTCGCCGGATCGATGGCGGTGCAGAACGGTCAAGTGATCGCCGTTGCCCGGACGATCGCCGAGATCGAACGCCCCGACAGCGCCACCACCGCGCACGGGCCCGTCTACACACTGCCGGGCGGCGGTAGCTGCTCCGTTTCGGGGACGCCGAGCCTGAGCGGCGGCGCGACGGTCACCTGCAGCGACGTCAATCTCGAGGCACACGACAACATCTATTTCGGGATCAAGAACGACACCAACACCAACGGCCTGACGATGAACGGCACCGGACCGTCGGGGAACGCGGTCTTTCGTTTCGCCAGCAACACCGCGAACACGCTCACCTACGAGAGCTCGACCACCGTCAACAACCTAAACGGCAACAACGCGGAGTTGGTCGCCGGCCGCCTCAATCTCACCCGGGTGACCGGATCGCTCGCCGTGGTCGACAGCGGCCGCCTGCTCAACACCACCCTCGGCGACGTCGAAAAGCTCTTCCGCGTCGCCAGCAACAGCTTCAGCGTCAAAGTCGACGTGCTCGCGACCTCGGCGACACGAGCGGGCTATTCGTTCGCCAACCCGCACGTCTTCGACCCGATCGCGACGCAGGATTCCGGCTCGAACCGGCTCAGCCGTAGCGGTGTCGATCTCGCCTTCTACTACACCGACAGCAGCCGCCTGGTGACGTTGGCAACCGCCGATCTGGCGATCCAAGCACCCGTCGGCATCGACCTGGGTTTCGTCGCCGAAGCAGTCACCGGCAACGGCACCACCGGCATTGCGCTGTCCGGCTATCTGCACAGCGGCAGGACATTGAACGCCGGCAACAATCTCGCCGGACCCGGCGTAGCAATAGCGCGCTACGAGCTCGCAAACGCCGCCGGCCCGCTCGACGGTGTATGGGCCTCGAAGGCCGACGGCACTGCGTTCGCGAGCCGGCTCACCTTCGGCCCCGCGGCGGATACTGTTTACGCCACGGCGGGCTACCGCGGAGAGATCTTCTTCACTCCCTACGCCGACCCGCTGAGCACGCTGCAGATCGGACCGGTGAACCCCGACGCGCCCGGTACGGACGATGACGCGTACATCGCGGCATTGGACGATTCGACCGGCGAATGGGTCTGGGCGACGCGAGTCGGCGGGACGGGAGCCGATCGCGCGACCGATATCGCCGTCGATGGCGCCACCCCCGATCCCAACGTCGTCGTCGTCGGTCGCTATGTCGCGCCGGCTGGGTTCGGCAATTTCGACTACGACGGCGGATGCGTCAGCGAGTGTCTGGTCCGCGTCGGCACCAACGTCGAGCTCCAGTCCTGCAATCCGCTCAACGAGGAAGCACTCTGTGTGCTCGAGCCCTGCCCGATCTCTTCGCTGTGCCTCGCCGGCGCGAACCCGCCGTCGAGCACGGCGTTCGCCGGCAAGCTGGTCGACGAAGGCGAGACCGGAGACTGGCTGCAGCCGGTCGAACGCTGGGTCGTCGGCGAGGAAGTGCCGCGCCCGCAGGGAGCGGAAGACGAGCAGCCTTCGATCATGGTCGAAGGCACCAACCAGGGGCAGAGCTTTTTCTACTGGTCCGCACATCAGAAGAAGCTGTTCGCGGCGAGGCCGACCGAGCTCAAAGCGACAGTGACCTGGAAGAAGTCGGGCGGTCAGGCCGGCAACATCATCGTCGAGGGCGTCGTCCGCTGGCCCGACAATCCCCAGGTCCACATGGCCACCGCCCCGGTCGACGTCGAGTTGCGCGGCAACCGCTGTCCGGCCGCGAGCTCCAGGCCGTTCGGTATCTGCTCGACCAACGCCGACTGCGGCGGACAGGTCTGCGGCCCGCTCAACGCAGCGTCGACCTGGACCTTCGGCAGCATTCTCTACCAGAGCGGCGACAGCGACGCGGCCGTCGATGCGAACAAGGTCTTCACCGCCTCGGCGGGCAGAGCGGTCCTTTTGATGGTGAACGGGCCGACCCAGAACGCCGAGAACGCCAACGTCGCGCTCGTCGTCGTGCGGACGTTGGACCCGCGGTCGGTGGTGTCCGGTCAGACGAGCTGCACGATCGGAACCGCGATCACGGACGAGACTCACCGCGACCCCAACCGCAAGAACGGCTGGGTGGTGAACGCAAAATCTTCCTATGACGGAGTCGGCGCCGACGCCGCGTACATCCGCGATGCGTCGCGCAGCGGCCCGATCCTCCCCGTCAACGTCCAGCGCGAAGCCGTGGATGACGACGAGATGCTGGTGTCCTGGTACAGCCAGGACGCGCGAGGGATCGCCTGGCCACAGCGCACCGTCCTCTATGACTGTCAGTGGCCGGATGATCCCAACTCCATCGTGGTCATCAGCGGCCTCGGCTCCGACGGGCGCTGCAGCGCCGAGCGCGGCGCCTGCCAGTCCAACGACGACTGCGACACTGGCGCCTGCATCGTGCAGCCGCCGCTCACCTCGCAACAGTTTCCGAGCGCGCGCGTCTACAACCAGCCCGATCCGAATCTGGCGGGCTTCAATCCGAACGAAGAGCACGCGCTGCTCCTGCCATCGAATGGCGGCACCGGAGCCAACGCCGTCTTCGCCCTGCGCACCGATCTCAACGCCAGGCACGGCCATTCCGAGCCGTACGTGTTGCTGAAACATCGCAACCCGACGACCCAGCAGTGGCAGATGCGCGTCTACGGAGTGTCGATTTCCGACGACGTGTACGGGCCGTCGTTCGCGAAGACCGCCGGCAGCCTCATCAGCGCGCCGTATCCACTGTCGCTGTTCGCTCCCTGCAGCGAATCGTGCGCGCCGCTCGCCACCGACTGCGCCGCCAGCGGCGGACCGGAGTGCATCGAAAACGTGTGCGTCGGCGGATCGCTCGACGGCGACGCCTGCAGCGCGGCGGTGGACTGCCTGCCGTCGTGCCTCGAGAACGGAACCCAAGACTCGCTCTGCTCCGGGGCGGCCAACCTCCCGCTCTTCAAGGACCATCTCGCGATCGGCGACGACGGCACCTGGAAGGGCTGGTGGGCTCGCTCGCCCGGCACCATCAACGCCCGCCAGCACTATCCAATCCAAAACGGATTCTTCACCGACTTCGATCTCGACGGCAGCCCCGACCTCGCGGTCGGCACGTGCGAGCCGTGGCTGGTGACCGAAGGCGAGCAGGCAACCATCACGTACGCCCTCACCTGGCCGGAAGACATTCCGACCCTGCGCATTGGCGAGACCCTGCTCGAGCCGAAGGGCGGCACCGGTCTGCCGTCGATCTCCAGCCAGGCGGCCGTAGAGGTCGTCTTCGAAACAACCAGTCAAGACGCGGCGCCGCCGAATCAGCAGGCTGATCTGGTGCGCCTCATCGATCCGCTCAGCCCGCGCTCGGTGCCGCTGGTAGCCCTGCCGGAAGATGTCGTCTCGGTGCAGACCGGACCGCGGTCTCGCATCACCGGTGGGCAGAACGGCGAGGTCAAGCTGTCGCCCGGCGTCAGTAGACGCATCACCCACGACAGCAATGCCCGCGTCCTCTCGTACACTGGAGTGTTCGACGAGACCGGGCTCGGCGAGCCGCTGCTCATGCTCAACGTCATGACCGACCGCGAGCGCGACGAGCTCAAGACGATGAGCACCGCGACCGAGTGGGACGACGCCATCGACGCGCTGTACCACCTCAGCCGCAATCCCAACGGCGTCGACGCCGACGGCGACGAGGAGCCGGACGAAGAGCTACTCATCGGGCTCACCATGCGGGGCAGCGAGGTGGTGCGCGAGCAACTCCTCGGCGACAAGGCGCTGACCGCAGGCCTGGCCGCCAACACCGGCTATGTGACGGTCGCCTTCAACAACGATCCCACCCTGGCGCCGCTGCCGATCAGCCTCGAGGTGATCAAGATCGATTGCGCACCCTACCAGGGCCAGATCCAGGTCATTCCGTCAGCCAACATCTTCGACGAGCAGGTCACGGTTCGCCACAGCGGCGACTTCGCCGGCGACCCCGGCTCGCTCGAGTTCGAATGGTACTACGCGCTCAAGGAACAGGACTGCCAGAGCATCCCGGTGCCCCAGTACCCCGAGCCGGTCGGCGCACCGTGGATCCCTGCGCCCAACGGCAGCGGACCGGGCATCGTCGACGTGACGCTGAGCGGACCGGGAGTCACCAGCCTCGCCGACACCTGCTTCATCGCCCGCTACAAGGGTTACTCCGTTTGCAACAACACCACCGTTCCCAGTCAGTGGGCCGGCGCTCCGCTAGGGCCGACGTCACCCACCGACCCGCGCGCCCAGCTCGTCCCGGGCTGGCTGACGCGCGTCACCGAAGGCTTGAATCCGTTCGATCAACGCACCGCCGACTTCCGCAACAACGAGGTCGAAACCTTCGCCAACCTCCTGGTTTCGGCCGGCGAGCGATTCGAAGGGCCGGTGGCGTTCAACCCCGACGCCGACGCGATCAACGACGTCGGGCTCATCGAGATCTACCAGAGCGTGCTGCGCCGAGGCGAAGACCTGTCGATCAACGAGGGCATCAGCGTCGGCGCCGTCAACAGCAAGCTGCTCGACGTCGCGGCGCGCATCTCCGATCTGTACATGGCGCTCGGCAACGAGGCCTTCGGCGACGCGCTCGACCCGACGATCGGATTCGACACCTCGGGCGAGTTCGGCACCGCGGCGCCGTCGATCTTCGCCTTCCAGAACCAAACCGACTCGCTGCTCACCGAAGAGCTGGCGCTGCTGCGCGGTCGCGACGACAGCGCCGGCGCGTCGCCGGTGTACAACCGCCTGATCTGGAACTTCACCAACGGCGACGGCCAGGTCGCCTACCAGCAGAACTACAACATCTCCAATCAAGACGAAGATGCCGACATCGACGAGTTCGATGCCCGCATCCTCTTCCCGCAGGGCCACGGCGACGCCTGGGGTCATTACCTGACCGCCCTCAAGGGCTACTACATGCTGCTGCGGCACCCGAACTACGTCTGGCTGCCGCGCTCCGACTCCGTGCTGGTCGCCGGCAGCGAAGTGTTGGTCGACTTCACCGACGAGCGCCGCTTCGCGGTGTCGGCAGCGGCGCGCGCACGCGCCGGTGCGCAGATCGTCGACCTCACCTATCGCCAGCGCTGGGTCGACGATCCGGCCGGCCAGTGGCAGGGCTACAAGGACACCGACGCGAGTCGCGGCTTCGGCGTCTCCGAGTGGGCGCAGCGTGCCGGTCAAGGCGCGTACTTCGATTGGGTCGTCGCCAACGCCATCCTGCCGCCGCAGAGCGACTCGCCCCCGGGCATCCAGAAGATCGACCGCACGACAGTGCCAGAGCTCGTCGAGATCGCCGCGCAGTCGAGCCAGGTGCAATCGCAGCTCGACCTCGTCGATCAGGGAGTCAATCCGCTCGGCGTCGCCAAGAACGCCGTGCCGTTCGACATCGACCCGACCTTCCTCCAGGTGAGCTCCAGCGAGCAAGGCCTCGCGCACTACGAGCAGATCGCTTCTCGTGCGAGCAACGCGCTGGGCAACACGCTGCGGGTGTTCAATCACGCCAACAACCTGAGCCAGATGCTGCGTCGCACCCAGGACACCGCGGTCGAGTTCGCCCGCAACATCGCCTTCCAGGAGCGCGACTACAACAACCG
>CADEER010000155.1:0-3972 GCA_902826395.1 uncultured bacterium
ATGATCTCTTTCGCACTCACCGACGAGCAATCGAGCGCTCGCGAAGCCATGCAGGGGTTCGCTGCCGCTGCGCTACGACCGGCGGCGCGCGAGTACGACGAAGCCTCGGCCATCGCCGACGACTTCTTCCAGCAGGCCTGGGAGCTGGGGCTGACGGCGACGCAGATCCCCGAGAGCTACGGCGGCTACGGTGCCGATCGGTCGCCGGTCACCAACGCGATCGTCCTCGAGGAGCTCGCCTACGGCGACGCCGCACTGGCGATCGCCGCGATGGCACCGTCACTGTTCGCAAACGCCGTCGTCGATCAGGGCAGCGACGAACAGAAGAGCGAGTACCTGCCGTCCTTCGGCGGCGACCGCTTCCACACCGGATCCCTGGCGATGGTCGAGCCGACGCCGGGCTTCGACGCCTATGCACCGCGCACCATCGCCGAGAAGAGCGGCTCCGGCTTTCGCCTGCGCGGCGAGAAGTGCTTCGTGCCGCTCGCCGAGCGCGCCGCGCACTTCCTGGTCGTCGCGCGCAACGGCGGCGGGCTCGACGCCTTCATCGTGCCGCGCGACGCGGCCGGGCTGACGATCACCGAGGTCGAGAAGAATCTCGGCCTCAAGGCGCTGCCCACCGCCGGCCTGCGCCTCGACGGTGTCGAGGTATCGGCGGGACAACGCCTCGGCGGTGCCGCCGGCGCCGACGTGCGCCGCATCGTCAACCAGAGCCGTGTCGCTCTGGCGGCGGTTCTAACCGGAGTATCGCGCGCCGTCCTCGACTACTGCGTGCCGTACGCGAAGGAACGCGTCGCCTTCGACGAGCCGATCGCCCGCAAGCAGTCGATCGCCTTCCGCCTCGCCGAGATGCACATGGAGATCGAGTCGTCGCGCTGGCTGACCTGGACCGCCGCGACCGACCTCGAGAGCGGCCGCGACGCCACGCGCAACGCGACGCTCGCCAAACGCTATGTCGCCGACAAGGCGATGTGGGTCGCCGACAACGGCGTGCAGGTGCTGGGAGGCCACGGATTCATCCGCGAGCATCCGGTCGAGATGTGGTACCGCAACGCGCGGACGCTCGGTGTGCTCGAGGGGACGGCGTCGGTTTGATTTCAGGGATCAGGGGTCGGGGGTCAGGAGTCAGGGAAGGTGGCCGCGGCTTCGCCGCGGCGTGAGTTTCATAGGAGTTGGAGATGATCGATTTCGAGCTTTCGAAGAACGACAAGAAGGTGCTGGACGCGTTGCGCGAGGAGTCGCTGATCGCGCGCAAGTACGCGCGCTTCTACGATGAGAACGAGCACGAGTTTCCGCCGCAGCAGTTGCCGGAGGCGAAGGACCACCCGAGCTTCATCCGCCAGATGGCCGATCGCACCGCCGAGGACTCGGGCGGCAGCGTGATGTCGACGCTGATCGCGATGGGCTCGACTTGGGGCGACTACTCGGTGCGCCTGCGGCGGCAGGAAAGCGGCCTCGGCAACTCGGCACTCAAGGCCGCCGGCACGCCCGAGCAGATCGAGAAGTGGGGCAAGCTGACGCTCGCCATGGCGATCACCGAGCCGGGTTGCGGATCCGACCCTTCACAGGTCCGTACCACGGCGGTGCTCGACGGCGACCACTGGGTAATCAACGGCGAGAAGATCTTCGTCACCACCGGCTGTCGCGCCGAGGGAGTCGTCGTCTGGGCGACTCTCGATCGCGCCGCCGGTCGGGCCGGGATCAAGTCCTTTCTCATCGAGAAGGGCACGCCCGGCTTCATCGTCGCGCACAAAGAGAAGAAGCTCGGGATCCGCGCCGACGATACCGCCGCGTACGTGTTCGAAGACTGCCGCATCCCGCGCGGCAACCTGCTCGGTGGCAACGAAGAGATTCCCAAGGAAGGATCCGGCGGCTTCCGCGGCGTCATGAAGACCTTCAACATGACGCGGCCGATGGTGGCCGCGCTCGGACTGGGGATGGCCGAAGCCGCGCTCGATTTCACCCGCGACAAGCTGCGCGAAGCCGGGGTCGAGATCGCCTACGACGGCCACATCATCACCCAGCCCGCGGCGGCAGCCCGATTCATCGAGCTGGAAGCGGAGTTCGAGGCCGCGAAGTTGACGATGCTGCGCGCCGCCTGGCTCAGCGACAAGGGCGAGCCGAACAACATGGAAGCGTCGGTGAGCAAGGCCAAGGCCGGCACCGCCGTGCGCGTCATCACCCAGGGCTGCATCGCGCTCCTCGGGCCGCTCGGCGTGTCGCGCGAGCACCTGCTCGAGAAGTGGTTCCGCGACGTGCGCATCACCGACATCTACGAGGGGACCGGCGAGATCCAGCGCATGATCATCGCGCGCACATTGCTCGACTACACGCGGGACGAGCTGAACTGAAAACGATCGTGAACCGTGAACCGTGAACCGTGGATGTGAACTGTCACTCGCCCCACCGTTTACGGTTCACGGTTCACGGTTCACGAGCCGCTACTCCGCCGGTCGCAGCTTGACCGTGTAGGCGACCGTCTTGCCGCTGCTGACGCGATCACTGCGCGGCCGGAAGAACCCGAGCCAGGCGATCCAGTATTTCTGATTGTAGGCCTCGCCCATCTTGTCGACGAGCGCCGGATCCTCGACGCGCTTCGCCTCGCCGACCAGGGCTGGGCCGTCCTTCTCTCCCACCCAGACGTAAAGCGGGCTCCCGGCAGCGAGGCGCTTCGCCTTCCAACTGCCCGGCGAGGTGGTGAAGAACAGCTCATCACCGCTGTCGTAGTAGAACCATATCGGCGCGACCGAGCTGCGTTCGCCGTTCTTGCGGCGCGTCGCCGTGTAGATGTAGTCGGAGCTGCGCAGCAGCTCCTGGGTCTCGGCCGGCAGCTCCGCCGCCGACACCGGCTGCGGCGCAAGGAGCCAAGCCCCGAACACCACCAATGCCGCCGTCAGTCCTCGCGTCATAACCCCTCCCGATTCAGTGTCATGCCGCGTTCGACGCGGTCACAATAGACCTAGTCGCGACGCGCCACGGTGGCCGCAAGGGCGCGCGCGCCGCTGAAAAGACCACCGGCATCTTCTCGTAGCGGCTTCGGCAGCGGAAACGTGACGTTCTCCTCGGCCGTGGTGAGCTCGCGCACTTCGGCGAAGCCCAGCGACTTCAAGCGCTCTATCGCACCCTCGACCAGCGGCTCGGGCGTCGATGCGCCGGCAGTCAGGCCGACCGTCACAACATCCTCGATCCAACGCGGATCGACCCCGTTGCCGTCGTCGATCAACTGGGCGGGCGTTCCCTCGTTGCGCGCCACCTCGACGAGCCGGTTGGCGTTGCTCGAGTTGGGCGAGCCGATCACGAAGACGAAATCGGTTTGCCGCGCCAGCTCTTTGACCGCGGTTTGTCGGTTCTGCGTAGCGTAGCAGATGTCGTCCTTGCCGGGCGTTCGCACGTTGGGAAACCGCCGCTGGATTGCCGCCACCACGTCGCGTGTGTCGTCGACCGACAGCGTCGTCTGTGTCACGACGGCGAGCTTGTCCGGGTCCTTCACCACCAGGTTCTCGACGTCCTCGAGCGTTTCGATCAGATGCATCTGGCCCGGCGCGTGGCCGAGTGTGCCTTCGACCTCGACGTGCCCGCGATGGCCGATGAGCAGGATCTCGAAACCCTTGCGCGCGTGGCGCAGCGCTTCGAGGTGCACCTTGGTAACCAGGGGGCACGTGGCGTCGAGGACTCGCAGTCCCCGTTCCTGCGCCTGACGGCGTACCGCCGGCGACACGCCGTGAGCGCTGAACACCAACAGGCTATCCGGTGGCACCTCGTCGAGATCTTCGACAAAGATGGCGCCGCGCGATCGCAGCCCTTCGACGACGTGACGGTTGTGGACGATCTCGTGGCGCACGTAGACAGGCGGCCCGTGTCGCTCGAGCACCAGCTCGACGATCTCGATGGCGTACGAGACGCCGGCGCAGAAGCCGCGCGGATTGGCGACGAGAATGGCTCGCCCGCTCTGGGGCGCCGCATCGGACATGC
>CADEER010000155.1:4072-8755 GCA_902826395.1 uncultured bacterium
AGGGCGTAGCGGCGTCCACGCGTGATGGTCGCGGCGCCGTGGCGGATCTTGACGCGCATGTCGCCGCGCTTTCCCGGTACCGGACGCTCGGCGTTGGGGAAGACGATTGCGTCGCCGCGCTCCGGCTTGAGCACCGTGGCGCGCGCCTGCATGCGCGGTGCCTGCTCGGCCAGCACCAACTCGCCGCCCTCGAAATCGCGGTGCGGCTGGCTGAGCAGAATGACGGTCTGGAAGGGGAATGAGAGCCTTCCGTACAAATCCTGGTGCAGGCGGTTGTAGCCGCCTTCTTCGTAGCGCAGCAGGAGTGGCGTCGGGCGGTTCTGCCCGGCGGCGTGACAGGTCTCGAGGTATTCCTCGAGCGTCGGAGGATAGGAGGCCTCACGCCGGAGGCGCTCCGCCCAGCGATTGGCGCAGCCGGCGAGACCGCCGTAGAAACTCTGTCGCAATCGGCCGACCAGGCGCGGCAGCGGATACTTGAAGTAGCGGTACTCGCCGCGGCCGTATCGATGCCGCTCCATCGATATCGTGGAGCGAAAGCAGTCGTCGCACACGTAGAGCTCGGTCAGCTCGTCGCACTCGGCGGCGGACAGCAGGCCGGGGATGTGGAACCAGCCGTCGGCGTCGAGCGCCGCACCGGCCGCATCCCAGTCGACGGCGTCCAGGCGATCACGCGTCATCGCCGCTCACCGCCGTACGCCGAAGTAGTCCGTGTACGCCGCGAAGCGATCGCGAACCTCATCTTCGCGCAGCGGAAACTCGCGATCGCCGTATTCGTGCTCGCCGTGCGCGCCGCGCGGGTTGTCGTCGCGCCAGGCGCGCAAGGCGGCTTCGGAGGTTGAGTCGAACGGCTGGTCGAAATCCTCGCAAATGCGGCGGACAGCAGCGACCGGATCGGCGGCGAAATCGACGAACTGCAGATCGAAAAAGCGTGCACTTCCCGCTTCGGCGCGCGCCGCGATGCCGCGCTCTGCCGCGCGCGCCCAACTCTCCAACTGCTCGCGCGCGATCTGCTCGCGATCGACCGGCGCTTCGAAGATCGCCCGGTAGCTCGCCACCATGTTGGTGTACGACCGCAACACGGTGAGCGGATCGCGGTGCGTCTGGACGATGCAGGCGTCCGGATACACGGCGAGCAGCGCCGGCAACTGGCGCAGGTGCACCGGGTACTTCAACAACCAGCGTCGATCCGGATCGGTGGAGCCGATCAGCTCGACCAGGCGGCGGTGGCGAAGGTAGCTGTGCGAATGTGTCCCCTCCTCGTACCACGCCGCGTACGCCGGCAAGGTGGCGCTCACCGTGTAGCGGTCGTCGGTGAAGCTCTGCGCCAGCAGGTGGCCGCACTCCTCCGGCAAAGCGGCGGTCATATAGTGCATCGAGGCGCGCGACGGGTCGCTGGCGTACAGCGCTTGCAGCCGCCGCTCGGTGCGCTGGAAGTCGGGGTGCGACTCCCACTCGCCGCGCGGCGGACGCGGGATCGGATTCTCGGCCAGCCAATGCGGCAGGGCTTGCAGTGCCGGGTCCTGACCCATGAGGTAGTGCAACGCCGTACTGCCGGTGCGCACCAGACCGGTGATGAAGATCGGGCGGCGGATCTCGTGCGCGATAGCGCCGCCGTGTTCGCGCAGCAGCCGCTCACTGCGCAGCCGCCGGATCAAGGTCGCCTGCAAGTCGGCCCTCGCCGCCATGCGTCCGGTCTCCGTCAGCAACCGGTCTTCGTCGTACGAGCGCAACAGAACTCGCAAGCCGTCGAGGTACGAGGGTTCGCCGAAGTCGTCGAATCCGACTTTGGCGACGGCTGTCTCGTGCAGCTCGTCCGCGATACCGATGAAGGTCCAGTCCGACGTTTGCGCCATGGACTGTCCCTACCACACGAAGACGGACGAGGTCGCGCCCCGCCGTTCTGGCTGCGAGCGACGCGCAGCTCTCGCCACCGCCCTTCGCACTCGCTATTCCTGCGCAGGTGAAGGTCCTGCGCACTCCCGACGATCGCTTCGCCGATCTGCCCGACTTTCCCTTCCAGCCGCGCTACGCCGAAGTCACCGCCGCCGGCGCGCCACGGCTGCGCATGCACTACCTCGACGAGGGCCCGCGCGAAGCGGCACCCGTGTTGCTGATGCACGGCGAGCCCTCATGGTCGTATCTCTACCGCGAGATGATTCCGCCTCTGGTGTCAGCCGGGCGGCGCGTTATCGCCCCCGATCTCGTCGGGTTCGGTCGCTCCGACAAGCCCACGGAGGTAGCCGACTACACCTACGCCCGGCACGTCGAATGGTGCTCGTCGCTGCTGTCCTCACTCGACCTGCGAGGGATCACCTTGTTCTGCCAGGACTGGGGCGGGCCTATCGGCTTCAGTCTGCTCGCCGCGCAACCCGATCGCTTCGCCGCGGTCGTAGCCGCAAACACGATCCTGCCGACCGCGCAGCCGCCGCCGGAGGGTGAGGTGAACGACTGGCCGGGCGCGACCATCGCCGCCTGGATCGACATGGCGCGAACGTCGGCCGAGCTGCCGATCGGAGCGATCCTCCAGAGCGTCACGTTGACCAAGCTATCGGCTGCTGTCGTCGCCGCCTACGATGCGCCGTTTCCAGAAGAGTCGTTCAAGGCGGGCGCGCGCGCCTTCCCGCAGATCATCCCGGTCCACCCCGACGACGCCGGCGCGCGGCACAATCGCAACGTGTGGCGCGTGTTGCAGCACTTCGACAAACCCTTCGTCACGGCCTTCAGCGATTCGGATCCGACCACCGCGGCGTGGGCGGAAGTCTTCCAGCGCGCTGTCCCGGGAGCCCGCGGCCGCCGGCACGCCACCGTGCGCGGCGGTCACTTCTTGCAGGAAGACTCCGCCGCCGAGCTTGCCGATATCATCCTCGACGCCGCCGAGCGGTGAGCACGCCGGTTGAACGGTGCGACCCGAAGCGGTAGCCATCGGGCGTGTTCGAGATCCGCAACGAAGCGATCGACATCGCGACCGTGATCGCGGCGGTGGCGCACCCGGAAGCGGGCGCCATCGCGACCTTCATCGGAACGACGCGCAACGAGAACGAGGGCCGCAGCGTCACCACGCTCGAGTACGAAGCGTATCCGGAGATGGCGACTGCCGAGATGCGGCGGATCGGTGACACGGCGCGACAGCGCTGGCCGATCCGCGCCATCGCCATCGCGCACCGCGTCGGCGTCGTGCCGATCGGCGAGGCGAGTGTCGTGATCGCCGTCTCGTCGCCGCACCGCGCGGCGGCGTTCGAGGCCTGCCGCTTCGCGATCGACCGGCTCAAGGAAGTGGTGCCGATCTGGAAGAAGGAACACTTCGAAGGCGGCGAAGTGTGGATCGGCTCGCAGGCCGGCAGCGCCTTTCCGGCCGGCGAGAGCGGTCCGCCGCGCTGAGCGCGCCGGCGTGATCGAGTCCGGCTGCTGAGCGTGAACGGCGAAAAGACGACGCGGAATCCCTGGTGGATTCCGCCGTGGCTGGGAAGAGTGCCGGATGTCGAGCCGCGCCTGATCACTCTGCTCGGCCTGGTGTCGCTGGCGATCTTCTTCGAGCAGTACGACGCCTCGATGCTGACGGCGGCGTTGAAACACATTGCGACCGACTTGAACGTCGGGGAGGATCAGCTCGGTCCGTTCCTCGGCATCATGCGGATCGGCTCGCTGCCGGCGTTGCTGTTCGTGCCGTACGCCGATCGCTTCGGGCGCCGACGGGTCTTCCTGGCGACGGTGATCGGCTTCAGCGTCGGTACGCTCGCCAGCGGTCTCGCGATGGACGCCTACCAGTTCGCGGCGATCCAGATGGTGACCCGCATCTTCATGACGGCCAGTGTCGCGGTGGCGATCGTCATCATCACCGAGGAGTTCCCGGCGCTGCATCGAGGTTGGGCGGTCGGCATGCTGGGAGCGCTGTCGGCGGCCGGCCAGGGACTCGGTGCGGGGTTGGCTGCGTTCATCGACGTGCTGCCGGGGGGCTGGCGATTGCTGTACGCGATCGGCATCGCGCCGCTGGCGCTGTTGCCGGGTTTGCGACGCAATCTGCACGAGACCGATCGATTCCAACGCCACGCGGCGGAGCGCGGCGGCGCTAGCGGCCAGCCGTGGTACGGCCCGCTGCGCTCGCTGATGGTCGAACACCCGCGCCGCACCGTGCTGCTCGGACTGGTGGGGTTCCTGTTCGCGATCGGCGAGCTGCCGGTGTTCCAGTTCAGCAGCTACTTCGTGCAGACCCGCCACGGCTGGAGCACGGGCGAGTACTCGCTGATGTTCCTGGTCGGCGGCGCCATCGGGGTCCTCGGCAACGTCATCGCCGGTCGGCTCGGCGACCGGATCGGCCGCCGCTGGGTGGGTGCCCTGTTCTTCACTTTGTTCCCGGTCTTCTCGGCGCTCTTCTATCACGGTCCGGGTTGGACCCTGCCGATCTGGTGGGCTCTCTTCATCTTCTGCACGACCGCCGGCGGCGTCACCGTGCGCGCTCTGTCGGGCGAGTTGTTCCCGACCTCGTATCGCAGCACGGCGGCAGCATGGCTGTCGTTCACCGTCACCCTCGGCTGGGCGGTCGGCCTGTGGGCCGTCGGCTCGTCGCCCACGGCGGAGGTCGACATCTCGACACAGATCAGCCTGATCGCCACAGCAGTGTTCCTCGCAGGAGTGCTGGTCCTGTTCCTGCCCGAAACCGCCGGCCGCGAGCTCGAAGAAATCAGC
>CADEER010000155.1:8855-11752 GCA_902826395.1 uncultured bacterium
AGTAGGAGACGGCGGCATGCGGGTCACGCGGCGGCGGTTTCTCGGTCTCGTCGGCGCCACCGGCGCGGCGGGGCTGTGGTGGGCACCGGGCTGCGGCGATGACGACTCGACCACACAAGTCGCGCACTTCTTCACCAGCGACGAGCGGCTCGTCGTCGAGGACATGGCGGCGGCTCTGGTGCCGGAGGACGACCTCTCGGCCGGTGCGCTCGCCACCGACGCGGTGGAGCTGATCGATCGTTTTCTCGCGGCGTTCGACTCCGATCCGCCGGCCATCTTCGGCGGCGGACCGTACAGCGGCCGCTCTCCGTTTCCGGATCCGCGCACCGGAATGCCGACCAACGACTACCCGGACAACGACTTCACGGAGATGTTGCCGCTCACTCGCATGCAGGAGCTCGCCTTCCGCATTCTGCTCGACGGCGATGCGGCGGTGACCAACGGCACCATCAACACCGGCATCGTGCCCCCCAACCCCGGGCTGCGAGCCATTTACCGCGACGGCATCGCCGCGCTCGAGCAGGCGGCGCAAGACGCGGGCGCAGCGTCCTTTGGCGAGCTAGATGCGGAGGCGCGGATCGCCGCGTTCGCGACGACGACACCGGACTTCCGCGGCGCGTTGCTGCAGAACCTCGCCGAGGGAATGTTCGCAGCGCCCGAGTACGGCGGCAACCGCGACCGCCGCGGCTGGCTCGACTACGACTACGACGGCGACAGTCAGCCGCTCGGCTACACGCTGTTCGACGCCGACAGCGAACCCTTCGACCGCCCCGACAAGCCAAACCAGACCGCCGACCCGAATCGCCCAGCACGACCGTTCTCGCCCGAAGTCGAACGCTTCCTCACCGCCATCACCGCCGCACAAGGCGGCAAGCGCTTCTTCTAAAAAAACAAACTCACCACAGAGGCACAGAGAACACAGAGATCGATCTGTTGCACCGAACCCTCAGACTGCAACTGTAATGAACGAACGCCACGAAACTCATCCTTGTAATGCTTTCGCGAGCGAATCAGGAGATCGCACCGTCACCGAGATCTCTGTGCTCTCTGTGCCTCTGTGGTGAAGAGAAATGAGCTCCAGCGTCGACAACGTTCTCGGCAACACCAGTCTCGACCGCTTCGACGTCGTCATCGTCGGCAGCGGCGCCGGCGGCGGTGCGGCGGCGCGCGTGCTCGCGACGAACGGCCTCAAAGTCTGCATTCTGGAAGCCGGCAACAACTACTTCCGAGGCCTCGACGATCCGGACACCGACATGCCGCGGCCGCTGTTCTCGAACGACGAGCTCAAGCTCTCGTCGCGCGGGCTGATCGAGCAGCAGGCGATCGTCGAGCCGCGCACCTTCCGCGCCCTCGGCGCGCAGGTCGATCGCCAGCTCGTCGGTGAGGTCAACAATCTGCCGAAGACGGTCGGCGGCGGCTGGGTGCACGCCGACATGCAATGCCCGCGCTTCAACGACTTCGACTTCCACCTCCACAGCGAGCTCGGCGACATCGCCGGCGCCAGCTTCGCCGATTGGCCGCTCGACTACGACGAGCTCGAGCCGTTCTACGCCGCCTGCGAGCGCCTGCAGGGCGTGCAGGGATTGGCGGGCGCGGACCCGTTTGCCTCGCGCCGCTCCGGACCCTACCCGTTGCCGCCCGGTCCGCCGATGTATGTCGACTCGCTGCTGCGCGGCGGCGCCGAGCGCATTGGTTTGCATCCGTTCGCGTTTCCCGGAGCGCGCAACTCGCGCCCGTATCGCGGCCGGCCCGCGTGCAACGACTGCGGCCTGTGCTCGATGTACGGCTGCCCTATCAACGCCAAGGGCTCGGTCGCCATGCTGCGCGACGCGCTGCTCACCGGCAACGTGCAACTGCGCTACAACGCCGCGGCAACGCGGCTGCTCGTCGACTCCTCGCGCCGACGCGTCACGGCGGTTGCGTATCTCGACGCCGACGGCAATCCCGCCGAGGTGAGCGGCGATCGGTTTCTGCTCGCCGCCAGCGCCATCGAGTCGGCGCGCCTCTGCCTGTTGTCGGGCCTCGGCAACGGCGGACTCGGCAACTCGTCCGGCCTGGTCGGCCGCAACCTGATGTTCCACCACCAGACGATCTCGGTCGGTATCTATCGCGAGGACTTTCACGGTGAGCGCGGGCGCTCGGTGACCGGCGGCTTCTCCGATTTCCGCGGCGTGCCGAACGACGCACAGCGGCCACTCGGCGGCATCGTCGAGTTCGGCACCAACTCGGAGAAGATCCAGGAGGCCGCGACCTACATGGTCGAGCTCGGCTTCCGCGGCGCCGCGCTGAAGCAGTTTCTGCGCGACCGTCCGCTCGGCGCTCACCTCGCGGCGCTCATCATGCAGGGCGAGGACGCACCGCAGCTCGACAACCGCATCGACCTCGACCCGGCGGTGCGCGACATCAACGGCCTGCCGGTGCCGCGCATCACCTACGGCACGCACCCGTTCGAGCTGGCGGCACGCGAATACTACGGCCCGCGCCTGATCGATCTGCACGGCGCGGCCGGCGCCCAGTTCGCCTTCGTCGCACCGATCAACGAAGGCGGCGCGACGCCGAGCAGCCGCCACATCATGGGCACCCTGCGCATGGGGAGCGACCCGCGCACGTCGGTCACCGACGCGTTCTGCAAGTTCCACGACCTCGACAACCTCTACAGCGCCGACGGCGCCCCGATGCCGACCTCGTCCGGCTACAACCCCACCCTCACTTTGCAAGCGCTGGCTATGCGCACCGCCGGGGCCATCGTCGATCCGGCGCGGCCCGAGTCGGTCATCGAGGGCGACGCCTGACCTGGTTCTAACTGATGCAGCGATACCGTTTAGCGACTTGCCCTATGGACGTTAGAGGCCTGGGTAGCGCCCTGTCACCTTTTATCAGCGTCCTCGACTTCGGGG
>CADEER010000156.1:0-10293 GCA_902826395.1 uncultured bacterium
CGTACACGGAGTTTCCTGCAGAATTCAGGCCTTGATCGTGTACGAGTACGGGTACGAGTACGTGTACGGGAGAGAACCAACAGTCCCACTCCCCGGAGGTTGCCGTGCAGCGCATGAACGAGCTCGGGTTCTACACGTTGGCCGGGGCGCCCAAGTCGCCGCGCGATCTCATTGACGAGGTGCGGGAAGGCGAGCGCCTGGGGCTTGGCGCGGCATTCATCTCGGAGCGCTTCAACGTCAAGGAGGCGGCCGCGCTGTCCGGCGCCGTCGGCGCCGTATCGAGCGAGATCGGCATCGCGACGGCGGCGACCAATCACAACACGCGCCATCCGATGGTCACCGCCGCGTTCGCCATGACCATGCACAAGCTGACCGGCGGCCGCTTCTCGCTCGGCCTCGGTCGCGGGATCGCGCCACTGTTCGACGCCTTCGGCTTGCCGCGCATCAGCACCGCCGAGATCGAGGACTTCGTCGGCATCATGCGGCGCATATGGAAGGGCGAGCTGATCTTCGGCCATGACGGTCCGGCCGGGAAGTATCCGCTGCTGACCATGGGGCCGGATTACGACGAGCACATCCCGCTGACATTCACCGCCTTTGCACCGCAGTCGCTGAAGCTCGGCGGGCGCATCTTCGACGCCGTCGTCCTGCACACCTTCTTCTCAGACGAGACGACGGCGCGCTGTGTGCGCACGGTGAAGCGCGCCGCCGAAGAGGCGGGCCGCGACCCGGCCAAGGTGCGCGTCTGGTCGTGCTTCGCCACCGTCGGCGACCATCTGCCCGAGCCGCTGCGCCTCAAGAAGACCGTCGGCCGCATGGCCACCTATCTGCAGGGCTACGGCGATCTGCTGATCAAGACCAACCGCTGGGATCCGGCGCCCCTGCAGCGCTTCCGCGACGACGCGATGATCAAGGGCTTTCGCGGTGCGCTCGATGCGACCGCGACCAACGAAGAGCTCGAACACGTCGCGTCGCTGATCCCCGCCGAGTGGCTCGCCGCGGCTGCGACAGGCAGTCCGTCGCGCTGCGTCGACAAAATCCAGGCGCAGTTCGACCTCGGCTGCGACGGCGTCATCCTGCACGGCGCGACACCGGCCGAGCTGGCGCCGATCGTCGAGGAGTATCGGCGGCGGCGCCCGGCCGGGCGGTTCGATCACCTCGCGGCGAATCCGGCGGGGTGAAAGGGCCGTGAACCGTGAACGGGGAACCGTGAGCGGGGAACGGGGAACCGGGAATGCTTGTCGGATCCTGTTGGAACGCGTGAACCGTGAACCGTGATCCGTGGGGCAAGGATGCGATTCACGGTTCACAGTTCACGGTTCACGATCTCCATCACGGGCAGGGAACGGCCACGCCGTCCTTTGCCAGCAACTTGCGGCCGCTGCCGCCGGCGATCTCCTTGTAATCGATGGTGCTGCCGTCGGCGGTGGAGAAACGGGTACAGAAGCGCTGTGAAGTGCCATCGTTGCTGTTGATCGTCGTCAGCACCGTGGTCAGGCCGTTGGCGCCCGGCGCCGCGGCGAGGATGTCCATGGTCAGGCCGTCGCCGAGTCCCTTCGCGACGACCTTCGCGACCTTCTCTTCTTTGACCAGTGCGACCTTGACGGCGCCGCCGGTCGGAGCGTCGGAGTTCTTGTACTTGGAGACTGCGTCATCGTGCTGTGCCCACGGCGCCGGCACGGTGAGAACGCCGAGAACGTCGACCGGCGAGTTGGTGTAGAACACGTTCAACGCGCCATCGATCAGCGCCGCGTCGCCGGCGCCACCGTTGTCGATCGCTTCGTCCTTGGCGACGAAGACGATCTTGTCCGAGCCGCTGGGCTTGTCGATGATCAGCAACTTTTTGGCCGCGATCCCCGTCTCGCTCGGCGAGAAGCGCGCCGCCGCGAGTGCGAGCGTCGCGCGCGCGATGGCGTGCGCGAAGTCGTAGTTGAGAGTCGCCGGCGTATCCGTCGGATCGTGGTAATTGGGGTTGCGGAAGTTGGCGGTGTCGCTGAGCATCATCGCCGGGAAGTTGCGGTCCCAATAGGGGGCGTGATCGCTGCGCCGCGTATCTGCCAGGCAATTGCCGAGCAGCACGACCTGACCGGTGCCGACGATGAGGCTCGGTGAATAGCGACTGGCGGCGACCTCGAAGCCGCGCGCCAGGGCGGCCGAGGCGTCGTTCACGATGGCTGCGATGAAGTTGCCGTTGGTGACCAGCGGCGCGCTGACGTCGAGGCAGCCGGGAATGTCGGGAAAGCCGATCTGACAAGGCGCCGGGCAGGTGTAGCCGACCATCTCGAGTGAGATCATGCCGACGACGTCGGTGCCGTTGGCGAGCGCATCGATGGCGTGCTCCCTGCTGCCGAGCAACCCCTTTTCCTCGTGTGCATAGGCGATGAACTCGATGCTCCACGGGCGCGCGTCGCCGGCCATCACGCGCGCGATCTCCAGCATCACGGCGACGCCGGAGGCGTCGTCGTCGGCGCCGGGCGCGTTGTCGACCGAGTCGTAATGGGCGCCGACAATGAAGACTTGGTTGGGATCGGTCGTGCCGGTGAGGATCGCAGAGACGTTGTCGGCGGGACCCTCGCCTGAACTAACCGACTGTCGCGTCGGCGTGTAGCCGTAGGAGATGAGCTGATTCTCTATGTAGGTCGATGCCGTCGCCCACGACGCCGGCGCGTCGCGCGGCGCCGCGGCGAGCGCGTTGACGTGAGCCTCGATGTTGGTCTTCGACAACTGCCCGACCAGCCCGTCGATCTCGGCGACCGCGCTTGCCGCGGTGGCGACCGCGATCATCGAGATGGCAGCGACTATGCTCTTCGACATGGATCTCTTCATCGCCGGGACCCTAGGGCCCGGCCAGATCCGAAGTCAACGAGAAAGAGCGGCGCGTCGGCCGGCGACGCGGCCGAAGAATGTCGCGTCGGCAATCGACAGGCCGCTGGCGTACGTGCGGCCCTCGCGACAGATGCCGGCGGCGTTGCGCCCGGCGGCATAGAGCCCCGGAATACTCGTGCCGCCCGCGTCCAGCACCTCGCCCGTCGGCGCCGTCGACAAGCCGCCGAGCGTCAGCGCCCCGTAGATGGAGCCGGTGGTCGTGCAGTCGAGCGCGGCGTACGGCGGCGTCTGCAGCGGCCGCAGGTATTCGGCGGATTTGTGGAACAGCGGATCCTCTGCGCGCGCCGCGTGGCGGTTGTACGTCTCGATGGTGTGGACCAACTCGCCGGCCGGCATGCCGAGCGACGCCTCGAGCTCGGAGAAGGTCTCCTCGACGGCGGCGAGCCGGTGCGGCACCTGCGTCTTGCCCCACAGCTCGTTGTCGACGATCAGCCAGGCGCGGCCGTCGGCCTTATTGAGCATCGCGTCGCTGGCGCGGCCGATATAGGCGTCCTCGTTGATGAAGCGGTGGCCGTTGGCATCCACCAGGATTCCCTTGGCGTGCTTGCCCGGCGGGTAATAGGCGTTCAGCACCAACCCCTCGGCCATGTTGATCGCCTCGCCGCCGGCTCCGGCGCCGAGCAGAATGCCGCTGCCGTCGTCGCCGGGGCAGCCCGCCTTGTAGTTGCAGCGCAGCAGTTGCGGCGCGTGCTTGGCGAGCAGGTCGTCGTTCATGATGAAGCCGCCGGCGCACAGCACGACGCCGCGCTCGGCGCCGATCGCGATGTCGGCGCCGTCGAGCCGCGCCAACACGCCGACGACGCGGCCACCGTCGTCGCGAACCAGGCGGGTGGCGCGGCAATCGCAGAGAATCTCGGCGCCGCTCGCCTCGACGGCGGCGATCAACTGGCGCATCAGGTAGGCGCCGGCTTCGCCGGGATGGCGCGGCTTGTGGCCGCGTGGCACCGGCCGGGCGCGCTCGGCGAATGGGTGAACGGCCTCGTTGCCGCTCATGTGCAAGCCTTCTTCGCCAAACGGATGCGTCGTCTTCTCGGGCTCGTAGGCGTCCTTGAATTCGACGCCGAGCGCGCACAGCCACTCGAAGTGCTCGACGCTGCCCTCGCAAAAGAGGCGGATGCGCTCGTCGTCACAGCCGTGACCCGCGGCGAGGCGCACGTAGTCGGTCATGTCGGCAACGCTGTCGTCGAAGCCGCAAGCGCGCTGCACCCTCGTGCCGCCGCCCAGGTAGCACACGCCGGTCGACAGCGCCGTCGTGCCGCCGCCTCCCCCCGCGCGCTCGAGCACCAGTGTGCGCGCGCCGCCGCGCGCCGCTTCGATCGCCGCGCAGGCGCCCGCACCGCCGCACCCGACGATGACGACGTCAGCGGTGCGGTGCCAGTGTGTGACGGCGGAGCTCGGCAGTGCGCGCATCGTTTAAGGGGCCAGGGATCGGGGGTCGGGGGTCAGGGGAGGTGGGGTTGTCGCCTGCGGCGACAACCCGTCATCCAATGCATGCCATCCAACCCTGGCCCCTGGCCCCCGGCCCCTGAACCCTCAGCGTCTCCCCGCGTCCTCGACCCGGTAGACGCGCGCCATGATCTGCGACACCAGAGCGGTGCCCGGTACGGCGAAGCCGACGCGGTGTGCTTCCTCGAGGGCGATGGCGAGATCTTTCTCGGCGATCGCCAGGCGGCCGGCGAGGTAGTCTTGCATCGCCCTGTTGCCGATCGTGGCGGCATCGCTCTGCACGACGCCGTTCATGTACATGGCGCAGCTTTCGTTGAGCAGGCCGTTCGACTTCGTCACCTGCTCGAGCGCCTCCTTCGGGACGCCGAGATGGCGCAGCAGGGTAAAGGCCTCGAAGACGCCGGTAAAGGCGATGTACTGGAACAGGTTGTTGCAGACCTTGGTGTACGTCGCCGAGCACAGCGGGCCGGTGTACACGACCGTCTTGGCGGAGGTCTCGAACACCGGCCGATAGCGCTCGAACGCCGCCGCCTCGCCGCCCACCATGTACGTCAGCGAGCCCGCTTCGGCGGCCATCGGGCCGCCGGTCACCGGCGCGTCGAGCACCTCGATGCCGCGTTTCGCCGCCGCGGCGGCGACCTCGCGAATGGTGTCGGTCGAGACGGTGCTGTGGATCGCGATGGCGAGGTCGTCGTTGCCGCCGGCGAGGAAGCCGTCGGGCCCGAGGAATACGTCGCGCACCTGCTGATCGTCGCGGACGCAGACGCCAACGGCGTTGCAGCGGTCGGCGAGGTCGCGGGCCGTCGCCACGCGCGTGGCGCCTTTGCCGACCAGCTCTTCGGCCGGCGCGTCGGCGATGTCACAGATGGTCGTGGGCAGTCCTTTTTCGACCATCCAGCGAGCCATCGGCTTCCCCATGAAGCCCAATCCGATGAATCCGGCGCGTATCGTCATGCGGTTCTCCCCTCGGCTTCGGTGCGCCGCTATCGATCTCACATTCGCCTCTGTAGTACTACCGAGCGGCGCTCGGGGGAGGCGGAGTCGTGGGTCTGAAAGAAAGGGGAGGGGGCGGGTGAAGCTGTTCGAACCGATCCACATCGGCGGCATGGAACTGCGCAACCGGCTGGTGATGTCGGCGATGACCACCGGCTACGCCGGCGCCGACCAGCTTCCGTCCGAGAAGCTGATTGCCTTCCTCGCGGCGCGCGCGCGCGGCGGCGTCGGATTGATCACCACCGAGGCGTGCGTCGTCGATGCGCGCCATCGCGAGGTGCCGCACTCGATGCACTTCTCGTCCGACGACGTCATCGCGCCGCACCGCGCGCTGGTCGACGCCGTGCACGCACACGGCGCGCGCATTCAACCGCAGCTCGTGCACGCGGGGCCGGACGCGATCTCGCCGCAGCTCGAAAATATCGACAGCGTCGGCCCTTCGGTGATTCCCTCCTATCTGACCGGTACGCCGAGCCGCGCGCTCGCCGCCGACGAGCTGCCCGCCATTGCCGCACAGTACGCGAGTGCGGTGCGGCGGATCCGCGCCGCCGGCTACGATGGCGTCGAGTTGCACGCGGCGCACGGCTACATGCTGCTCGGATCGTTCCTGTCGCCGTGGCGCAACAAGCGCGCCGACGAGTACGCGGCGCGGCGCCGCGACGGTCGGCTGCGCTTTCTGCTCGAAGTGCTCGGTGCGATCCGCAACGAGGTGGGTGACGACTTTCCGATCACGCTCCGCATCTCGGGCTACGAGCGCGTCGCCGGCGGGCGCACCATCGACGACACGGCGCGGCTGGCGCCGGCGCTGGTGGCGGCGGGCGTCGACGCGTTCCACGTCTCGGGCGGCGTCATCGATCGGCTGACGACGATGATCGTCACCGGCTCGCACTGGGGCGAAGTGCACAACCTCGCCGGCGCGCGCGCCGTGCGCAATGTCGCCGGCGTGCCGGTGATCGCCGTCGGCCGCATCCACGACGTCGCCGCCGCCGAAGCGATCCTGGTGCGCGGCGACGCCGATTTGATCGCCATGGGCCGGCCGCTGCTCGCCGATCCCGAGCTGGCGGTGAAGGCGAGCGCTGGCCGGGCGGCGAGCATTCGCTCGTGCATCTCATGCGAGAACTGCGTCGACTCGATGGAGCGCTCGACGATGAATTGCGCCGTCAACGCCTGGTGCGGTCGCGAAACCGAGCTGCCGCTGGCGCCGGCCTCGTCGCGCAAGCGGGTGGTCGTCGTCGGCGGCGGGCCGGCGGGCCTCGAGGCGGCGCGTATCGCCGCCGAGCGCGGCCACCGCGTCGAGCTCTTCGAGCGCGATCCGTTCCTCGGCGGCGCGCTGCTGATGGCGGCGACCGTGCATGCCGAGAACCAGCCGTTTCTCGACTTTCTGCTGCGCGAGGTGGCGCGACTACCGATCCAGATCCACCTGGGGCACGCGGTGACACCGGCCGAAGTGTGCGGCTTGCGTCCGGACGCGGTCGTCGTCGCCACCGGAGGGCGGGTCGTGGCGCCGGCGATTGCCGGCGATCGGCAGCCGCATGTTCTGACCGGCACCGCGCTGCGCCGCATGCTCGCCGGCGACGGCGACGCCGTCGAGCTGGCGGGCTTGCCGCCCTGGCAGCGCCGCGCCATGCCGCTGGCGCACAAGCTTGCGCGCTTCGCCACGGCGGCGCGGCTGCGCGGCGCGTCGCGCTACTGGATGCCCATCGGCCGCCGCGTCGCCGTCGTCGGTGCCGACCTGGCGGCGCTCGAGCTGGCCGAGTTCCTGGCGCGGCGCGGCCGCGTCGTCACCGTCGTCGAGAGCGGCGATCGCCTGGCGCCGGAAGTCGGACACAAGCGGCGCGCCGAGCACATGGACGCCCTCGACCGCCTCGGCGTCGCCGTGCACACCGGCTTGTCGTGCGAGCGCATCACCGCGGCGGGACTGGTGGTGCGCACCGAGCTCGGCGACGCGCGCGAGCTCGCGGCCGATACGGTCATCGTCGCCGGCGAGGTCGAAGCCGACACGTCGTTCTTCGATGCGGTGCGCGGTGTGATCGCCGACACCCACGCGATCGGCGACTGCACCGGGCTGGGTCTGATCCGCAAGGCGACCGAGGAAGCGGCGCGCGTCGCGACAGCTCTGTGAGCTGCAGCGCCGATCAGTCGGCGCAGTCGATGCAGGTGCGCGTGAAGGGAACCGCCTTCAGGCGGCCGGCGGCGATCTCTTCGCCGCACTTCGCGCAGAGGCCGTAGGTGCCGGCGTCGATGCGGGCCAGCGCATCCTCGATCGCCTGGATGTCGGCGAAGCCGCCGGCGTCGAGGCGTTCGAGCACTTCGTCGTTCTCCGCCTCCTGGGCGCGCTCCTGCGAGTCGTGGCTGCGCTCGCTGCGCAAACTTCGGTCGAGCTTGCTGGTCCGCCGCCGCAGATTCTCGAGCCGCTGCTCCAGATCGCGCCGGATTTCCTCGATCCCATCGCGGTGCGCCATTGCGACGAACAGTAGCCCCGCGACACTTCAACCCGCAAGAACCAAAAATTTTTCACCACAGAGACACAGAGGACGCAGAGATCGCCGTCGCGAAGCGAGCATAGGACTTCCTCGCGAAAGTTTCGCCCACGCGAGCAAATCCGACAGCCACCGACAGCGACAGGAATCTCGGTGTCCTCTGTGTCTCTGTGGTGAAGAGCTTTTTACGGTTCTGATGATGGCCTTGCCTGCGCGAGCGGGGTCGGCGGTGTGCGCGGAGGTTTCGGCGAGGGCGCGACTGTGGAACACTGCCGTCGTTTCGATTGGTCGCGCCGGCGCGGCGCGGCCCTGTCGACGAATGGGACTCTATCGATTCATCGGGCGGGCTCCGTTGATCCTCTTCGGGGCGCTGCTGGCGCTGTTGGTCGCCGAGATCGGCTTGCGTTTCGTCGAGTTCGGCCCGCACGACGGATCGGCGGCCGGTTACCGCCGACTGCACTACCTGTACACGCAGACCGGTCTCGGCAAGTGCTATCCTTCGGATCCGCGTGAATACTTCCCGTTCGACTTGAGCAGTGAGGAGGGGTTCGCCGCCCTGGGGCCGCTCATTGCCGACGTTACCGACGTCCCGGGGGCGGTGTCTCTCGCCGAGCGAATCGACTACCTGCGCCAGCGCGCCCCGCACTGCAACAACATCGAGCTGCGCCGTCTCAACGGCGGTCCGCATCCGGATCGCGGTCGCAGAATGCTCATCGTCGGCGATTCGTTCGCGTTCGGCGAAGGACTGCGCATCGAAGACACGCTCGGTTACGTGATGGGCGAGCGCGAAGCCGATTACAACTTTCCCAACATGGCGTGGCCGGGCTCGTCGACCGAGACCGTCCTCGATGTCGCGCGTTCGCCCCTCGGCTCGGAGGCGGTGCTGTACTTCTACAACATCAATGACGTCGCCCTTTCCGAGCCGCTTCTGCACCGGCGCGATCGGCTGCACGACGAGATTCGCGAGGCGAAGGCGGCGGCCCGCGGCTGGGCGGACGCCGAAGTGAGCACCGTTTGCCGTTATTCCCGCGTCTGCCGGTTGCTGCGGTTTCGCGAGTGGGAGATGCAGCGCAGCGGCGCCGCCATCGAATACTATCGGGACATCTACCTGGACGACGAGAATCGGGCGCCGCGACGCCGTACGTTCGATCAGCTCGGGTCCCTGGCGGCGGCGCTGGCCGAAGACGACGTTCGTCTGGTCGTCGCCATGTTCCCGCTCTTCTACAAGGCGCCGTTCACCGATTATCCGCTGCGCGACGTGCACGAGCTGGTTGGCCGCGAGCTGCGCGGTCGCGGAGTGGAGTTCATCGACCTGTTGCCGGCCTTCGACCGGCATATCTGGTGGCAGAAGTTCATGGTGCATCCGCTCGACCGCCACCCCAGCGCCGAGGCGATCGAGATCGCCGGCGGCTACGTGCTCGACGAGCTGCTCACAATTCGATGATGACCTTGCCGGCGCGGTTGGGGTCGCGGGCGACGGCCAGTGCTTCTTCGATTTCGGCGAGCGGGAAGCGGTGGGTGATCATCGGCGACAAGTCGACGCTGTGCAGGATGTCGACCGCTTCGCCGTAGTTCTCGGGATAGGCCATCGAGCCGGTGATGGTGAGCTGCTTGGCGAGCACCATCGAGAAGTCGACCGGTCGCGGCTCGCGATGCAGGGCGACGATGGAGAGGCGCGCACCCGGCTTGGCGTTGCCGATGATCTCGCCGATGACGCCGGGGGCGCCCGACGCCTCGATATAGGCGTCGCTGCCGGCGCAGGGGATGAAGTCGAGGAGCAGCGCCGTGCCGTGGTGCTCGCGCAGCGCCTTCCAGACCTTGTCGCGCGCCGGGTTGAGGGTGAACGCGGCGCCGAGTCGGGCGGCGATCGCCAGGCGGTTGTCCGACAGGTCGACGATCGCCACATCGTCGATGCCGCGGTGGCGCAGAGCCACCAGCGCCATCAGGCCGATCGGTCCGGCGCCGAAGATGGTGACTCGATCGCCAACGGCAACGGCGGCGCGGTTGATCGCGTGCATGCCGACCGCGAGCGGCTCGGCGAGGGCGGCGCGGTCGAAGGGCAGATCGTCGGGCAGCGGGAAGAGCACGCCGGCGCTGTCGACGTTGCGCACCAGGATCTCCTTGCTGAACGCGCCGGCGTCGCCGCCGTTGCCGATATTATTGCCGCCGGCCAGCGGATTGACGACGACACGCGTGCCTGGGCGCATGTTGCGCACCTCGGCGCCCAACCGCTCGACGACGGCCGAGAACTCGTGCCCGAGCGGCATCGGCTCCGGTCCGGGACCGGCGAGGCCGCCGAGCTTGATGTAGCCGAGATCGCTGCCGCAGATGCCGCAGGCGCGCACCCGCAGCACGGCGTCGTGCGGTCCCGGCTCGCGCGCCGGCAGGTCGTCGAGGCGCACGTCACCGGGCGCGTGAATTCGCAGTTGCAGCATGTTTTTGGCTCCGTCCTAGCGTCGGTCAGGGAATAAAAACCGCAGATGAACGC
>CADEER010000156.1:10393-11741 GCA_902826395.1 uncultured bacterium
CATCTGCGTTCATCTGCGGTTCCGATCTTTTGTGACTCGAGGTTTAGTTGCGCACAACGTTGTGCGATGGGGTCCAGGGTAGGTCGAGGGTGCTGATCAACCCCGGCGCGTGCGCGCAGACCGCCGGGATGGCGTTGATGATCCGCATCGCCGTCGCCTGCACGCCGCCGGTGTTGTGGTCGCCGTCCTCGCCGGTGACGAAGCATTCGAGCTGCACCGAGGGGTTGCCGGTGACGATGCAGCGGTGGACGCCGTTGCGCCCGACCGGCGGCTGCGGCCAGTGCGGCGCGCTGTCGCGCCGCAGGCGATTGACGTGCTCGGTGACGATCACCGGCTTGCCTCCGACGATGCCCTCGATCTCGAAGTGCACGGCCTCGCAGGTGCCGGCGTCGACGTGCATCATCGCGGTGTCGTACGACTGCTCGGCGTAGTCGCGCTCGAACTTCTCGCGCATGCCCTCGAGTTCGAGACCGAGCGCGTCGGCGATCATCCGCACCATGCCGCCCCAGCCGACCTGTAGGATGCCGGGAATCGCCAGCGGCGGCGTGTAGTCGGCATCGCGGCCGAAACCGAAGCTGACGCCGGTGAACTCCGGATCTGGATAGGTCGAGTAGTCGCACAGCTCCTGGACGCGGATCTCCTCGATGCGATCGGCCATCTGCAGCGCCGCCAAGGGCAGCACGTCGCCGGAGAAGCCGGGGTCGATGCCGCTGACGTAGAAGGTCGATCCGCCCTCTTTGCACGCCGCGGCGAGGGGCTCGCGCATGCCGGCGTCGGCGTGGGGTGGATAGATCAGAAAAATCATCGAGCTCGAGACGACATCGATGCCGGCGGCGAGGATGCGCGCCAGCTCGGGGATCACCTCGTTCGGCCGCGTCTCGGCCTTGACGGTGTAGACGACGACGTCCGGCTTCAGCGCCAACAGCGCGTCGATGTCGTCGGTCGCGAGCACGCCGGTCTTACCGACTTCGCCGGTGAGGCCGGCGATCTCCGCCGCGTCGACGCCCTGCTTGTGGCGGCTGAAGGCGTGCAGACCGACCAACTCGAGGTCGGGATGGCGAATCACGTGCCGCAAGCTGTGATAGCCGACGTTGCCCGTACCCCACTGAACGACGCGATGAACCATCCTCGACCTCCCTGGCTGCGCCGCGCGGCGCGCGAGCGCACACCAGAACACCGCTGACGCCGAACAGGCAAGTCGCGCGGTGCGCGGCTGCGCCGCGGTTGGTCGCTACGCGACCTCCCCCCAGCCCCCTCCTTGGGGGACTGTCGATTTTCTCCCGTACGCGTACTCGTACTCGTACGCGTACCCGTACACGATCCATGCCCGAATTCTGCTGGAAACTCC
>CADEER010000157.1 GCA_902826395.1 uncultured bacterium
CGAGTACGGGTACGAGTACGTGTACGGTCACGAATCTTCATTTTACGACAGTCTCGCAAGGAGGGGGACTACCGACCTTCTCGAAGCGCGCCGCCAGGATGAATCCGGGGCGATCTCCCCACAGGCGATCGATGCGGGCGAACAGCCGCAGCACCGGGAACACCAGGCGGTAGGCTCGCAGGACGGGGCTGTTCTGCATCTCGCCGACGTCGGCCCAGGTCCACGACGTGCGGCCGTGGCGGAGTCGCTGGTAGGCGAGATGGAGCAGGCTGACCGCGTCGACGGCGAGCATGCCGAGGCGGCCGAGCGAGAGCTTGCTCGCCGCCATGTCGACGCCGGTGCCGGTGAAGACATCGCGCAGCGACTGCTCGGTGTAGCCGGGCCGGCAGTGGTATTCGGGGCCGGGCACGTCGTGCACGGTTTGCACGCCGAGCAGCTCGAGATGGCTCGCGTAGCCGGCGCCGATGTGCGGAACCTCGACGAGCAGTTGTCCGTCGGGCGCGAGAACGCGCCCCAGCTCGCGCGCCGCGCGTCGATCCTCCGGGACGTGCTCGAGCACCTGGGTGCAGACGATGGCCGCGGCGCTCCCGTCGCGGAACGGCAGGTGCATGAGGTCGGCGCGCACCGGCAGAAAGCGATCCGCCGCGCCGCCTTCGCGGGCCTTGCGGCGCAGCGCCAACAGGTTGTCGTGCGCGATGTCGACGGCGACGATGGGCCCCGGCGTCAAGAGCGCGTCGGCGAGATACCCGGTGCCGGGCCCGACGTCGATGCGCGGCCGGCCCTCGGGGCGACGCAGCAGGGAGCGCAGAGCGGGGAGCTTGATCTGCGTCGGCAGGTCGTAGCCGAGCGGCGCCAGCACCTGCGACATGCCGCGCGTCTGCGCCGCGGCCTGGTAGATCTCCAGATGCTGATCGGCGCTGCGTTGCAACGAGAAGTCGGTGAGCGCGCGCTGCCGCGCCGCCGCGGCGCGCCGCGCACGCTCGTCCGGATCGGCGGCCAGCTTTGCCACCGCGGCGCGGATCGCGGCGGCGTCGGCAGGCACCTGCAGCAGCTCGTCGTCGGTCACGTACTCGTCGTAGGCTCGGTCGGCGCAGGCGACGACCGGCAGGCCGCTCGCCATCGCCTCCATGATGGCGACCGGGAAGCCCTCGCCCTGCGAGGGCAGCACCATGACGTCGGCGGCGCGGTAGACGCGCGGCATGTCGCGGTACGCCACGTCGCGCAGCACGTGCACGGTGCTCGCGCTCTCGATGGCGGGTAGCTCGCCGCTGCCGCACAGCAGGAGATCGAACGATGGGTCGCCGCTGCGCAGCATCAGGTCGGGGCGCTTCTTCTGGACGAAGCGGCCGACGAACAACGCCAGCGGCTTTTCGACCGGCAGGTCGAGCTCTCGCCGTATGGCTTCCTTCTCGTCCGCTCGGCCGGGCTGGAAGAGCTCGGTGTCGATGCCGTTGACGACGAAGAACAGGCGCTCGGGGTGGATCTCGAACGACTCCAGCCACTCGAAGACGCGCCGGTTGTAGGTGACCACCGCTTGCGAGCCGCGCAGGAAGAGCGGCGTCAGCAGCCGCAAGACGGTGCGCTGCACGGCGTTGAGCGCCGCGCTCGTATACGGCACGAAGCCGACGTGCTCGGTGACGACGAACGGCTTGCCGTACCACCATGAGAACACCAGGGCGATCCATGAAGTCAGGTAGAGGACGCCGTGCGCGTGGACGACGTCGGCGTCGCGCACGGCGGCGCGCATGATCGGCAGGATCGACGGAGAGAAGATGGGGAAGGGGACGTGCAGCTTCTCTTCGAGGATGTTCCACGCCGGGATGCGGTGAACGTTCTCCTGCGGCTCAGCGCGTTCGGCGCCGGCTGCGCTCGACACCAAAGTCACGGCGTGGCCGGCGCTGCGCAGCCGCGCCGCCAGCTCGTTGACGAGGACCTCGATTCCGCCGACGTGAGGCGGTAGGTAGTGGGAGACGATCAGGACGCGCATGACCGGGGCGGGACGATAGAGACGCCCCTAGCGAGGCGCAAGGGACGTTCACGGTGGTGGCAAGGACAGACGGCGAACAGGAAAGCCCGGCAGCGCGCGGCGTCGCGGAGCAGAAGCAGTTCTTCGAGAGCGACCCGCCGCGGCTGGCGACGCGCTTCTTCGGGCATCCCGATTTCCCGCGCACGATGCGCAAGAAGCTCGCGTTCGCGGCCGAGGTGCTGCGCGGCTGCGAGCGGGTGCTCGAGGTCGGCGCCGGCCGCGGCCTGCAGATCGACTACTTCCTCGAGCGCATGCCGGCGCGATGTCGCTATGCCGGCATTGACGTCGCGCACGGTGCGCTGTCGATCGCCAGGCAACGGCTCGGCGGCGCCGCTGCCGAACGCGTCCTGCTGGTCAACTCCTGCGCCGAGCAACTGCCGTTTCACGACGGCGCCTTCGACGGCATGTTTTGCCTCGACGCCCTGCACCACGTGACCTCGCAGGCCGACGTGCTGCGCGAGGTGGCGCGGGTGCTGCGCCCCGGCTCGCCGATCGTATGTGTCGAGCCCAACCCGCGCTATCCGGTGAACCTCGTCTACCGGCGCGATCCGATCGAGAAGAAGCTCTTCGAGCTCACCGCCGACAACGCCCGCGCCTGGGCACGGCAGGCCGGTCTCTTGGAACCGGAGATCGCGCATCTGCCGGTGTTCTTCCCGAGCTTCCCGGCCGCCCTGGAGACCGCGTACGAGCGGCTCGAGAACCTGCTCGAACGCGCCGCGCCGCTGCGCGCGCTGTCGACGACGCGAGTGCTGCTGCTCAAGAAGCCGTTAGCAGCGCGTTGAGAGCTCGCCTCATGGTCACCGAGGCGAAAGAGACTGTCGGGAAAACGAAAGATTCGTGACCGTACACGTACTCGTACGCGTACTCGTACACGGAGTTTCCTGCAGAATTCGGGCATTGATCGTGTACGGGTACGCGTACGAGTACGTGTACGGGAGAAAATCGACAGTCCCGAAAGCCGGAATGACAGATGCGGGGCATTCGCACCTGTTCTCAACGAACTGCTGGTTCTGCCCGCTCCGCCGGTGTCCGCGTCTCGACGGTCAACATGCTGAGGAAGAACGAGGCGAACAGGACCTGTGCGCCGACGATCATCAAGGTCGAGGCCTGCAGCGCCGGGCGGACTGCATCGAGCGTGGTGCGACCGCTGGCGAGCCAGCGGATCAGGATCGACGCGTCGATGACGAAGCCAATGGCGAAGAGGACGGCGCCGATCACCAGGCCGCGCTCGAGCGTGAAGTAGCGCAACAGGAGCTGCAGCGTGCGGTCCGGCGCATACAGGCGGGCGGCATGCGAATACGCCTTGGCAAAGAGACCGGTGGTGACCACCTGTGTGCCGAGCACGGTGAGCAGGCTGCCGAGCACCATGTAGTGCACGCCGAAGTACAGATCGCCGATGATGATCGGGCCGCGGCCGAGCGCCGCCAACATGATCAATCCCGCGATGACGCACAGCGCGCCGGGGATGAGGAAGAGGTAGGTCGGCGAGAGCAGGAGCATGAAGCGCAGGTGGCGCCAGCCGTCGCGGAACGAGCGCAGATGGGGCGGCCGGCTGCGGCCGTCGGGCGACAGGGTGATCGGAATCTCGCGGATGCGCAGACCGGCGAGCGAGGCCTTGATCACCATCTCCGAGGCGAACTCCATGCCCGTCGTGCGCAGCTCCATGCGCCGGTACGCATCCTTCGTGAAGCCGCGCATGCCGCAGTGCGCATCGGAGACGCCGGTGCGGAAGAACAGATTGAGGATGCCGGTGAGCAGCGGGTTGCCGATCCATCGGTGTAGCCACGGCATGGCTCCCGGCTTGATGGTGCCGCGCCGCCGCGAGCCCATGACCATCTCGGCGCCGCCGCGCATCTCGTCGATGAAGCGCTGCAGATCGGTGAGATCGTAGGAGTCGTCGGCATCGGCCATGATGATGAAGCGGCCGCGCGCCTCTTCGGCGCCGCGCATCAGCGCGCTGCCGTAGCCGCGCCGAGTCTCGTCGACGACGCGGGCGCCGCAGTCGGTCGCGATCGCCTGCGAGCCGTCGGTCGAGCCGTTGTCGATCACCACGACCTCGCCGGCGATGCCCAGGCGCTCGAGAGTGGTGCGCGCCTTGGTGACACAGGTCGCGAGCGTCTCGGCCTCGTTGAGGCAGGGCAGGATGACCGATACCTCGATCGCGTCCCCGCCTTCGACCGTCGCCGCCATCGCCGCTAGCCCGTCTCGCACCACGTCGCGGCGATTCCTATCAGCCGCGCCGCTGCGAGGCGAGCCGCGCGGCGTGCGCTTGAAAGAACGCCTGGTACGCCCCGGCGCTCGATTCCGACGGCGTTGTCCGTTAAGCTGCGCGGCCGTTGCCGGGGCCGGAAGTGACTGCATGAAATCGTTCAAATTCGCGGGGGTGTTAGCTGGTGCTGCGTTGATCGCAGCGGCGGTAATCGTGGGGGTGACGTACTACCCGCCGTCGGTGCGCGGCGGCGACGCGCCGATCCGCAAGATCGTGTTGATCTCGATCGACACTCTGCGCGCCGACCGGCTCGGCACGTACGGCTATGCCAAGCCGACCTCGCCGAACATCGACGCCTTCGCAAAAGAGGCGCTGGTGTTCGAGCGGGCGATGGCGCCCGCGCCGTGGACGGCGCCGTCGATGGCGGCGATGATCACCGGGCGATACCCCTACGAGACGGGGGTGTACACCAACCAGAACAACCTGCCGCCAAAACTGGGTGTGATCGCCGACACGCTCGGCAAGGCGGGGTTCAAGACGGCGTGGTTCAACGCCAACCCGGTCCTGATGCTGGGTACGAGTCAGTTCCACGAAGGGTTTGGCCACGTCGCGCCGGCCGCCAAACCGCCGGCCAAGGTCCCCTATTCGACGCTCGAGCCCGACGTGCTCTCGTGGCTGGAGCAGCATGCGGCGGGGGATTTCTTCATGTGGATCCACAGTATGGATCCCCACTCACCGCCCACTGAGGGGAACCCGTACCACAAGGACAAGAGCTGGCACGTGTACGACGCGGAGATCCGCCTCGTCGACGACGCCATGGGCAGGCTGTTCGACAAGCTCAAAGCACTGGGCGTGTGGGACGAGACGCTGATCATCTTCACCTCCGATCACGGCGAGGCGTTTTCCGAGCACATGCTGCCCGGCCATCAGAACGTGATCTACGACGAGGTGCTGCACATTCCGCTCATCATCCGCTCTCCGGGGATGCAGAACGTCGGCCGCACTCGCGAACCCGTCGAGCTGATCGATCTCTACCGCACCATCGCCGAGCTGGCAGGCATCGAGGTGCCGGCCGGCGTGCGCGGCGAGAGCCTGGTCCCGATCCTCCAGGCGCGCGCCGGCGAGCGCGAGCGCGACTACTCGTTCCACTCGCGGTACTACCTCGACCAGATCGGCCAGCACCACCTGGCGGTGCGCGACCGCGAATATAAGTTGATCGCCAAAGTGCCATTCGAGGCCGACCCGACGAAGCGCCTGGTACAGCAGCCGCCGACATGGTCGCTCGACCAGCCGGGCACGACACTCGAGCTGTATCGGTACTCAGAGGATCCGCGCGAGAAGCTCAACCTCATCTTCAACGGCGCCGATCCCCAGGTCGCCGAGCATCTGAAGAAGGAGCTGCTCGCCTGGCGCGACCGCATGGCCGGGCGCGAGCAAAAGGACACGCACGTCGAGCTCGACGATAAGACCCGCGACACGCTGAAGCAGTTGGGGTACTGAGGCGCGCGGCGTTCGCCGCGCGCTGAGAACGGGGAACCGGGAACCGGCGGCGCGGGCGAAGTGAGTTGCGCGCAAGGAAGGCCGGGCGCAGAATCCGTGCATGGGCAAAGGGTCGCGGCGGCCGCATGCTACCTACGAGGATCTGCGCGCCGCTCCCGAACACCGGGTGGCGGAGATCATCGACGGCGAGCTGTACACTTCGCCGCGTCCGTCGTCTCTGCATGCGCGAGCGGCGACTCGCTTGAGCAGCCGCCTCGGCCCTCCGTACGACGAGGGCATCGGCGGGCCCGGCGGATGGATCCTTTTGATCGAGCCGGAGCTGCATCTCGGTCCACACGTCGTCGTGCCCGACATGGCGGGCTGGCGGCGAGAGCGGCTCGCCGAGCTGCCCGACGTCCCTCATTTCACGCTTGCCCCGGATTGGGTCTGCGAGGTGCTGTCGCCCGCGACCGAGCGAATCGACCGTTTGAAGAAGTTGCGTATCTACGCCGGATCCGCGGTGCAGAACGCCTGGCTAGTGAGCCCGGCGATGCGGTCGATCGAAGTGTATGTCCACACGGGCAGTCACTTCGCGCTCGTCGCAACGTACGCCGACGCGGAAGAAGTGCGCGCGGAGCCGTTCGCAGAGATCGCGGTCGAGTTGTCAGCATTGTGGGAGCGCTGACGGATTGCTAGCCGAGCCAGCGCTGCCGAACCGCTCGCCGCGGGGAACTGACCGGCCAGCAAGCGCAATCTCGCCGCCATGGCACGCTCGATCCACATGCCGGACAGTTTAGCCCGGAAAGCCGGATAATCCAGCTTTTCGGGCATCATCCAAGAGCGGCGAGCAGGGAGGGGTTCGCGTTCTAGAGCGGGTTCCAGACGCGTTCGAAGCCGAGGCCCTCAAAGTCTTTTCCGTTCGTGGTCGCCAGTTCGGTGACGCCGTGGCGGAGGAGAGTAAGTCCGAGCCGGACGTCGATGATCCGTCGGAAAGCGAAGGTTCGAGTCGCCGCGTGTTCCCAGACGTCACCCATGACCGGCGCGCCCTCGATGAGTTGCCAGGCTCGGTTGGAGCGGTACTGCTGACAGGTCGCCACCGCATCTGCCGCGCTCATCGGTTTCGGGAAGATCCTGGCGCTCCGCAGCTTGAGATAAAGCTCGACCAGCATCAGCTCGCACACGGCGACGTCGTTGCGCACGGCGAGGGAGCGGAGGAACTCAAAAGCTGCGCTTTGCAGTGGGGACGCTGTGTTCGCGGCATGCACCGCGATGTTCGTGTCGAAGCTGATCACCGGCCGCCGCTCACTCGTGGACCAGGCCCGTCCACTCATCCTCTGGCACCATGGCGACGCCCAAATCCCGAGGCTTGGGCGGTTGCCAGTCAACGGCTGCGCCTCGCCCGGGCGGATGATGCCGGACGATCTCTTCCAGTCCACGCCGCACGACTTCCGCGAAGCTCATCTCATTCTCGGCCGCGATTCGCTTGGCCTCGCGATACAGATGATCCGGAATTTGCACCTGGGTTTTTACCATGATGGTGAATTACCAGCGCCACGGGCGTGCTGCAACGAACGCTTGAGCGCGTTGGTCGGAGCTGCTGCCCCAGGTGGCAATCAGCCGGCGGGCGCGGGCTGCGGGGCGGCGAGGCGCAGGACCTTGCCTTCGAGATCCGTCAGCAGGACGTCGCCGGTGCGCGGGTCGATGGCGACGCCCATCGGGCGGGTGAAGGTCGCTCCTTGTTCCTTGCCGACGTGCTGCTCGAGGATGTTGCCCTCGCGGTCGTAGCTGCGGATGGCGAGCACGGCGGGGACGGTCACCCAGATGCTGCCGTCGGCTTCGACGGCGACGTTGGGCTCGGAGTAGACCTCGAGCTTCAAGCCGTCGACGACGATCTGGCCCTCGAGCGCGCCCTCCGGGGAGAAGATCTGGATGCGCGCGTTGCCGTTGTCGGCGACGTAGATGCGGCCCTGTGCGTCGACGGCGACGCCGACCGGCTCGGTGAACTCGCCCGGCGCGTTGCCCTTCTGGCCGATCACCAGGAGCTCTTTGCCCTCGAGGTCGAACTTTCTCACCTTGTGATTGCCGGTGTCGGATAGATAGATGTCGCCGTTTGGTCCCGCGGCGATGCCGCGCGGGCCGTAGAACGATCCGCCCCACTCGCGCAGATACTCACCGTCGGGCCGGAAGACCTGAATCCGTTGATTCCACGTGTCCGCGACGTAGACGTTGCCGTCGGAGCCGATGGCGACGCCGCTCGGCTGGTTGAGCTCGCCCGGCAGCTTGCCGCGCTGGCCGAACTCGCGGACGAACATCATCGTCGCGTCGTAGACCTGGATGCGGTCGTTGCCGAAGTCCGCCACGTAGACGTTGCCCTGCGCGTCGACGGCCAGGCCGCGCGGCTGCTTGAGGACGCCTTCCTGATCCTGAACGGGAACCTCTTCGCCCTCGTCGACCTGCGGCACTTCCTCGATCGTCGTCATCGGCATGGCGCCGGAGAACTGGCCGTTGACGGCGAAGATGTGCACGCCGCGGTTCGTGTAGACGGGGGTCAGCAGCTCGTCCCAATCCTTGAAGTTGGCGACATTGCCGCCGGAATGGGCGCGGCGCTCGACGCCGCCGACGTACACCAGCGCGACGTTGTAACGCTCGAGCACGCCCTTGACGACGTCGATGCTGTCAGAGGTGTACAGCTTTTCGAGATCGGCCTTGCGGCGGCGGATGTCGGGCCAGCGATGCGATCGCTGATGCACGTGATAGTCCCAGCCGAGCACGGTCGGCAGGCCGGTGTTCATCGAGACGCGCGTGTAGTCCTGGTACGAGGGTCCGTGCGCCTCGGCCACCACCGGGATGCCGGGGACGTTCTCGTTGATCCACTCGTAGGCGGCCAGCTCGTGCGCGTCGCGCTGCTGCAGGTAGGCGGTGCCGTCGAGCGTCGGCCGCGGCGTCGCCACGCGGCGGGTCACGATGACGCCGCGAATCGCGGTGACGCCGGTGAAGAGGCTGAGCAGCATCAGCGCGGCGAACGCGGCGCGCCAGCCGCGGTGCAGCCAGCCGGAGCGAGCGGTGCGCCGCCAGATCTCGGTCAGCGCGGCGGCGCTGGCGATCGAAAACATGAACCACGCTTCGATGTAGAACTTGAAGATTGTGTTCATCCGGTCCCAGACGTGCAGCACGTCGGCGCCGGCGGTGATGGCGAAGGCGAAAGCGAACAGCGTCGCGGCGATGCGCAGGGTCGGTGTCAGGCACGGCTCGATGGCGCAGTAGAACGACAGCAGTGCGAGCGCGCCGAGCGCGATGCGCAGCGTTCCCCCCATCGTGGCGAGGAACGGAACCAGGTCCCGCACCGGCGGCAGCGACAGAACCATGCACGCGACCACCAGTGCCGCGAACAGCAGCAGCGCGCCGCCGCGCACGACGCCGACGCGGGCGCCGCTCGGCGGATCCATGCGCAGGCGCCACAGCAGGTACAGGAACGGGATCGCGACGAAGAGGAACAGGCCGAAGATGTTCAGGTAGTCCCAGGCGTTGGCGAACGCGTCGTGCTCCCAGCCCCAGTTGCGCGCCGGCGGCGAGAAGTGGCGCCAGAATGGCAGGTAGAGCAGGTAGGCCAGGCCCACTACGGCGCCAGTGAGCAGCGCCGGCAGCGGAATGATGACGAAGACGATGGCCCCGGCGGCCGCGGCGACGACCATCGGATAGAGCTCTCGTCCGTTGGAGCCCCACCGCTGCAGGGTCTCGCCGACGATCGCCGGCTGCGCGATCGCCAACGCCATGGCCGGCAGGGCCACGAACAAACCGATCAGCACCGCGACGAACCACTGCAGGCGCGACACGCCGCGCGTACCGAGAACGGTGATGCCGAGGACGAACGGCAACAGCAGCACATAGGTCGGTGTGCTCCAGCCGTTGGTGACCATGATCGCGCCGAGGGTAAATCCCAAGAGCGCGAACAGCGCAGCCGCCGACGGTCGCTGCGGCTCGTCGCGGCGGCGCGCCATCACCAGCGTGAGGGCGATGAAGGTGAGCGAGAACGGCATCACCAGGACGTGCGCGTGGAGATCCGCGAACAGATAACTCCACATCGGGTACTCGTTGATGGTGTCCTTGATCACCCGCGACGTCGCCCAGAAGTAATCGAAGTTGAGCGTCGACGACAGGTTGCTCAGTACCCAACCGATATGCTCGACCAACGTCGCGTCCGGGTTGCGGATCGCCGGCGTGCGGTCGATCAGCTCGCGCAGGCCGGAGAGGTTGCCGGTGAGCACGACGAAGAACGCCGCCAACACGCCGCCCTGCCAGCGCCGCGTCGCCGCGGTGCCGGCGGCGTACGCTGCCACCGCGGTGAGCGCCGCGAACAGGCCGATGCCGAGATTGAAGGTGACGCCGGGGTGGATGTGGCAGAGCTTGCCCAGCGCCGCGACGACGTAGTGTCCGAAGTAGGTGTAGTGCAGCGTCGATCCGGAGAACCACGGCTCCGGCGGCGGGATGTCGCTCGAGCGCATCAGCGCGTTGAGGAACGAGAAGTCCATCGGCTTCTCGCCCCAATAGATCTCCGGATTCCACGCCCGCACCAACAGGAACAGCGCGAAGGCGAACCAGTACAGTATCTCGGTCGCGACCACGTCGGCGCGGTCGGACGTGTACGCCGCGCCGCTCCGCCAGGCGATCGCGCCGGCGATCACCAGCGCCGCGAAGCTCACCATCATGGCCGTCGGCGTGAAGCGCGTGCCGAGCAGCGTCGCCTGCCAGGGCAAGTAGACGAGCACCAGGACGCCGAGCACTTTGGAAAGGGCGTACACGCCGGGGATCGGCAAGAGGTGGCGCAGGACCGCGTAGGCGCAGAGGCCGGCGATCTCGACGACGAGGGCGAACCAGAGCAGCGCCGCGAGGCTCGAGCGCACCAACGGCGCGGCGCCGCCGCCGCTGATCTGCAACTCGCCGCCACCCGCATCGCGGTGGTCCATGCGCAGCAGGTCGTCGCGGGTCAGCTTCACCGACGGGATGCCGCGCATCACCTTCTGGTAGATCTCCTCGGCCGGGAGGCGGCCGCTGTTCTTGAAGATCAGGACCTTCGGGTGGTCGTAGACGGTGAGCGATTCGTCGGCCAGCTCGTCGGGAAACTCGAAGCCGAGGATCGAGGGCCGCGAGGCGTGCGAGTACGCCAGCTCGTAGCCCAGGTCGCCGGCGAAGAGGAGATAGAAGTAGTTGTTGCTGAGCGGGAACTTCTCCGACGCCTGGGTGAGCGCTCCGTAGAGGCGCTTGGTCTGGAAGGCGATGTAGTCGGCCTTCGCCAGCTCCCGACTGATCTGCTGGATCTTCGCCGGGTTGTCGGGCTCGTAGTACGGCAGCTCTTCGATGTCGTAGCGGGCGCCGTTGCGGTTGTTGCCCGGCAACGGCATCGGGAATCCCTCGTCCCAATGTTGGGTCAGGATTCGGCTGCCGGCCGGAATGTGGCGATACGTCCACTCGGAGGCGACGACCTCGGTGAACGGCCGGAAATAGATCGACATCAACGACGCGGCGGCGAGCCCCGTCAGCGCTATGACGAGCCACTTGTTGATGCGACCGAGCACCGAGCGTTGGGCGGTGCGGTTCAGGAAGGCCGCCGCCCAGATGATCAGGATCGGATAGATCGGCAGCAGGTAGCGCGGGAACTTCACCTCGAACCAGCCGGTGACGAGGAAGAACGGCAGCACGTACGAGAGCAGCACCAGGTCGACGGCCGAGCGCTCGCGCAGCAATCCGAGGATGCGCGCGCCGGTGCCGATCACCGCCGTGAGGCCGAGCGCCGGCGCCATGCCCCACAGGACCATCTGCTCGAGCTCGTAGAAATATTTGGGCGTGCCGACGTACTGGTTGGTGTACGGGAACAGGCCGGCGTTGCGCACCAT
>CADEER010000158.1:0-10173 GCA_902826395.1 uncultured bacterium
CTCGACTATCGGATCAACGACGCTGACAACCACTACTACGAGCCGGACGACTGCTTCACGCGCCACATCGAGGCGAAGTATCGCGAGCGCACCGTGTGGGTCGACCGCTCGCGCGGCGCCGGGCCAGGTCGCATGTTCGTCGGCACCGAGCGCTGCCAGTTCTTCAGCGTCGGCGCCGCCGACAACATCGGCGCGCCGGGCATCATGAAGGAGTTCCTGCGCGGCGCGACCGACGAGGGCGGCAGTCCGAGTCTCAACGCGATCAACGGTCTCGAGGTGCCGGAGTTCGTCGACAAGAAGGCACGCCTGCGGCGGATGGACGAGCAGCGCGTCGACGCCTGCCTGATGTTGCCGACGGCCGGCGTCGGCGTCGAACCCCAACTGCGCGAGCCGCAGCACCGCGAGGCGCTGTACCCGTCGGTCCGCGCCTTCAATCGCTGGCTCGAGGAGGATTGGGGATACGGCACCGACGGGCGCATCTACGGCGCCCCGCTGTTGTCGCTGGTCGACTTGCCGCAGGCGATCGCGGAGCTCGATCGCCTGCTGGCGCGCGGCGCTCGTTTCGCGGTCGTCACGGCAGGGCCGGTCGACGGCGTGTCGCCGGGGCATCCGGACTTCGATCCGTTCTGGGCGCGCTGCGCCGAGGCGCGTCTCAACGTCGTCTACCACATCGGCCGCACGCCCTTCAGCGAGATGTACAACACGCCGTGGGGTTTGCGCGCCCATCCGCCTTCCCACCGCCACTCGCTGATGGAGTATCTCCTCTCGTTCACCGAGCGTCCGATCGTCGACACGTTGACGGCACTGATCGCCGACAACGCCTTTGGCCGTCACCCCGACCTGCGCGTCTGCAGCGTCGAGTACGGATCGACGTGGGTGGCGCCGCTGCTGCGCAAGCTCGATCAGATCTCGCGCCTCTACAGCAAAGACATGTGGCGCTTCGGAGCACCGCCGGCGGCGCCGAGCGAGATGTTCAAACGCCACGTCTGGGTGGCGCCGTTCTTCGAAGACGATGTCGTCGCGCTGGCGCGCACGATCGGCGCTGGCCGCGTCCTCAACGGCTCCGACTATCCGCACCCCGAAGGCCTGCTGTGGCCGGAGGAGTTCGCCGACGAGCTCGCCGGCCTCGACGCGGCGGACACGCGCAAGATCATGCGGGACAACTTCGCGGCGCTCGTCGCATAAAAAAATTCACCACAGAGACACAGAGGACACAGAGATTACGGCAAAGCCTCGACGCACCCGGGTTGCTCGCGAGGTTCTCCCTTCTAAAAAATTCGGATGTCCCTGGTCTCGACCGCGACCGCGCGAGACAGTCCGATGTCTGGGCCGCACGGAGATCTCTGTGTCCTCTGTGTCTCTGTGGTGAATTAGTCGTTGGACGAGTATGGTGGCGGGCCGTGGCTACTGATCTCTCCTCGACCTTTCGCGAGGTGCGCGCGGCGTTGGAGCCGCTGCGCGGGCGGTCGGAGCCGGCGCGCGCCGCGCTCGACCTGTTGGAGCGCGACTTGTTGCCGCGCTCGGCGGGCGGCGACACGTATCTGGTAGTCGGCATCGTCGGGCCCAACAACGCCGGCAAGTCGGCGCTCTTCAACGCGCTCGTCGGGCGCGACTTGTCTCCCTCGCTGCCAACCGGTGGAGCGACGCGGCGGCTGGTCGGCGCGTTGCACCCCGAGCTCCTGCGCAAGTTGCAGGCCGAGCCGACGCTCGGTCGCTTTCGCCTGCGCGAGATCGAGGGCGGGCGCGCGTTGCAGGCGATCGAGCGCGCCGACGATCCCGCCGAGGTACTCGTCGCCACCGACGCGGCGCTGCCGGCGCACGTCATGCTGATCGACACGCCGGACTTCGACAGCATTCTCGACGACAACCGGATGGCCAGCGAGTCACTGCTCGCGGTCGCCGACCTGGTGATCGCGGTGGTCACGCGACACTCGTACCAGAATCGCGCCGTCGTCGAGTTTCTGGAGAGCTGGTTCGCGCACGGCCGGCCGTGGGTCCTGGTGTACAACGAAGCAGTCGACCGAGAGACGGCGGCGGGTCACGCCGCCAAGCTCGCTACCGACGTCGGCACGGCGCCGCTCGGGCACTTCTGGGCACCGCACGATCTGCGCGTTCAGACCGGCGAGCAGGCGCTGGAGCCGCGCGATCTAGGCAACGACGCGCGATCCCTGCGCGATCTGCTCTTCGATCTCGACGAGATCACCGAAGTCAAAGCCCGCGCCTTCGCCGCGGCGCAGGCGCGCCTGCGCGGTCTGGTCGACGCCACCGCCGCGGCGCTGCGCGCCGAAGCGAGCGACGCCGCCGCGATCCTGCAGGCGGCGAGCGACACGGCACTGCAGGCGGGACTGCGCATCGCCTCGGCGGCGATGCCGAGCCGCCCCTTCGTCGAGGCATTCCGCAACGTCCTCGACCGGCGCACCAATTTCCTCAGCCGCGGCTGGCGCCAGATGCTGCGCCAGGTCCGGCTCGGCATCGAGAGCGTGCCGGCGGCGCTGTTCGGCAGCGGCAAGGCGCAGAGCGAGGAGGAAGTGCGGCTCGACACGATCGAGTGTGCCGCCCTGCGCAGCGCCTGGCCGCCGTACTGGGAAGAGCTGGTGCGCGACCTCGGAGCGGAAGCGCGCCACGCGGCGCGCGCGCGCGCGGCCGCACCGATTGCCGCGGCGCTCGACCGCGACCTTGCCGCCGAGGGTGCCGGCCGCGCCGCGCGCGAGCGCGCCGCCCACACCATCCAGTCGCAGCCGCTCGAGGACATCGGCGTTTTCCGACAGGAGTGCGAGAAGCTCGTCGAGAGCGCTCTCGACGAGCGCGGCTTCGACCTCGACATCCAGGCCGCCGCCGATGTCGCGACTCTGGTGCCGATCGCGCTCGCCGCCGCGGTGATCGTTCATACGGCGGGGCTCGGCTCCGATGTCGCGGCGGCGGGGGGGGGTGCGGTGAGCAGCTTTCTCGTCGAGAAGTACTACCACCTGCTCGGCCGCGACGTGATGGTAGAGGCGCAGCGGCGCTGGACGCGGGTGCGCGGTGAACAATTGCGCGACATCCTCGCGGGTGCGTCGTTGCCGACGGCGGCGCCGATCCTCACCAACACGGTCGAGGACAGCGCCCGTCTCGCCGGCGAGTTGGAGCAACTGCGCGGCCGGTTGGCCGCGACATGAGACGGCGAGGTAGACGATGAACGACGGCGATCGGACCGCGACGCCGCCGGCGATGCGCAGCGAGCTGCGAGCGCTGCGCCGAGAGGTGGCGCGCGACATCGACGAGGTGCGGCAATTGCGCGCCGTCGGCGAGCGCGACGGAGAGATCGAGCATCTGCTCACCGATCTCGATCGCCAGCTCGAGCGCGCCGAGCGCGCCGCCGTGATCACCCTGGTCGGCGCCACCGGCGCCGGTAAATCGACGCTGCTCAACGCGCTGGCGGGCGACGACATCGCCATCGAGGGCGTCGACCGGCCGACGACGCGCCACCCGGTGATCTATGCGCCGCGCGACGCCGACGTTTCCGAGCTGACCGGTCGCGAGATCGAGATGCCGGGCGGACACGAGAGCGAAGGCGCGGTCACGGTCGTGCGCTACGACGCGCGCAGCGGCCCGTGGACGGCGCAGATCCTGATCGACGCGCCCGATCTCAACAGCATCGATCAGCAGCACCGCGCCACGGTCACGGCGCTCGCCGAGCGCAGCGACGTGCTGGTGGTGGTGTTGCACCGGCAATCGATTCTCGAGGAGTCGTCGGTGTCGTTCATCGACGCATTCGCCGGGCGCCGCCAGCTCCTCTTCGTCCTCAACCGCATCGACGAGATCACCCCCGAGGCCCGGCGCGAGCTTCTGGCGCAGGTGCGCCGCCTCGCCGCCGAGCGCTGGCGGGCACCACAGGCTCCCGTAGTGGGGCTCAGCGCGCGCGCCGCGCAGAGCCAGCCCAACGCCGAAGGATGGGCGGAGTTCTGCGACGCGCTGCGCGGTCTGGCCCGCGAGAGCGCCATCGCCGGCGTGCGCCGGCTCAACGCGATCGGCACCGCGGCGCGCATCGAGCAACTGTTCCGCGAGATCGCGAGCGCCGTGCGCGGCGACCTCGAGGCGCTGCCCGAGGAGGCCAGCGCCGGCATGAACACACTCGTCGAGCGCTGCGCCGATGAGGTGGCGCTGCGGCTCGAGCTGCGCAGTCCCGATCTGCGCGAGCTGTTGTGGGCGGAGGCAGCCAAGCGGTGGGACGGGCCCGGCGGCTGGGCGCTGCGCACCGGCAACGTCGGCTCGATCGGCCTCGGCTCGGCGGCGGCGATCGCCACCCGCAATCCACTGCTCGCGGCCGGCGCGGCGGCCGGGGCGCTCGCCGCCGATCAGGTGCAGAAGGCGGTGCGCGACCGCCGCGTCACCGATGTAACCGGGTTGATGCCGGCGGGCGGCGAGTTCGACTCCTGGTACAAGGAGAGTCTCGCCGCCGCGCGGCTGCGCGCGGCGCGGCTGATCGGCGCGCCCGATGGCCTCGGCCTGCCGTCCTCCGAAGCGGCTAGGATCGACGCGGCGACGGCGGTCGAAGAGAGCTGGCGAACCTTGCTCGAGCGCGATCTCCCCGCCGCGGCCGAGCGCAGCATCCTGCGCTTCTTCCGCCTGCTGCTCGACCTGCCGGTGTACGCGTTGGCCGGGTGGGTTCTGTACGAAGTCGCGACCGGCTTCATCGCCCGCCAATACGCCGGCATCGATTTTCTCGTCAACGCGCTGCTGATCCTCGCCGCCTATCTGTTCGCCGTCCGCTTCGCCGTGCGACGCGGCCTCGGCCTACGCGCGCGAAGACTGCTCGGCGAAGTGATCTCGCGCACCAAGAGCGCGCTGGCGCTGCGCTTCGAGCTGGCGCATGAGTCGCTGGTGCAGATGCGCTCCCAGACCCTCGCGGCGCTCGATCGCCTGAGCGGACTCGAGAGCCGCTGGCGGGCGCGCCTCGGAGGGAAATCGTGAGAGGGCGCGAGCTGACGCTGGTGGCGTTGTTGCTCGCCGGCGCGATCGGCGGCTACACGGCGCGCGACATTCTGCCGGTGGGCGCCCAGACGGCGAAGGAAGCCGACGCGGTCGCGCTCGACGACCTGCGGAGCATCGAACGCGCCACGGTCGATCTCTTCGACCGCGCCGCGCCGTCGGTCGTCTACATCACCTCGATGGCGCTGCGCCGCGATGGCTTCAGCTTGAGCCTGCGGCAGATCGAACGCGGCAGCGGCTCGGGTTTCATCTGGGATCGCAGTGGGCACATCGTCACCAACTTCCACGTCATCGAAGGCGCCAGCGCGGCGCGCGTCACACTCGCCGACCAGAGCACTTTCGAAGCGGAGCTGGTCGGCGTGGCGCCGGAGAAGGATCTGGCGGTCCTGCGGGTCAACGCGCCGGGCGAAAAACTGACGCCTCTGCCGCTCAGCAGCGCGGAGGAGTTGCAGGTCGGTCAGTTCGTCATGGCGATCGGCAATCCGTTCGGTCTCGACCACACCCTGACCACCGGCGTCATTTCCGCGCTCGGCCGCGAGATCGATTCGCGGGCGCGCATCCCGATCCGCGACGTCATCCAGACCGATGCCGCGATCAACCCCGGCAACTCGGGCGGCCCGCTGCTCGACAGCCGCGGCGAATTGGTCGGCGTCAACACCGCGATCTTCTCGCCGTCCGGTGCCTACGCCGGCATCGGCTTCGCAATCCCGGCGGCGACCGTGCGCTGGGTAGTCGACGACCTGATCGTCCACGGCCGCATCATGCGACCGTCGCTCGGGATCGACATCGCCACCGGCGAGATGGCGCGCCGCCTGCGCATCGACGGCGCCCTGATCCTCAACGTCCACCCGGGCGGCGCGGCGGAGCGCGCCGGCCTGCGGCCGACCCGGCGCACGCCGAGCGGCGCGGTCATCCTCGGCGACGTGATCACCGCCGTCGGCGACGACGAGGTGCATTCGGGGCACGACCTGGTGCTCGCTCTAGAGCCACACCGCAACGGCGAAGAAGTCGTTTTCCGCGTCCGCCGCGGCCGCGAAGTGCTCGAGATCAAAGTCCGCCTGGGCAGCAACGAGCACGCCAGCAAGTCCTTACAGTCCCTGCAGTCCTTTATGTCCCCGCAACGAAACGACGCAGCGGCGGACACCCGGGGAGCCGGCTGAGCCAGATCCATGCCCACAGCCGTGCGATACTGGCTGTTCCAGTTGCCCGGCATCGCGGCGGTTGCCGCGCTGTCGGCTTGGGCAGCGGCCGTGGGTTGGATGGAGACGACCTGGGCGATCGCTCTGTTCGCCGGGTGGGTCATCAAGGACGCGGCGTTCTATCCGCTGACGCGCGCCGCCTATCGCAGCGCCGCGGCGCGCCTCGGCCCGCGAATCGGACAGCTCGCGACGGTGCGCAAGGCGTTGGCGCCGCGCGGCACTGTGGTCGTCGACGGCACCTTGTGGAACGCGCGCCTCGACGGCGCCGCAGTCGCCGACAGCGGCAGTACGGTTCGCATCGTCGAGGTGCGGGGACTATTGCTGCTCGTCACTCCGCAGCCAACCGACGACCCAGCCGATCTCCATCCGCAATGACGATCTCGATTCGCCTGACCGCTGTCGCCGTCGCCGTGCTGCTCACCGCCATCGCGGCCGGCGCCGAGCCGAGCACCTCCCCGGGCGCGGCAACACCACCGGCCGCCGCAGCGCCCCTGCGCTGGACAGTGGTCGAGCGATACCCGCACGATCCGCGCGCCTTCACACAGGGACTGCTCGTCGATGGCGGCACCCTCTACGAGAGCACCGGCTTGCGCGGTCAATCCACGGTTCGCGTCGTCGATCTCACGACCGGACAGGTGCGGCGCAAGGTCGAGCTGCCCGCCGACCTGTTTGGCGAAGGTCTGGCGAAAGTGGGCGATCGCCTGGTGCAACTCACCTGGACCGAGGGCCGCGCCCGCGTCTACAACCTGCCGGACCTCAGCCTCGCCGCCGAACATCGCTACGAGGGGCAGGGCTGGGGCCTCTGCTTCGACGGCAGCAGGTTGGTGATGAGCGACGGCACGCACCGACTTTTCTTCCGCAATCCCGAGAGCTTCGCACTGATCGGCAGCGTCGAGGTATTCGATGGCGGCAGGCCCGTGCGCCATCTCAACGAGCTCGAATGCGTGCGCGACCGCGTCTACGCCAACGTGTGGGGCACCTGGGACATCGTCCGCATCGATCCCGCCAACGGCCGGGTCGACGGCCGCATCGACGCCACCGGGCTGCTCTCTCTCATGGAACAGGAGTCGCTCTCGGACGGCGCCGTCCTCAACGGCATCGCCCACGATCCGGCCGACGACACTTTTCTCCTCACCGGCAAACTGTGGCCGCGAGTGCATCGGGTTCGAATTTCGGACACTCAGTAGAACTTCGTTCTCGACGGAGCAGTCTCCGAGACCGCCCGATCACCTCGCAAGTCGCCACAAAATTGAGAATATTCCTTGACTCTCGGTCTTTTTTGGAGAGCATTGGGCGCTACCAGGGGAACTAGGAGTGACCAAAATTCGCATGTAGTCGTACATAGACAAATCGAGGCCGGCGGTTGTAGGCGGGGGCGGGGACTGTGCGGGACGCGGCAGCGAATATGAGGGGGGCGAGGTGTTGATACGGCGTCAATGCGCCGATCGTCGCACCCGGGAGTCGTAACACCAATGGGGATTACCCGGCAGTTATCCGAAGCGGCGACACGTCGCGCGCACAGCATGGGGGGCATGCTGGCGGCGCTGCTCGTGTTGCTCGCGCACGCTCCCGATGCGCAGGCAGCGTTGGGCACGCAAGTGGCGCGAGCGCAGGACGGTACCGTCTATTTCATTCTCCAACATCGGAATGCCGACGACGCGCACGTCGGCGTCGACGCGGTCGAGTTGACGACCGTAACCGCGTCGCTGATCGGCACGCGTACTTGCGCGTTTGCCGGCACTTTCGAACCGCCGCGCAACGCCGCCGGCAGTACGTCCACTAGCGTGGTCGGCCTGCTGCCGATCGCCAACGTGCGCAAGTCGCAGCGCCTCGACGACGCGACCGCGCCTTGTTTCAACAATTCAGGCGCTGGCTCCGTCTGCATCGGCCCGGGCTGCAACGCATCCTGCGTTTGTGTCGGCGGCAACTGCGAAACCTTCACCTTCAGCCAGGGCACGCCGCTCACCACCGCCACTGCGGGTTTTCCCGCCGCCGTGCAGGACTCGGCCGTGACCGTCGCGGCTCCGGAGTGCGGTCTCACCAACCGCGCCCTGTATCGGTTCGCGGCGTCGCCGACGATCTCGCTGCCGCTGTGTGCCATTCGGCCAAACGAAGGCGCTCTGTTGCCGAGCGCGATGACGATTTTTCCGGGCGGCACCGACGGCACGTCGGTGATCCTCGCTTTTGCCGTCGAGCCTCTGAACTCGCTCTCGGTGGGCGTCGCCGGCTTCGACGTCGACACCGACGGTTTCAACGCTCTCGGCTGTCCGGCCAACGGCGTGATCTCCGGCGTCGCCAACGACGCCAACGCTCCCGGCGTACAGCCGACCGCGACGCCGACGTTCACCAAGACGTCCACTTCGACACCGACCTACACCCCGACCGCGACGCCGACGCCGACCTTCACCCACACCTCGACGCACACGTCGACGCCGACGCAGACGCCGACCCTGACCTCGACCCCGACGCAGACGGCTACGCGGACGCCGACCTCCACGCCGACGCGGACGCCGACGCGGACACCGTTCTGCGGCAACGGCCTCCCCGAGACTCCCGAAGAGTGCGACGACGGTAACAACCAGAACGGTGACTGCTGCTCGGCGACTTGTATCCTCGATCCGGTCGACACGCCCTGCGGCGACGACGGCAACGTCTGCACTGGCGATACCTGCAACGGTCAGGGCATCTGTCTGCACCCGCCGCTGCCGGACGGAACCATGTGCGCCGATTCGACGATGTGCACCACCGAGACCGTGTGCACCGAGGGCCAATGCGGCGGCGGCAGCGAATTGACCTGCGACGACATGGACGAGTGCACCGTCGACACCTGCGACGCGGAGCTCGGCTGTCTGTACGAGATCGGCACCGAGAGCATGGAGTGCGACTCCTGCGCCGACGGCATCGACAACGACGGCGACGGCATCGTCGATGCGGAGAATCCGAACTGCGCCACCTTCTTCTTGTTCCAGCGCTACGCCGTCATCGGCACAGCCGAGCGCGGCAGCCGCAGCGTGAAATTCGGCCGCAAGACGGAAGTCATGGAGAGCATGACGCGCACCGGCGACATGGCGAACGTCATGCGCGCCGGCGCCTGCGGCATCGACCTCAAAGCGTCGGTCGGAGTCACCGTCACCGGCTCGTTCGCCTCGGAGCGCAACTCGTACTTCAGCGGCGGCAAGCCGCCGGTGATCATCGGCTTCGAGTTCCTCAACCAGGGCGGCGAGATCAGGATCGGTCGCAACGTGCCGATGGTCGGCCCACCTTCTCTCTGTAGCGACGGGACGACTGCGTGCATCACCAATGCGCACTGCCCGAGCGGTCATACCTGCTCGTCGGCGCTGCCGATCGATCACCCGACCAACGCTTTCGTCGACAAGACCGGCACCGCCGCCGACTACGTCCGCTGCGAGAACATCATCGACGACATTCCCCAGAAGGAGCGGCTGCTCACCGGCCTGACCTCGACACAGCAGATCGAGGAGATCCATCTGCGCCGCGGTCAAGCGCAAACCATCAACCTCCAGCCGGGGCAGAACGTCATCGACATCGAGTCCTTCCGCGTCGGTCAGGACGGCAAAGTCACCATCAACGGCCCCGAGAACTCCTGGGTCGTGTTCCGCGTCTCCGGCCGCTTCCGCATCGGCACGCGCTCCACCATCCTCACCACCGGCGGCATCACCCCCGGCAAGGTCCTTTGGAGCATCGAGGGAACCGGCCGGCCGGCGCGCGTCGGCAGCCGTTCGATCTTCGAAGGGACCATCCTCGCGGCCAAACGTTCGCGCATCTCGATCGGCGCCTTCACCGTCGTGCGCGGCGCCCTGTGGGGCAAGCGCGTCAGGATGGGCAGCACCAGCGCCGTCGACCACAAGCCGTTCACGCCGATGCTGGAGGGCGTGGTACTCGAGAGCCCCAACCTCGCCATCCTGCGCGCCAACCTGAAGCGCAGCACGACCAACAAGCGAGCCAACGGCCGCCTGCGAGTCGTCGGCATCATCGACGACACCAA
>CADEER010000158.1:10273-11468 GCA_902826395.1 uncultured bacterium
TGCCGCGCTCCCTGAGCGGCCAATACCCCTCGCGAGAGCGGGAAACAGATTCGGGGGATCGGAAGCCGAGCGCTTCCGATCCCCCGAGCTTTTTGGAGTAGGCCGGTTCGCACCCGCGGTTGCATTCGCCGGCCTATCGCCTTAGCAGTCCGGTGCAGAACAGGCGCCGGAGCCATAGCCAGCGGACTCCAGATCACGGCGTCGAATCGGCCCGCCCAACGAAGCCCTGGCTGAGTTGGGAGGCAATGGAGGCAGGTATGTCGGATACGCCGATCAAGGATTTCATCCTCGCCAACTACAAGCATTTCAACGCCGCGGCCCTGGTCGACGCCGCGGAGGGCTATTGCCGGTTGGTAGAGGGCGGCGACCGCATGCTGGTGACGCTCGCCGGCGCGATGAGCACGGCCGAGCTCGGTATCTCGCTGGCCGAGATGATCCGCCGCGACAAGGTGCACGCCATCTCGTGCACCGGCGCCAACCTCGAGGAGGACCTCTTCAACCTCGTCGCGCACGATCACTACGAACGCGTCCCCAACTACCGCGATCTGACTCCCGCCGACGAGATGGCGCTACTCGATCGGCACATGAACCGCGTCACCGACACCTGCATTCCCGAGGAAGAAGCGATGCGCCGCCTCGAGCACAAGATCAAGCATCTGTGGATGAAGGCCGACCAGGCCGGCGAGCGCTATTTCCCGCACGAGTTCATGTTCGAGCTGCTGCTCAGCGGTTCCCTCGAGGAGCACTACCAGATCGACCCGAAGAACAGTTGGATGATGGCCGCCGCCGAGCGCAAGCTGCCGATGTTCGTCCCCGGCTGGGAGGACTCGACGCTCGGCAACATCTACGCCGGCCACTGCATCAAGCGGAACGTCAAAAACCCGACCACCGTGCGCGGCGGCATCGAGTACATGATGGAGCTGGCGCGCTGGTATCAGGAGTCCCCGGTCGGCATCGGCTTCTTCCAGATCGGCGGCGGCATCGCCGGCGATTTCCCGATCTGCGTCGTGCCGATGATGGAGCAGGACCTGCAGATGCAGGACGTGCGCAAGTGGGCCTACTTCTGCCAGATCAGCGATTCGACGACGAGCTACGGCTCGTACTCGGGCGCGATCCCGAACGAGAAGATCACCTGGGGCAAGCTCGGCGTCGAGACGCCGAAGTACGTCATCGAGTCCGACGCGACGATCGTCGC
>CADEER010000159.1 GCA_902826395.1 uncultured bacterium
GACGGTGTTGTCGTCGACGTGTGCGAGGGAGCGCCGTGTATGGCGGATCCGTCGTAGCGGCGTACGGCGTACGGGGTACGGCGTCCGGTGCGAATCGGCCGTACGCCGTACGGCGTACGCCGCCCGCCGTACGCCGTTACCGCGCTCCGCGGATCAATCTGCCCGGCCGCGCTCCCGTCTCTTCGCCGTTCTCCGAGATGACCTCGCCGCTCACCAGCGTCGCGACGTAGCCGCGGGCGCGCTGGATCAGGCGGCCGGCGCCGGCGGGTAGATCGTGCACCATCTCGGGCGCGGTGAGTCCGAGGTTGTCGTAGTCGATCAGGTTCACGTCGGCCTTCTTGCCCGGTGCCAGAACGCCGCGATCGCCGAGGCCGTACAGTGCGGCTGTGTCACGCGTCATCTTGCGCACTGCCCACGGCAGCGCGAGCCGCGGGCCGCGGCGGCGGTCGCGCGTCCAGTGCGACAACAGGTACGTCGTCATGCTGGCGTCGCAGATCGCGGCGCAGTGGGCGCCGCCGTCGCCGAGGCCGAAGGCGCTGGTCGGGTGCTCGAGCATCGCCCGCACCGCTTCGAGATCGCCGTCGCTGTAGCTGAGGATGGTGCGCATCAGGAACTCGCGCCCGTCGCGGTCGAGCAGGCGATCGTAGATCAGGTCGTACGGATCGCGGCCCTCCGCCGCGGCGATATGGGAGATCGATTTCTCCGGCCCCGGCTCGTAGTCGGGCGGATCGCCGAGCAAGTAGGTGCGGTCGAGGCCGGAGAAGATGATCTCGATGAGGAAGGCGATGCGCGGGTCGTCGAACTCGTCCTTCTCGGCGAGGATGCGCGCCTTGATCGCCGGATCGCGCAAGCGCGCGACGCGCTCGCCGAGCGGCAGGGCCGCCAGCGACTTGTAGGTCGCGCGGTGCGAGAAGGGATGAAACGTCTGCAATCCCATCAGCAGCGTCGTCGGACGCGAGCCGACCTGCGGCCTGATGTTCGAACCCTCGGCGATCGCCTGTTGAGCGAGATCGAGGAGAACGCGCCACTGGTCCTTGTCGAGGTCGTTCTGTGCCAGCGCGAAGGTGACCGGACGACCGATCGCCGCCGACAGCTTGCGCATCCACGCCATCTCCTTGGCCGGCGCCGCGAGGTCCTCGCCCATGGCGCCGGCGGGAGCGAGCTCGAACAAGCCGGCGCCCGCTTCGCGCAGTGCCTGGCCGATCCCGAACAGCTCGTCCTCGGCGGCGAAGGTGCCGGGAACCGGCTCGCCGTCGATGGCGCGATGCACGATGGTGCGCGAAGTGGAGAAGCCGAGCGCTCCGGCTTCGATCGCCTCGCGGACGATGGCGCGCATGCGCTCGATGTCTTCCGCCGTCGCCGGTTCGTTGCGCGCGCCGCGTTCACCCATGACGTAGCCGCGCACGGCGCCGTGTGGCACCTGGGTGCCGATGTCGAAGGCGCGCGGCAGCTTCTCGATCGCGTCGAGATACTCGGGGAAGGTTTCCCACTGCCAGGTGATGCCGGCCGACAGAGCGGTGCCGGGAATATCCTCGACACCTTCCATTAGGCCGATCAGCCACTGCTGCTTGCCGGGTGCGACGGGAGCGAAGCCGACGCCGCAGTTGCCCATCACGGCGGTGGTGACGCCGTGCCAGAACGACGGCGTGAGCAGTGGGTCCCACGTCACCTGTCCGTCGTAGTGGGTGTGGATATCGACGAAGCCGGGCGTGACGAGCAGGCCGTCGGCATCGATGATGCGCCGCGCGGACGCGCCGGTCTCGCCGACCGCCGTGATGCGATCGCCGTCGATGGCGACGTCACCGGTGCGCGCCTCGCCGCCCGTTCCGTCGACGATGGTGCCGCCGCGAATCACGATGTCGTGCATGTCGATTCCTCCCGTTTCGGAGCCGGCGCACATGACGCGGCATCCGCGAAGGCTACATCAGCAGCCAGGATGTGACAAAAAAGACCTCACCACAGAGGCACAGAGACACGGAGGATGCCCTGGTTCTCCGTGTCTCTGTGCCTCTGTGGTGAAGTTTTTCTTCGCCGTCAGGAGTCCGCGAGCAACTTGGTGAGCGCGCCTTTGTCGACGGGTTTGACCAGGTGTTTGTCGAAACCGGCCTCCTTCGACTTCTGGCGGTCTTCTTCTTGGCCCCACCCTGTCAGGGCGACCAGCAGCATCGACTTGCCCCATGGTTGCCGTCGTATCTCGCGGGCCGCTTCGTAGCCGTTCTGCCTCGGCAAGCCAATGTCGAGCAGTACCACGTCGGGTCGAAATGCCGCCGCGGCTTCCACGGCCTCGACGCCGTCGTAGGCCGTGCGAGTCTGATTGCCCAACAGCTCGAGCAGCATGGCGAGCGAGTCCGCCGAGTCTCGGTTGTCGTCGACGACGAGAACGCGGCGGGCCGCAGTCGATGTCGCGTCGCCGGCGGCCGTCATCGACAGCGGCGACTCGGCCGATTCCAACAGGGCTGGCAGACGCACGATGAATTCGCTCCCCTGGCCCAAGCCGGCGCTGCGCGCTTCGACCGTGCCGCCGTGCATCTCCACCAGACTCTTCACCAGCGGTAGACCGATGCCGAGCCCGCCGGCCGTGCGCTCCAGCGACGCATCGATCTGAACGAACATGTCGAAGATGCGGGGGAGCTGATCGGCGGCGAGGCCGATGCCCGAGTCGCGCACGCGAATGACTGCCTGCTCGCCTTCCTGCTCGACGATCAGCTCGATGCGGCCGCCCTTGTCGGTGAACTTGCAGGCGTTGTTGAGAAGATTGCCGATGATCTGGGCCAGCCGGGTCGGGTCGGCGTTCAGGTAGATCGGCTGCGGCGGCAGCGTAAGCGTCAGGTTGTGCCCCATGCACTGCACCAGCGAGTCAGCCGCCTCGACGGCGTGGTGCACCACCGATGCCAGCTCGACGCGGCCCCTGCGCAGCTCGATCGTGCCTCGGCTGATGCGGCTGACGTCGAGCAGGTCGTCCACCAGTCGGACCATCTGAGTGATCTGACGCTCCATCATCTCGGCAGCCGCTTGTACTGCCTCGCCGGTGCTCCCTTTCAGTCGCAGCACTTGCACGGCGTTGAGAATCGGCGCCAAGGGGTTGCGGAGCTCGTGCGCCAACAAGGCCAGGAACTCGTTCTTGCGGCGGTCGGCTTCGGACAAGTCGGCGGCGAGTTGTCGCAGTTCGCTTTCCAATCGCTTCCGCTCGGCGATGTCTCTGGCGATCTTCGACGCGCCGATCACGCGGCCTTCCGAGTCTTTGACTGGCGATATGGTGAGCGAGATTTGAATCGACCGACCGTCCTTGCGCACCCGGGTGGTGTCCAGGTGATCGACCCGCTCGCCCGAACGGATCTGGGAGATGATGTGATCCTCTTCGGCGAGCCGGTCGGAGGGGATGAGCATGGAGATGTGCCGTCCCACCGCTTCACCGGCGGTGTAGCCGAAGAGTCGCTCGGCTGCGGGATTCCAGGTCTGGATGGTGCCGTCCAACGACTTGCTGACGATGGCGTCGTCGGAGGACTCGACGAGGGCGACCAGACGCCGCGAGCTCTCCCACAGCTTGTTGCTGTCCGTGATGTCGCGCAGGTGGGCGGTGAAGATTGGCGCGCCGTCCGAGACGATAGGCGTCACCGAGAGCTCGATCGGAAACTCGCTGCCGTCGGAGCGCATGGCGGTGATTTCGAGCCGCCGGTTGAGGACCGGGCCCTCGCCGGTGGCGAGATAGTGGGCGATGCCGCGGCGATGCTGTTCTCGCAGCGAGGGTGGGATGATGAACTCGGCCATCTCGCGGCCCACGACGTCCTCGCTTCGATATCCGAACGTGCTCTCGGCGGCGGGATTGAATTCGAGGACGCTGCCTTCGTGGTCGATGGTGATGATGCAGTCGAGCGCCGCGTTGAGCATCGCCGTCTTGCGGGCGTGGCTCTCCCGAGCCTGCCGTTCCTTTCGGTTGCGGTCGGTGATGTCGCGGAACACCAGCACGCAGCCGACGAGCTTGCCCTCGTCGCAGCGGATCGGAGCGGCGCTGTCGTCGATCGGCCGCTCGGTTCCGTCTTTGGCGATCAGGACCGTATGGTTCGCCAGTCCGACGATGACGCCCTCGCGCAACGCCCGGGTTGCAGGATTCTCGACCGGGTTGCGGGTGTCCTCGTTGACGATGCGGAACACCGTGTCGAGCGGCTGGCCCATCGCTTCGGCGTTGGTCCAGCCGGTGAGCGACTGCGCGACCGCGTTGAGATTGGTGACGCGGCCGTCGATGTCGGTCGAGATGACGCCATCGCCGATGCTGGCGAGCGTGGTCCGCAGCCGCTCTCGCTGTTCGGCGATGACGACGGCAGCTTGCTGCCGCGTTCGAATGCTGCGGTCGAGCAGCCAGACGAACGCCGCCAGCGCTATCAGCGCCAGGCCGGTGGTGAGCAGGCCGGTCGTGACCGCAAGCCGATAGGCCGTGGCGCTGCCCTTCTCCCGCTCGGCGAGCAACGCCCCTTCGACACGTTCCATCTCGGCGATGTGCCGGCGAATGGCGTCCATCTGGGTCTTGCCCTTGCCGGCGGCGATGAACGCAGCGGCTTCTTCCGCGCTCTTCTGGCGCAGGCCGATGCCTTGCTCCAAAAGGCTCAGCCGCGTCGCGGTCATCTCTTTCAGCTTCGCGATGCGGGCCTGTTGGGCGGGATTGTCCGACGTCTTGCTCTCGAGCTTGGTCAGGATCTCCCTCGATCGCGCCGACGCAGCCTCATAGAATCGGAAGTACTGGTCTTCGCCGGAGATGATGAAGCCGCGCTGCCCGGTCTCGGCTTCGGTCAGCGCTGCCATGACCTGATTGGTCAGATGCAGCACCTCGTGGGTGTGAACGACCCAACGAGAGTTCTCGTCGAGTTGGCGCGTGTTGCGGTAGGTAAGACCGGCGTTGCCCGCCAGCACGGCCACCAGCAGCGCGACGCCGATCAGCAGTGGCGTGTCGAAGGTTCGCTTCGCGGCGTCCTTCGCTGGCGAAGCCTGGTCGATGTTTCCGGGGCCGTTCACGTTACTCGAGTCGCATCACTGTCCGATGTTCAGGATTGGCGCACCATGTATGCATCGTTCCTGAACCATGGGCTAGCAGCCCGTTGACGAACAGGACGCGGGCTGCAAACGGTCTTTCGGCGCCATGGCTGCGTTGCGAAATCCTCAACAAAAGTCCCGACTTTGCTTCCGGTTTCGCGCCTTGCCCTGGCGCCGAAATCCTCGTTTTCGCTCTCGCGCCTGTTCTTCAACGGGCTGCTAGACGCGTTCGAGCGGAACAAACCCTCCTGGCAGGCCTTCGACACAGAAGAACCTACCACGGCACGATCCCCTCGCCGCAAGTTGACCGGCGAGCGGACGGGGCCGGCGGCATAACGCGTCCGCTCGGCTCGGCCTCCCCGCGAGCCGAAGTAGAGCTCAGCGATTGTCGGAGGTGGTCCGGCCCTGGCTCGGGTCGCGCGGTACCTTGTCGTAGCGAACCTGGGTGTAGCGGGCGACCTCGATGGAGGGTGTGAAGTGACCGTCGTCGCGTTCGGGCAGCGGCGGCGCCGGCGCGAATTGGAAGGGCAGGGTGCCGAGCGCCGGGACGTCGCCGCTGATGGTGACGTAGGTCGAGCGCGCCGGACTGTCCTCGCCGGGCTCGCGCTCGTTCTTCCACTGCCAGTCGTACCGCACGAGCAATTGCACCTCGCGCAGCACATCGGCGCTGCGGTTGACGATCATGCCGCTCACCGCGCCACCGGCGCCGAACTGAACTTGCGCAAGCTCGATGGGACGCGATGCCGCCTGGCTTGCTGCGCCAGCACTGGAGTCTGCCTCGTCGGGGTGGGCCAGCGCTGTCAGCGGCAGGGCGAGCAGCGCGACGCCAACCAAAGCCGTCGCCGCGCGATTGCCGATCTCACATCCTCTCACCGTGAACCCTCCCTTCGGCCAACTGCGACGAGTCTGCCCGAGAAGCAAGCGTTCGCAACCATGAATTCCGTTGCAGCGGCGCAGGTGGATTTGCGCCACTCGAACGGTTTGAGGTCTGCCACTTGGGCACCTCTCCAACGGAGCGCCCGTAGGGAGAGGTGATCGAGGGAGTACGATTACGCCCCTTGAATGAAAGTGGCGCACTGCGGAGAGCCTGCTTGCGGTCTCGACTTGACGGCGCTGCGTCGATAGATCGCACTGTCGCCGGTGCACTGCGCCGGCGCGGGAGTGAGATGGGAATCGAGGTCGCGGAAGACGAGGGACGAGAGTCCGGTGGGGCGGGTGTGTCGGAGCGATTCTTTCGCCTCGGCTGTATCGGCATCGTCATCGCGGCGGCTTTGATTCGGCTCTGGGGCCTCGATCAGGTGCCGGCGGGGTTGTTTTGCGACGAGGCGGGCAACGGCTACAACGCGTTCTCGCTGCTCGAGAGCGGGCGCGACGAGGAAGGTACCTTCCTGCCGCTCTACGTCTGGTCGTTCGGCGTCAGCTACAAGAATCCGATCTTCATCTACTCGGCGATTCCCGTCGTGGGCGCGCTCGGCCTGAGCGAGGCCTCGATCCGCCTGGTGGCGGCGCTGTGGGGTATCGCCGGCGTCGCCGCGATGCTGTGGCTCGCGAACCTGTTGCTCGGGCGCCGCGGCGCGCTGTGGTGCGGCCTGTTCGTCGCCGTGAGTCCGTGGCACGTGCACTTCAGCCGCATCGCCTTCGAGCTGATCACGCTACTGCCGATCTTCGCCTGTGGGCTCGCTCTCTTCTTGCAGGGCGTGCGCGGCCGGCCGCACCGCCTGATTCCCGCCGCCGTGCTGTTCGCGCTCAGCCTCTACGCGTATGCGCCGGCGAAGCTGTTCGTGCCTCTGTTTCTCCTCGGCGCGGCGATCCTCTATGCGCGACCGCTACTCGCCGCCGGACGGTGGGCGCTGCTCGCCGCGCTGGCGGCGACTGTAACCGGTCTGCCGTTGCTGGTGTTCGATGTGCTGCACCGCGATCGGGCCGGACAGTACTTCGCCGAGACGACGATTCTTCGCGCGTCGCAGTCGCTCCTCGAGAACCTGAGCATCGTGGCCGCCAACTGGAGCACGTTCTTCAGCGCCGACTTCCTGCTTCGTTATGGCGATCCGCTGGTGCGCCACGCGGTGCCGGAGGTGGGACAGATCTACTTCATCATGGCGCCGCTGATCGCGATCGGTGCGGCATGGTGTCTGCGCCCCGGCCGGCCGCACGGCAAGCTGCTGCTTTGGTGGCTGGTGTTGTTTCCGTTGGCGCCGAGTCTCATGAACGAAGTGCCGAGCGCGACGCGGGGATTCATCGGCATAGGCGCGCTGTGTCTGCTCGCCGGTGCGGGGATGAGCGCGTTGCAGACGCTGCTATCGCGCAGCAATGGAAAGGCATGGCGGCAGTGGGCGTCGGATATCGTCCTCTGCCTGGTCGTTGCGACGCTGCTCTACGAGACCGCCCGTTATGGGTACCGCTACATCGCTCGCTACCCCGCGCAGGCGGCGGACGCGTTCCAATACGGATACGGCGAGGCAATCGCGGCGATGGAACCGCTGCGCAGCCAGTACGACGTCCTGCTGCTGACCACGAGCGACGGAAACCAGGCGCAGGTGTTCCCGCTCTTCTACAACAGCTATCCGCCGCAGAAGTGGCTGGAGGCGTACAACCCCGGGTATCTGACGATCGACCCGGCCGAGTTCGACCGCTACGACCCCGCCAAACAACGGGTCCTGGCGGCGCTGCGCGAGAGCGACCTGGCGCTGTTCGACGAGGTCGCGGTCCGCCATCGCATCGCCGATCCGTCCGGACGCGAGGTGTTCGTGATCGGCGACATCGTCGAGCGCGGTCGCTATTTGCGGAACTGGCTGCTGCTCGGCGTCTTCGACAATCAGGACGGTTCGGCGATGAAGGAGAACCACTTCCCGGACGGCATCCCTTCGCTCGACGCGCGTACTGCGGGCGATCGCGAGATGTTCTGGCGCCGCATCGTGCCGCACTTCGTGCGCGTCGAGCTGCACAACTTCTATCGCCCGCTGATCGAGCCCTCGGGCGAGGACCCGGTCTGGGTTTGCGCCTACGCGACGACCGATCTGGTCGCCGACCAGGACGTCGCGGTCGCGTTGGAGCTGGACGGCACCAACCAGTGGATCGAGGCGTGGCTCGACGGCGTGCCGCTGCTGGAGGGCACTCGGCAGATCGGGCTGCGCTCCATGCACCTCGATCTGTCGCTGCGGCAGGGCAGCAACCAACTCCTGATGAAGACCTGCCGCGGTCATGCCGACTGGTCCTTCACCGCGCGGCTGCGCGGAACGGCAGGCGGCAAGGCGCCGGGTGTCGTCGCGCACCCGCGCATCGCCGGCCGCCAGGCCGAGGCGTCGACGCCCCCTCCGCCGCGTCAGATCGTCAGCGGCTTTGCGCGTGTCATCGAAGCGAGCCATGCGCTGCCGCACGACGGCGACTATCGGGGCGACAGCGCGGGTTGGGTCGAGCATCTGTACGACGCCGACGGCGCCGTGGTGTGGGAGACGGCGGCGCCGCCGGAATCGGCAGTGACGGCGTTCGTCTTCACCGCGGTCGTCAGTCCACTGCCGGGCCGCGCCCAACTGTGGGTCGATGGGCACCATGCGATGGAGTTCGAGACCGACCGCTTCACCGAGCCGCGAATCTGGCGCGGCAACGGATACGAGCTGCGTTACGCGCCGCGCGAGAGCGGCGACTATCGCTCCGGCTCCTGGGTGTTGATCGCGCCGGCCGAGCGCGTCGCCGCCGGCCGCCCGCTGCGCTTGCGGGTGGCGCACGTCGACGGACACCGCGACGCGAGCTTCATGATCAAGGAGCGCGCCGACACCGCGGAGTTCGAGAAGCTCGGTCTGGCCGACCTCGGAGGCAAGTCGTGACGGCGGACCGCGGCGCTGCGGGCGGTGAGCTCGGTCTGTTCGCGATGTGGCGCAACACGCGCATGGTCGTGCTGACGGCGATCAGCGCGTCGCTGTTCGCGGCGTTGCTGATTCCGTTCAAGCTGCTGCCGCTGATCCCCGGCGTCACCGAGCTGCGGCCGGCGAACGCCGTGCCGGTGCTGTGCTCGTTTCTCTTCGGACCGGCGGCCGCGTGGGGCGCGGCGATCGGCAATATCATCGGCGACTTCCTCGGCGGCTTCGGACCCGGTGCACTGTTCGGCGCCGCCGGGAATTTCATCTACGGCTTGCTTCCGTACTACCTGTGGCGCGCCTTCTCGGCGGCCGACCCTACTCCGTCGACGCCGGTGCAATGGATCGGCTTCGTGGCAGTGGTGGCGATCGCCTCGGCGGCCTGTGCGCTGATCATCGGCTGGGGGCTCAATGCGCTGGGTTTCGTGCCATTCGCTGCTCTCGCCAACATTATCTTCGTCAACAACTTCGCCATCGCCGTCGTCCTGACGCCGCTCCTGCTGCACGCTCTCTACGGCAGGGTGCGCGCCACCGGTCTCTGCTACGACGACCTGAGCGGCGGCGCGGCGCGGCGGCGGCGTTGGACTTCGCTCGGCGCGCTGATCGTCACCGTCGCCGCGGTCGGCGGAATGATCGCCGGGAACATGGTCGCGCTGGGTTACGTGACGGTGTCCGACGCGCCGGCCGCCGCGCAGGTGACGATCGCCGTGGCGCCGTTCGTCGTCGCGCTCTTCATCGGAGCAGCGCTGCTGTGACGACGCCGCTGGTCGAGCTGCGCGACCTCTGGTTCACCTATCCCAAGACGGCACAGCCGGCGCTGGCGGGTCTCGATCTGCGCATCAACACCGGCGAAATGCTGGTCGTGATGGGGCGCAGCGGCGCCGGCAAGACGACCCTGGCGCGCTGTCTCAACCGCGCGATCCCCGCCTACCAACCCGGCGATCTGCGCGGCGAGGTGTGGATCGACGGCATCGAGCGGTCGCGGGCGGACGTCGCGGCGCTGGCCGGTGTCGTCGGCCTGGTGACGCAGGATTTCGAGGCCCAGCTCTTCTCGACCAACGTCGCGCTCGAGGTGGCGTTCGGCATGGAGCAGCTCGCCGTGCCACGGGAGGAGATGCGAGTGCGCGTCGATCGCGCCCTCCGACAGGTAGGCCTCGAGGGATTCGAGCGCCGCGATCCGAGCACGCTGTCGGGTGGCGAGAAGCAGCGGCTGTCGATCGCCGCGGTGCTGGCGATGCAGCCAAAGCTGATCGTGTTCGACGAGCCGACCACCGATCTCGATCCACAGGGCAAGCGCGAGATCTTCGCCGTGCTGCGCGCGCTGCGCGCCGAAGGTGTCGGCATCGTGTTGATCGAACACGAGCCGGAAGCCTGTCGCGGCGCCGATCGGCTGCTGCTCATGAGCGAGGGCCGCATCGTCGAAGACGGTCCGCCGGAGATTCTGTTGCGCCGCGTCGACCGCCTGGCGGAGCTGGGCGTGCCGGCCGGCGATCTCGATCGATTGGCGGCCGCGCTCGGACATGAGGGAAGGTTCGCAGATGTCGCGAGCGCTGCGGCGGCGCTGCGGAAGATGAGCGACCTCCCCCCGCCCCCCTCCTTGGGGGACGGTCGATTTTCTCTCGTACACGTACCCGTACGCGTACCCGTACACGATCAATGCCCGAATTCTGCAGGAGATTCCGTGTACGAGTACGGTCACGAATCTTCGTTTTCCGACAGTCTCGTAAGGAGGGGGAGAGACAACACTGGCGAGCTACTGGTGGAGGCACGCGATGTCGAGTTCGCGTATGCGGACGGGCCGCCGGTGTTGCGCGGCGTATCCGCGCGGCTTCACGGGGGCGAGATGGTTGCCCTGGTCGGGGCGAACGGCTCCGGTAAGACGACATTTTCGAAGCATCTGAACGGTCTGCTGAAAGCGCAGCGCGGCAGCGTCGCACTGCGCGGCCGCGATGTCGCGACCCTCGATCTCGAAGAGGCCGCCGCCGACGTCGGCTATGTGTTCCAGAATCCCGACCACCAGATCTTCGCCGAGTCGGTGCGCGCCGAGGTGCGTTTTGCCGCGGAGAATCTCGGCCTGCCCGAGCGCGACATCGCCGAGCGCGCTGCCGCTGCCATCGCGGAGGTGGGACTCGGGGGATTCGAGGACGAGGATCCGTTCGGCCTCGGCAAGGGACAGCGCCAACGGCTCGCCGTCGCGTCGCTGCTGGTGCTGCGGCCGCGGCTGCTGATCCTCGATGAGCCGACGACCGGTCTCGACGCCGGGGAGCAGCGCGAGATGATGGGCCTGCTCGGCAGGTTGCGCGACGGCGGCACCTCGATCCTCATCATTACGCACGCGCCGTGGATCGTCGCCGAGTGGGCGCAGCGCTGCCTGGTGCTCGAGCAGGGACGCCTGATCTTCGACGGACCGGTGGAGCGGTTTCTCGCCGACCCCGATCTGGTTCAGCGCAGCGACTTCGAGCCGCCCGACGCGGTGAGAGTCGGTGCCGAGCTCGGCATCGCGGTGCGTTCGGTCGACGACCTGCTCGC
>CADEER010000160.1:0-3254 GCA_902826395.1 uncultured bacterium
GCGGTCAAACCGCTCCGGCGGGGCGATAGATTCTGCTTGGACCGATTCATGGCTCGTCGTCGTCATCGTCGTCATCCTGGTTGTCATGCGTGTGTTTGCGTCGGTCGTCGTCCTCGTCGTCATCTTCGTCGTCGTGGACGTAGACCGGCACTTGTCCGTACCCGCCGCAGAGGGAGCAGCGCCCGATCGCGTCCGGCCAGTCCGGCACACCGGTGCCGCCGCACTGCGGACACTTCTGACTCGGACGGGTCTCGACGGGACTCATCCTCCAACGCTCCGTCCCCGTCTTCGCGGCGTGTCGAGTTTACTCATGCTCTTTTCTCCCATCTGCGCCAGCCGTTTCCACCGCTGCGCCCAGGTCGTCGTCGCGACTCGCGCAAGAGGCTTACCACAAATCGCGGCGTTGGCAGTGCGCGCCTGCGAGCAGTTGTGTGCGGCACAGGCGTCTCCCCTCCGGCTCGACGCAGTCGAGCCGGAGGGCGAATGACCGGACATCGGTAGACGCTATCGCGGATACGCGGACGCAGAGTGTGTCGGTTCCCGTCAACGGTCACCGATGTCAGCCCAGATCTCGAGTTGGTCGTTCACGGGGTAGACGCGCGGGAAGAAGCCGCTCACCTCGGCCTCGCCGCGGCCGATCGCTTCGAGCACGCGGGCGAGGTCGTGCAGGTCGGAGATGGTGAGTTGGGGGGCGAGAGTATCGTCGAGCTCGTCGTGGGCACCCCAGAACACCGCGTCGCCAGGCAACACTGCCATGAGAGTGCGCGCGGTCGAACGGTACTCGCCGATGCTGCTGCCCGGAAGGAAGGCGAACAACGGCCGCGGCGTGATGTAGTCGCCGGAGAAGAGCCAGCGCCGCGCCGGATCCCACAAGGAGATGGATTCCGGGGTGTGTCCAGGCGTGTGCCGCACGACGACCTCGCGCCCGCCGAGATCGACGGGGTCGCCGGGCTTCCACCACTCCGCAACGTGCAACGCCGGTGGTTGACGATTGACGACCACGCCGAGGAATTGGTCGAAGGTCGGCACCAGCACACCACCCCGGGCCTGGGCGCGCAGCGCAGGGAGATCGGGCAACGCAATGGCCGAGAAGTTCTCGATGCTCCCGAGGTGGTCGTAGTGGAGGTGCGACGGGATCACGATGACGGGCAAGTCCGTCAGGTCGTGTACCACCGGCGACAAGTCCGCCCAGCCCTCGCCCGCATCGAAGAGCACCGCGCGCGAACTGCCGAGCAGGAGGTAGCTCACGTTGCGGCCCTCGGAGCGCGGCTCGCCGATCGCGATCGTCACCTCGTCGAGGTGCTGGACGGTGTACCACTCGCCGCTCCATTCGACGCCGCGGTCGAGCGGCGGCGGGGCCACGGGCGCCGGTCTCTCGACGACGAGAGCGGCGAGCCGCGGCGCGAGCGTTCGCCGCTTCGCGAAGCCAACGGTGATGATCGCCGCAAGCACCAACACCAATACGATGACGAGGCCGAGCGTGCGCGGGATCGGTCGGGTGAAGTGTCGCGAGAGCGTTGGACTGCAGTCGCCGCGTCGGGCCCTGGTCACATCCGAAGTCTAGCTTGAAGTTCGCTCGATTCGCATTCCTTGGTCACGTCCGTCGTCAGCCCATGCTGGGCGTTGCGCCTCAGTTCCCGGTCTGCGCCAGGCAGTTGTCGTACGCCATCCCGGCGATCCCCGTGCAATCGGCGACGAGGTTGCAGCGACCCTCGCACGTGGGGTCGGTGAAGCAAGTATCGCAGAACGGCGATGGGGGAACGGCGTCGCACGCGTCGAGGTACGCGGTGTGCAGATCGTCGCAGCTCAGCGTGGGGTCGGCTTCGCAGATGGCCCTGAATGCGTCGGTCGCGGCCGGGTTCATGTTCCCGCCCGCGGCACACCCAATGATGCATTCCTGAAAGGTCAGCGGATCGAGGCATGTGTCGAAGCACGTGATCACGGCGTTGTCGATCTGCGGTTGAGTCGGATTCACGGTGTCGCAGTCCTGGAGCGGATTGCAGTCGCCGCTGTCGAGTGCCGACACTTGCCCGTCGTGATTCGTATCGGCGGCCGCGAGGCACGTGGCGTGGACGGCGCACGGGACCTTCGGGCTCGCGCACTTCGCGAGCTTGGCGATCTTGCAAGTCGGGCCCTTGTTCGTCGTCTTGAGGCACGGGCCGCGGGCCGGGTCGGTCGGATACCCGCACGTCGAGAGCGCGGCGCGGTAAAGCGCGAGCTTCTTGCACTGGGATCGCAGCTCGTCGGCGTCCACGGCCGCCTTCACGACGGCCTTGGCACACTTCACGTACTTGCCGTGCAGGCTCTTCTTGCCGTCGGGGGGAAAGCTCGCGCAGGGGCAGGCCGCGTCGATCTGGTCGCGGACGCTCTCGACCGCGCCGGCGTCGGCCGCCGCCCCGGGATCGTCGGCGCGACATTTCGGAGCACCGGCCAAGAGCGAAGCGGGTGCGAGCAAGGTCGCGGCGCACGCGAGGGCGACGACGGCTGGTTTGAGCATAGATCCTCCTGGCGGGATTGGCGTCATGGCAGGGAAGGGGGAAGCCGCGCCACGGAGAGGTACCCAAAAGATCCACGGCGCGTCAACGTCGGGAAGGTTCCCTGTCGTCGGGATCGCGAAAGCCCTATGGCACATGAGCTGACGCAGAAGATATCTGATTGCCCTCTCTCTAACCCTCTTTCGAAGAAGGGAGAGGGGACTTTGGCTGCTCGCGTGCGAGCAATCGTCTGCGGCTGCTCGATCGTTCTTGCCTTCGACGCTGCATCCGGCCTTTTGTGACGGCGATGCGCGAGCGGCTTCTCTTTGTCGGCTTCGACTCCGCCACGCCGAGCTTGTTGACGGAGTGGGCGATGCAGGGACGTCTGCCGGCGCTGCGCGCCATTCTCGAGCGCGGCCAGGTGGTGGACGTGGAGTCGCCGGTGGGCGCCGGCCACGTCGAGATCTGGGCGTCGCTGCTGTCGGGCGTCAATCTCGGGCGCCACGGCGTGTACGAGGAGTGGCAGATGCGGCGCGGAACGTACGACTACTTCCGTCCGGCGATGGATCGAGACTATCGCGCGCGACCGCTGTGGTGCGCGGTGAGCGACGCCGGCCTGGACGTCGCCGTCTTCGACGCGGTGCGGACGCCGCTGACGCCCGGAGTGCGCGGTGTACAAATCGCCGATTGGCTCTCGCATCTCCCGTTCGACTCGCCGCGCAGCTCGCCGCCCGATGTCGTCGACGAGCTGCGCCGCGAGCACGGCGACGATCCGGTAGG
>CADEER010000160.1:3354-11379 GCA_902826395.1 uncultured bacterium
CGTGGCACCCGGGTATGCGCGTCGACGGCGCCGGCGGCGATGCGCTGTTCGAAGTGTACCGCTGTCTCGATGACGCGTTGGCGGCGCTGGTTGCCGCCGCCGGCGATGGCGTGACCGTCATCGTCGCCGCAGGGCCCGGCTTCGCGCCGTTGCACAGCGCCAATCCGGTCCTCGATCGAGTTCTCCTGCGACTTCAGCAACCGCGCTTGCGCTACTTCTGGAGCGCGCTACGCCAGCCGCCGCCGCTATGGCTGCGGCATTACTTCGCGATGCGACACAACGCGCACGCCGGCGCTGTTCGGATCAACCTGCGTGGCCGCGAGCCGCACGGTCGCGTCGCCGCCGCCGACTACGAGCGCGTCGTAGATGAACTCTGCGCCTCGCTAGGCGAATTGCGCAGCATCGACACCGGCCGTTCGGCGATCGACGAGGTAGTGCCTGTTCACGCTCGCTACAGCGGCGAGTGCCTCGACGACCTACCCGACGTTCTGGTGGTGTGGAAGCGCGAAGCCGACGTCGACGCCGGCGTCACGTCGCCGCGCACCGGCGCGGTCCGCCCGACCTACGCACTGCCGCGCTCGGGCGATCACACAACGGAGCTCCAGCTCTTCATCGCCCCAGCAGCCGGTAGCAAGCGGAGTTGGCCGCCCTCGGTCCGGCTCGTCGACGTCGCGCCGTCGATCTGTGCGCACCTGAGTGTCGCGATGCCGGAGGCCGACGGTCGCAGTGTGATCACGTGAGCGGCGTGTCTTTCTCGACGATCTGCCAGATGCGCCGCCATGCCGGGCGCAGCGGCCTGACGATCGCCTCCGGAAAGTAGGGCCGCAGGCGCGAGTTTGCCCAGAATCGCCAATAGGCGGGAATCGCGTCGAGTGAATCAAGATGTTGGGAGTACTGGCGGATTCGCGCCTGTGGCCAGCGATTGCCGGATGGTACGCGCTTCAAATCGATCTCGTCGGCGCGACTGTGATTGAGCCGCCACTCGGGCGAGAAGGACGAGTCGATCAACCACGGCTTGAGCTCGGTGATGTAGTGCACGACGATCGCCTCGAGGTCGCGCGCCGGCACGCCCCACTGGTTGGCGTCGCCCATCACCTGGATGTTGTAGACCGGGGGCAGGCGCTGCCAGCGATCGCCGAAGAACAGGTTGAAGGTGAGCTGGTCGCCGTGCTCGCTCACCGACTGGTATCGCTCCATCATCGCGTTCAACCGAGCGAACGTGTCGTCCTCGATCAAGTCGGTCGAGAAGGCGAAGAAGCCGGCGCAGAAGGCGGGCGATGCGAGGCTGCGGCGCCGGCGAACTTCCCGAATGAGGCGTCGCACATGCAGGCGCGGCAGGCCGCGGGCGCGAATCGAGTCCGTGGTGACGACCTGCGTCACCAGCCAGCGGCTGACGTCGCGGATCGACCAAAAGCCGTCGCGCTCGCACAGGTCGTCGAGCGAGGCGCGGATCGTCGCGTCGGCGTCGGTGAAGATGACGGTGCGCCAGCGGCGGAAGTAGTCCGTGAAGAGGTAGAACTTCGACGTGTACACACTGGGCCGGCCGCCGCGCGGACCGTCGTAGAGCGGCGCGCAGCGGTGAACCAGGATGCCCCGGTCGGTGAACCAGCGCAGCTCGGATTCCGGAATGTCGTGTGCGAGCAGCAGATAGTCGCCTCGCCAGCCGCCGTTGAAGTAGGCGCTGGCGAAGAGTTGCTTGGCGGGCTCGATGTAATTGCGATCCGCCAGGGTGGCCAGCACCGCCGGTCGCCGATCGCCGCCGTTCTCCTGCGATTCGTTCGGGCTCGGCATCCGACGCAGACTGCCGCGCCGGACTCCGCCTGTAAATCGTGGGGCGATTCTTGTATGGCGACGAGGCATGCGGTTTGACCGCTGCGAGTGCCCAATCGGGTACGGCACGAGAGTTGAAGCGTGAATGGTTTCGATACACGCAACGTGTTACGCGGAGGCGACGAGTCGCTCGAACGATTGGCGACGCTTGCCACGCATCAGGCGACGCGGTTGGGAGCTGCGGTCGGACGGATCCCCCAGACGATCACGTCTCGACGGTCTTTTGATGGTGGATCGGCGGGGCGAAGCCCCGCGGACAGGACGGCTAGCAGCCCGTTGAAGAACAGGCACCTACTGCGGGCGGCTTGTTTTCGTCAGCTCTGCGTTGCCGAATCCTCAACAAAAGTCCCGACTTTGCTTCCGGTTCGGCGCCTTGATCTGACGAAAACCGCTCGCCCTCGCTACGGCGCCTGTTCTTCAACGGGCTGCTAGCTGCGGTCGGTAAATTTTTCCGATCGGCCTCGGCGCGCGGCCTGAAGCGACGCTGCCCACGTTGGCCACCAGCCTGGCATCGCGTTGGCTTGAGTCTTCCTCACAACACATTCCGACGAGGAGGACCATATGCGACGTCTTGGAGACATGAACCGTCTGGTGAACGAACGCGGCGCCATCGGCTATATCCTGCTCTGGCTGCTCGGCATTCCGATTCCGCTGCTGCTGCTGTTCTTTTTGGTGCGCGGCTGCACGTGAGGCAGCGACCCGTCGAGCCGCTGCGCGTCAGATGCGGCCGATCAGCGCCGCGCCCGGCGCATCGCCCAGGCGGCCAGCGCCGCCAGCAGGCCGATGCTGAGCAGCAGTGCGAGTGGCGACATCGTCGGTGCGGGCGCTTGCGGGATCGCGGTACAGATCCCCGGGCTGGGCGGAATGTCGCAGCGGAGGTTGCCGCCGGTGCAGGCAGTGTCGCAGCAGACGCCGTCGGCGCAGAAGGTCGACAAGCACTGCGTTCCGGCCTGGCAAGCGGCGCCGTTCGGCGCAAACGTCGGCGTTGCAGAAGGGGTGGAGGTGTCGGTGGACGTGCCGGTGGCGGAAGCGGTCGGCGTCTCGGTGGACGTGCCGGTGGCAGAGGCGGTCGGCGTCTCGGTGGCGGTAGTGGTCGGCGTCTCGGTGGACGTGCCGGTGGCAGTAGCGGTCGGTGTCTCGCTGGGCGTGGCGGTGCTGACGGTGGTGTACTCGAGATTCGGTCCGAGAAAGATCATGCCGAAGATGTCGACGGTCGGCTCCTCGAACACTAGGTCATCAGAGGTGTAGCGGCCGCCGACGGCGGAGAAGTCGGCGGAGAACGTGAACGATGGGTTGATGAGATTCGTGTAGCTGGGACCGATGCCGGTACAGCGCCCTCCGATGGTATAGGACTGCAGGCTCTGGAGCACGATCGGGGTGACCAGCGCCTCGTAGCGGAAGCTGCCGATCAGCGGCGGCATGGTCCCGGTGGGCACCGTGACCATGCCGAGCAAGGTGCCGCTGGAATCCCACAGGCCGACCTCGACCGACATGCCGAGGCCGTCGCCATCATGATCGTACGAGCCCAGCGCGGTGGCTTCGAGGTCGCTCGGCCCGACGGTGAACTTCCAGCCGGTCGTGTTGCCGCCACCCGTGCAGGCGATGCCCGTCGTGGAGCCCGAATGGCTAGTGACGATCACGGCCGCTTGCCCGGGTATCCCCAGCACCATCGCCACCGCCACCACCATCCACGCTCGCGGACCATTCGATGCCATTCGCTGCCCCTCCAAGGCGGTGGGCACCTAACCCGTCTCGTGGCGAAAAGGCAATCGGCTCGGACAGCGCGTCGGCCAGGCAAGCGGCGCCCAGGCGCGTCATCTCGCCTTCGAACGCCGCCGCCGCTCCGTCGACCACGAGCTCGCGTCGCGTGCCGTTCCCCTCCCCCGTGCAAGAGATGTCGGTACGCGACCCAACGGCGTCTTACGAGCGCTATTTCGGGGTGAAATTGCGCTTCTAAGCTCTGAAATCGATCATGAAATCGATGAATGACGAGTAGTGACAACAGCTTGCATCGGTCAAACCGCTCCGGTCGGTCCAACCGCTCCAGCGGGGCGACTCCGCGCTGTTGAAGTAGGCGCTGGCGAAGAGTTGCTTGGCCGGCTCGATGTAGCCGCCAGCGTGGCCAGCACGGCCGGTCGCCGATCGCCGCCGTTCTCCTGTAATTCCTTTGCGCCCGGCATGCCGCGCAGAGTGCCGCGCCGGCCCCGCGTGTTAAATCGCCTGCGATCGCTCAGCGGATACGGCCGACACGGTTGACCCGAGCCGCCGGGATCGCATATAAACGAGCGTTTGGTTAATCCTTCCCGGGGTCGCTCGGACCCTAAAACTCAAGTCAAAACAGCACGTTGGGAGTTTCGATGGCCAAGAACCCACTGCACACCCAGCTCTGCGACATGCTCGGGATCGAGTTCCCGATCATCGCGTTCACCCACTGCAAGGATGTCGTGGAGGCCGTGGTCAACGCCGGGGGCTTCGCCGTCCTCGGCGAGGCGATGCACACTCCCGACGAGATCGCCGCCGACATCAAGTGGATCCGCAACAAGGTCGGCGACAAGCCGTTCGGCATCGACCTGGTGCTGCCCGCTTCCGTGCCGCCGACCGGCGACCTCGACGAGCTGCGCAAGAAGATCCCGCAAGAGCAGATGGACTTCTGGCTCGACATGAAGAAGCGCCACAACATCCCCGAGCCGAAGGGCAAGATCGATCTTCATCAGTGGGGCGGGCTCAACAAGGAAATCGCGCGCCGCCAGCTCGACGTGCTGCTCGACGAGCGCGTTCCGGTGATCTGCTCCGGTCTCGGAAATCCGGAGTTCATCCTCAAGGATGCGCACGAGCGCGGCATCAAGGTCTTCGGTCTGGTCGGCAAAGCGCGCCAGGCGAAGAAGGAAGCCGAGGCCGGCGTCGACGCAATCATCGCCCAGGGCTACGACGCGGCCGGCCACACCGGCCCGATCGGCACGCTGTCGATCGTTCCGGAATGCGTCGCGGTCGCCAACGGCACGCCGATCATCGCCGCGGGCGGCATCACCACCGGCGCTCACCTCGCCGCTTCGCTGTGCCTCGGCGCGGTCGGCGTCTGGACGGGAACGCTCTGGCTCGCGTCGCGCGAGGGCGACAACGACATGATCATCAAGGATCGCCTGATCAAGTCGACCGCCGACGACACCGTGTACTCCGACTGCATCTCCGGCTTCCCGATGCGCGTCCTCGACTGCACGTGGACCAAGGAGTGGCGCCAGGAAAACGCCCCCAAGGTGTTGCCGGCTCCATACCAGATGTTGCTCAGCTCCGACTACATCCAGGCCGCCAACGATCACCGCCGCGAAGATCTGATGACCGAAGCGGCGGGGCAGGGCGTGCGCTTCATCGAGTCGATGAAGCCGGCGCGGCAGATCGTGTTCGACATGGTGGAAGAGGCGCTGGGCGTGTTCGAACGGATCACCGGCCTGGAAGCGTTCTAAGGACTTCTTCACCACAGAGACACAGAGGACACAGAGGCCTCGGCGTTGATGCCTGATCGCGTACTCGCTCGCGAAGTTGAGCAAGAGATGCGGCCATTGCTGCGCGAGCGATTTGCGCTGCTCGGGTCGACGACGTCATCTCTGTGTTCTCTGTGCCTCTGTGGTGAGGCTTTTTTCTGATGAAGACGACTGCGAATGAGCCGCTGCCGGCGGTGACTGGGTTCGACGAAGCCATGGCCGGCGTGCGGGCCGAGTGCGACGGCGGTGGGCCGTTCGGCGTGAAGTACATGCGGCGCGAGGAATTCGCCGGTGTGTTGACCGGCGAGTACGTCGATCACGGCGATCCGCCGTGGCGCTGGTATTTGATGAAGGACCTGTACGTGAAGCCGGATCACTACCCGTGGGATTCGGTGTGGTGCATGCAGGGGAACTTGTTCGTGGTGGGAGAGAAGAAGGGATCGTGAACCGTCAACCGTGAACCGGGGGCGAGGCTGCTCCGGTTCACGGTTCACCGTTCACGGTTCACGAGGAACTCATGAGAATCATCATCTGCGTCAAGGAAGTCCTCGACCCCGATGCGGTCGACAACTACGTGCTGCACGGCAAGCTGGAGATCGGCGCCGACGGCAAGACGTTGACCCAGACGTCGATCCCGCGGCTGATGAACGCCTACGACGAGCAGGCGATCGAGGCGGCGCTGCGCTTGCGCGACGCCGGCGCTGAGTGTGTGGTCGATGTGGTCTGCATCGCCGCCGATCCGACCGCCATCCTGCGCCACGCGGCGGCGATGGGCGCCGATGAGATCACCACCGTGCCGGTCGATGCGGCATCGCTCGACGGCCACGCAGTGGCGCGAATCCTCGCCGCTTACGTGAAATCCAAGGGCGGAGCAGACCTGATTCTCTGTGGCCGCCAGGCGTCGGACGACGATCAGGGCGTCGTGCCGGCGTTGCTCGGCGAGCTGCTCGACCTGCCGGTGATCACCATCGCCCGCTCGGTCACGCTCGAAGGCGGCGCGGTGCGCGTCGTGCGGGTGACACCGAACGGCGACGAGGTCGTCGAGGCGACGCTGCCGGCGATCGTCACGATCTCCAACGAGCTCGGCACGCCGCGCTATCCGACGACGATGCGCACCATGAAGGCGCGCCGTCTCAACCCCGAGCAGGCGCCGCTGGCAGCGCTGGGTCTCGGCGAAAGCGATGTTGCACCGCTGGTGCGGATGACCCGCCAGTACGTGTCGAGTGTGCAGGGCAATTGCCGTTTCATCGATGGTGCGACCGCCGCCGATCAGGCGGCGGCACTGATCGGCGAGTTGCGCTCCCAGCGCGTACTTTGAGGAAGGAGCGCAGCGTGGCCAACGCAGTCGTTTTCTGTTCGTTCGATCGCGGCAAGGACGGCCTTCCGGCCGGCGCCGAGGAGGTGCTGACGCTCGGCCGCAAGCTGGCGGCAGAGCGCGGTGTCGACCTCGACTGGGTGGTGCTCGGCCCGATGTCGGAGGCGGTCGCGGCGACGGCATCGAAGCTCGGAGTCGCCCACATCGATCACATGGATGATCCAGCGCTCGCGGAGCTCCGACCCGAAGCCGTGATCGCGGCGGTGCACGTGTATTGCCGGCAGGCGTCGCCGGGCCTGGTGTTGATGACGCAGACGTTCGATGCGCGCCTGGTGGCGCCGCGTGCGGCGGCGCGCAACGGCGCCGGTGTGGTGATGAACGCCGTCGGCATCGCGAGCAAGAGCGACGGCATCACCGTGACGGCGACGGCATACGGCGGCGACACGCGCGTCGAGTACGATGTTGCCGGGCCGGCGGTCGTCGGCGTCGTCGCCGACTCGCTTTTGGCGGAGGCGGCCGCCGTGCCGAGCGCGCCGGAGTCGCGCTCGATCGCGGTCGACCTGGCTGGCGTGCAGGAACGCGTGCGAGTCGTCCAGAAGGCCGTGACGGAAGGGCCGCGCCTCGAGGAGGCGCAGATCATCGTCGCCGGCGGCCGCGGCTTGCAGGAGGCGCAGAACTATCGCCTGGTCGAGGATCTGGCCGCGGCGCTGGGCGGCATGGCCGGCGCCTCTCGACCGATCGTCGACGACGGCTGGACCGACTCGTCGCATCAGGTCGGCCTGACCGGAAAGATCACCCGGCCGGTGCTGTACATCGCCGCCGGCATCTCGGGTGCCAGCCAGCACATGGTCGGCTGCACCGCGGCGAAGACCCTGGTGGCGATCAACAAGGATCCGGGGGCGGCGATCTTCAAGTATGCGCAGTACGGCATCGTCGGCGACTGTCTCGAGGTGTTGCCGGAGCTGACCAAGGCCGTGAAGGGAGCGTAGGGGTGGCGACGAAACCAGCCGTTGAAGGACTGTTCGCCGAGACCGCCGCGGGACCGCGGCTGCTCGGCTCGCGCTGCGCGACTTGTCGGGCGCCGTACTTTCCGAAGTCTCCGGTGTGCCACAACCCGGCGTGTACCGAATCGAAGATCGAAGACGCCGAGTTCGGCCCGACCGGAAAGCTGTGGGGCTTCACGTTCCAGGTTTTCCCGCCGCCGCCGCCCGCCAAGTACGACGAGCCGTTCAAGCCGTACCCGATGGGCTTCATCGACCTCGACGACGGACTGCGCGTGCTCGGCCAGGTCAGCATCGCCGACATGCGCAAGGTCGCCGTCGACATGCCGGTCGAGCTGGTGATCGAGCCGCTCTATCGCGACGGTGAAGGCAACGAAGTCACCACCTGGAAGTTCAAACC
>CADEER010000161.1 GCA_902826395.1 uncultured bacterium
TGGCCGACCATCCCGCAGCTCTACGTCAAGGGCGAGTTCGTCGGCGGCTGCGACATCATCAGCGACCTCTACAATTCCGGCGATCTGCACTCGATGTTCGGCCTGCAGGCGCCCGAACGAACGGCGCCGACGATCGAGATCACCGACGGTGCGGCCGCTCGGCTGCGCGAATTCCTCGGCCGCGCCCCCGGCAAGCAGCTCACCCTGTCGATCGACGCCCGCAACCAGCCGTCGCTCGGCCTGGCGCCGCCGCAAGGAACCGAGATCGTCGCCGAGTCGAACGGCATCTCCGTACTGATGGACCTCGGCACCGCGGCGCGCGCCAACGGCGCCCGCATCGACGTCGTCGAACAGAACGGCAGCGTCGGCTTCCGCGTCGACGTGCCGCAGAATGCCGGCGCCGGGGCGCCGCGCGCAGCCGCTCCCACCGTCAAGCAATACAGTGCCGGCGATGTGAAGAAGATGATCGACGGCGGCGAGAAGTTCGAGTTCTTCGACGTCCGCACTCCCGAGGAGCGCGAGATCGCCTCGATCGACGGCGCCCGCCTGCTCGACGAAGATGCCGCGAAGTACATCGAGAAGCTGCCCAAAGACACGACTTTGGTCTTCCATTGCCACCACGGCGGACGCAGCCAGGCGGCGGCCGAGCACTTCGCGCGCCTCGGCTTCACCGACGTCCGCAACATGGCGGGCGGCATCGACGCGTGGTCGAACGAAGTCGATCCCGACGTGGCCCGCTACTGAGCATGGATACCGCCAGCCGGATCAAAACCGCCATCGAATCGGCAATCGACGGCGCCGCCGTCGAGGTGCGAGCAGGCAGCGGAGGTCACTTCGAGATCGACGTGACCTCGGCGCAGTTCGCCGGCAAATCGATGGTCGCTCAGCAGCAGCTCGTCTACGCCGCGATCAAGGAGTTGATGGCCGGCAACGATGCACCCGTCCACGCCGTCGACCGCCTGCGCACCAAAACTCCTTAAAAGAAGTTCACCACAGAGGCACAGAGAACACAGAGATCTCGCAGGGCGTGCACGCAGTAGTCATGCTCGCGCGGCACACAGAAGTTTTCTTTTTGAAGAAGTAGACAAGCTTCGCGAGCAAATCGCGGCGCTTCAGGATCAGTCCGAGATCTCTGTGTTCTCTGTGCCTCTGTGGTGAATTAGTTTTTGGCGAGCCGCTCCACGAAGAAGTCGCGGAATCGCGACGCGTCGACGGCCGTAGCGCAGCGCATCGTGTGGGTGCGCGGTCCGCTCTCGGGCCGCGCCACGGTGCGCAGCACTCCGCGATCGAGGACGACTTCGATCGGCAGGTCCTCCCACTGGCAGAAGGACTCGTCGAATGCCGCGGTGAGCGTCAGCGGGTCGTGTAGGAACGCGACGTTGTCACCCGGCGCCTCGACCTCGGCGCGGATGTCGTAGAGTCGATTCATGATCGGCGTCCACTCGCGCACCGCCGCCACCAGGGCCGACGGTAGTGCGCCGTCGCTCGCCGCGATGCGGTCCAGGCCTTCGCGCGTCAGCCAGGTCTGCAGGGTCACGTTGATCGGTACCAGGCGGATCGGGACGCCCGCCGTCAAGACCGCCAGCGAAGCATCCGGATCCGAGCGCAAGTTGTAGTCGACATCGGGGCCGAGATCCCTGCCGCCGTACGCGGCGTCACGCAGGTGCCCGCCCATGATCGTCATGCGCGCGATGCGCGCCGCGAGCCCCGGCGAACGCGCCAACGCCGCGGCGATGTTGGTCAGCGGCCCGACCGTCACCAGCTCGAGGTCGTCGTGCTGCTCGAACAATCGCACCAGCGCGCCAACGGCGTCCTCCGCGTCCGGTCCGCTTGGCTCATCGAGGATGCCCTTGCCTTCGATGCCGAACCAGACGAACCGGTCCCCGCTTCCAGCCAGCGGTGCCCCGCACCCCGCGTACACGGGCACATCGGACCTCCCGGCGAGATCGAGCAGCCGCCGCGAGATGCGCGCCCGCAGTTGCGTATCGCCCGCAACATGCGTCACCGCCACCAGCTCGACCTCGGGAGACGCCAAGGCCAGAGCAAGACAAAGGGCGTCGTCGACGTCCGATCCCATGTCGGTATCGAGAACGATCCGCCGCGCCATCGAACTACGTTCCGCTCAGTCCCTGCAGTCCTTGCAGTCCCTTGCGTCCTTCACCCCGCGGCCAGCTTGCAGCGCTCCAAGTAGGCCCGACGGACGATCTCGACGTCTTTCATGAAGAAGTCGAACTCGTGGAACAGGAGCGCCTGCGGACCGTCGCACAGCGCCTCCTCCGGTCTGGGATGGAAGTCGACGAGCACCATGTTGGCGCCGGCGATGATCCCCTGCGCGGTGGCGTGGTGGATGTCGAGGAGGCCGTCCGGCGCGATGGCCTTCTTGCCGACCGAGTGTGACGGATCGACGCACACCGGCAGGCGCGTCAGCCGTTTGACGACCGGCACGTGCGAGAAGTCGACGAAGTTGCGGTGCGGATCGCCGAAGTTGGACTTCATGCCGCGCAAGCAGAAGACGATCTTGTTGTTGCCCCCCGAGGCGATGTACTCGCAGGCGTTCAGCGACTCGTCGAGCGTAATGCCCATGCCGCGCTTGAAGAGCACCGGAAAGTCGGTCTGCGAGCCGACCATCTTGAGCAGCTCGAAGTTCTGCGCGTTACGCGTGCCGATCTGCAACATGACGCCGGTCGGATCGCCTGCGTCATCGAGTGCCGCGCGGATCTCGGCGACCTGTGCCTCGCTGGTGATCTCCATCGCAATCACCGCGATGTCGTACTTGCCGGCGAGCTCGAACACGTAGGGCAGACACTGCGAGCCGTAGCCCTGGAAGTCGTACGGGCTGGTGCGCGGCTTGTACGCGCCGGCGCGCGTCGTGCGCACCCCGTGCTCCTTCAACAGCCGGAACATCGCCTCGACGTTCTCGCGTGTGTCGACGGCGCAGAGGCCGGGAAACACGTGCAGCGTATCCTGGCTGAACTCGACGCCGCGGTACTCGAAGCCGAGAACTTCCGAGCGATCGTGGCGGCCGATCGAGCGATAGCGCTCGCGAATTCGGATCGCCTTCTCGACGGCGGGGAACTCCTCGAACGGCTCGGTCGCGATCGAAGCCGTCGATCCGATCAGGTAGATCTCCGTCAGCGATCGCGTCGATCCCTGAATCTGGCGCACTTCGGCGTGCACGTCGGGGTAGCGCTCTGCCATCCGAACGACTTGCCGCACCTCTTCCGACTCGGGCGGCACGTCGGCTTTCATGACGATGATCATCGGCCGATCTCCTTGACGAGCCGGGAAGATACCGTGGAAGCCGGGCGATAGCTACGCGGGATCGCAGGCCCGGCGCTGCTCACGGCATCAAACGGCCGAGCAGCGCCGCGACGGCGTGCTCGACACGCAGCGCCCGCGTGCCGACGCGCACCGGCGCGAAACCGATCTCCTGCAGCTTCTCCAGCTCGTACGGAATGAAACCGCCCTCGGGTCCGATCGCCAGAGTGACGGGGCGCTGAACTGCGGCCGGACAATTCGTCGCACCGCGCGCGTCGCCGACCAGGCGCAGCATCTCCGGAGACTCGGCTGCGACGCCGGGCAGCTCGTCCTCGACGAACGGCTTGAACAGCCGGCGGCATTCGATCAACGGCAGGATCGTGTCTCTGCCCTGCTCGGCACCGAGCATGAGCTGTTCCTCGATACTCACGGGCGACAACAGCGGGCTGTCCCAATAGCTCTTCTCGACGCGCCAACTGTTGATCAGATAAACGGCGCGCACGCCCATCGCCGCGCAGCCTTGCAGGATGCGGCGCAGGCTCTTTGGCCGCGGCAGCGCCAGGACGAGCCGCACGTCGAAGCGCGGCGGCGGGTCGCGCTCGAGGGCCAGCGCGATCTCGACGTTGCGGCCGTTGATGTCGATCACGGTGGCGTTGCCGATGCGCCCGTCGCGCACTCCGGCGCTGACGACGTCGCCGACCGCGACTTTGAGCACGTCGAGCAGATGCGCGGCGCGTCGGCCGGAGAGCCGAGCGCTCGCGCCGTCGTCGCGCAGATCGGTGTGGTCGAGCAGCAACAGGTTCACGATGTCCGCCACATGATCTCCGCACGCTGCTGCGTGCAAGCGCCGAACAATGAGGCGGGTGCGCCGCGTCTCGTCGCTACGCGACCGCCGATCGCCTCGCCCTCGAGGGGACTGTCGGTTTTTCCCGTACACGTACTCGTACGCGTACCCGTACACGATCAATGCCCCAAGTTTGCAGGAAAACTCCGTGTACGAGTACGCGTACGAGTACGTGTACGGTTTCCGATCTGCGTTTTACGACAGTCTCCCTGTGGAGAGGTGTTCCTTGCACGGTATTTTCGCTTGACACCCGTGGACACCACCCGTAGCTGGGACGGGCGAGCCGCGCGGTGCCAGCCGCCGGCTCGCCCGTTTACAGATGCACATGCGCAACCAGCTGCTGGCGGCGATCGCCGCGCTTGCCGTCCTCGCGATGGTTGCTCCGGCTTCGGCGGCGCCGGTCGCCGTGCGACCTCAATACAACATCATTGCGTCGATCTCGCTGGAGCCGGCTCTGGTGAGGGGCACGGCGAGCATTCTGTTTACCAACACCAGCGACCGCACCCTGCGCGACGCGGCGGTGATCCTGTTCGCCAACCGCTTTTCCGCCGAAGGCGAGCTCACCGATCTCGCCCGCCCGATGATTCATCCCGAAGAGGAGATCAATCACGGCAGCATGCTCCTGTCCGAGGTCGTCGACGGCGACCGTCCGGCGACGTGGGAGAACGATCCGCAAGGCCGCTCGGGCACCGTGGTTCGCATCGCGATCTCGCCGCTCGAGCCGGGCGCGACTCGGCGCATCCGCCTCGGGTTCCGCACCGAAGTGCCGAGGCGCTTCGGCGGCTTCGGCGAGTTCGAACGGCAGCTCACCCTGGTCGGCGGCTGGTATCCGCACCTCGCGGCGCTCGGCCCCGACGGTGAATGGCAGACCGCCGGGCCGCCGCCGACCGCCGATTTCCAGGCGACAATCCAGCCCGAGTCGGTGATGGTGATGGCGTTGAACGGCCGCTTCGCCGCGGGCGACCGCCCGCTGCGCGCCTTCGTCCCGTCGGTCCCCCATCTCAGTCTGGTCGCGGCGCCGCGCCTGCTCGAGGCCACGCGGCGCGTCGGCGAGACGGAAGTGAAGCTGCTGGTGCGGCCGAAGCGCTTTGCCCACCGCGTCGTGCCCGGACCGGACGAGGCCGCGCTGATCATGGACGCGGCGCAGCGCATTCTCGAGAACGCACCGGCCGGGGTCGGCGCGCCGCCCGCCGAGCTGATGCTCGTCGAGGCGCCGTTGCGCATGCACCTCATCGAATCGGGCGAGGGCATGGTGGTGTTCTCCGACCGCCTGTTCAAGGTGCTCGGACCGCTGCGCGCGTTCCACGAAGCGCACCTCGCGCAAGGGATCTACCGCGAAGTCATGCGCCCGGCCCTGAGCGCCCGCGAGCCATCGCACGACTACGGATGGGTCGCCGAGGGACTCTCGCACGAGATGGCGACCCGCTACATGAACGCCAAGGAGCCGGACCGCCGATTGATGGCGGACTGGCTCGACATGTTCGACTTCCTCGCGGCCGTCGATCGCTTCGAGAAGGTTCCCAAGATTCCCTTCGTCGGTTCGTACTTCGAGCAGGTAGCCGATGCCGATCCGACCGCCGATCGCATCCTCACGTTCAATGCGCTGCGGCCGCCGGGGAACGTCATCCTATCGAAAGTGCGCGACCTGGTCGGCGCTGACGAGTACGAGGCGATGCTCGCCCAGTGCATCGGGGCACCGACGCCGCTGCGCGACTGCGCGACCGATTTCTTTCCCGGCCGCGCCGTCGACCAACTGATCGACGATTGGAATGCCCCGTACCCGATCGAGAACTACTGGGTCGAGAACATCAACTTCAACGAGCGGGACGGCGACGGATTCCGCACCACCGTCGAGATCCACCGCGAGACGTCGCGCGACGTCACCGAGCCGGTGACGGTGCGGATGAAGAGCGTCGGCGGCGACCCGGTCGACCTGCAGTGGAACAGCCGCGGCGAGATGGCGGTGCTGTCCGAGAAAACCGATGGGCGCGTCTATCAGGTCTACGTCGATCCGGAAGAGAAGCTGATCGAGACGCGGCGCGACGACAACGCGTGGCTGCCGCGGATGGAGGTGCTGCTCGACAGTGCCGACCTCGAGGTGAGCTCGACCGAGTTCGGCTTTGCCACCAAGGTCGTCTCTCGCATCCACCAAGACTACCAACGCGATCTGGCGCTCACTTTGTTCTACACCAGCCGCGGCCTCGGCTTCGCGCTCGGGCCGCAATTCCACTTCGGCAAGCAGATCGACCACACGCTCTACCAGCACAACTTGCACGCCTTCTACAGTTACGTCGCGATGGACGACAACTTCGACCACCGCATCAACCCCGACTTCATCACCACCGGCAACACCAGCGGCTTCGGATTTCGCTACGACTACACCAACGTCTTCTTCGACCAGAATCCGAGCCTGCAGCGCCGCTTCCGATTGTTCGCCGACTGGAACGACGGCGCCTTCGGCAGCGATTTCGACTTCGTCTCTTTCGGGTATGATGCGGCCTTCGTGTTTCCGGTTCTGTCGCCGAGGACCCTGATCGGCGTGCAGGCGATCAACGGATTCAGCGACGCCAGCGGCGGCAGCGTCGTGCCCAACCAGATGCTCTACAGTCTCGGCGGCGCCCGCTCGGTGCGGGGGATCGGGTTTGGCGACGAGCTCGGGCGCAACATCTTCGTCGGGCGCGGCGAGCTGCGCCAGTCGATCTATCCCGAGCTCGACTGGAACCTGCTCGACGTCGTCACCCTGCGCCGCACACAGTTCCGCGCTTTCATCGACAGCGGCAACGTCAGCAACTCGGCCGGCCGCATCTACGACCTGAGCGAATGGGCTGTCGGCGTCGGCGCCGGCTTCGGCCTCATCTACGATGCCGCCGGCTTCTTCCCGGCGGTCGCCTATCTCGAAATTGCCACCCGCGTCGACGACGGCAAAGGCCAGGGCGAGGTTCAGATCCTGTTCGGCAGCAAGCAACCGTTCTGAAGAAGCGCCTGCGCTTCTTCAGAAGGGCTCAGGGTCCAGGGGCCAGGAATCAGGGGCGGTGGACTCCTCGCCTCCGCGAGGAGTCGTTGGATCCGATCGATTCAGAACACCGATTCTGCGCGGAGCGCAGAATCAACCATCCCTGATCCCTGGCCCCTGGCTCCTGATCCCTGGTTCATCCGTTTGTTTGCACCGCGGGGAAGTGGAAGAAACAAAACGACATGGCATCTACCCGGCGGGCGTCGACATCGAGAAAGAGCTCCGCGAGCAGCGGCCGGTCGCGCCGACCGAGATCGCTGCCGCGCAAACGCAAACGCGTCGCCCTGATTGCCCACGACGGCAAGAAAGCGGAGATGCTTGCCTTCGTGCTCGAGTATCGCCACATCCTCGACCGCTACGACCTGGTCGCCACCAGCACCACCGGCGGGTTGGTGCGCGACAAGACGCGGCTGCGCGTCCGGGCGATGCTGTCCGGCCCAATGGGTGGCGACGCTCAGATCGCCGCGATGGTCGCGCAGGGCGAGATCGCTGCAGTTTTCTTCTTCGTCGATCCGCTGAACAAGCATCCGCACGATCCCGACATCCAGACCCTGCTGCGGATCTGCAACGTCCACAATGTGCCTCTGGCCACCAACCCGGCTTCGGCGGGGTTCATTCTCTCGGAGAAGGCCCTGTGACGGCGACGCGGATCCGGGCCCGCCCGGCGAGCCGGATCGCCCTCCGATGAGTAGCTGCAAGCTGGCAGCGCTCGGGATGGCCAACGCCCTCGGCGGCAACACCGCCGAGATCGCGCCGCGGCTCTTCGCCGGCGAAAGCGGACTCGTCGAGCGGCGCAATGCGGTTCCCGACCGCGCCATGTACCTCGGCGAAGTGCGAGCGGCGCTGCCGGACATCCCGGGCCAGTTGGCGCGCTACCGCTGCCGCAACAACGCCCTCTCGCTGGCGGCGCTGCGGCCGATCGAGGAGCAAATCCGCGCCTGCATCGAGCGCGTCGGCCGCCATCGCGTCGCGGTCATCTTCGGCACCAGCACCTCCGGCGTGTCCGACGCCGAAGCGGCGCTGCGCTACCAGCGCCAGCACGGCGATCTGCCGCCGGGCTTCGCCTACGCCCAGCTCGAATTCGGCGGCGGCGCCGGCTTCGTCGCCGATTATTTCGGTGTCACCGGACCGACCTACGCAATCTCGACCGCCTGCTCGTCGGGAGCGCGCGCCCTGGCGACGGCGCGCTCGCTGCTCCACCTAGGCATCTGCGATGCGGTGATCGCCGGCGCCACCGACACGCTCTGCAACCTGACGATCTTCGGCTTCTCGGCGCTGCAGGCGGTGTCCGACGAGATCACCAACCCATGCAGCGCCAACCGCAAAGGACTTTCTCTCGGCGAAGCCGCGGCGCTCTTTCTCGTCACCAGGGAGAGCGGCGGCATCCAACTACTAGGCGTCGGCGAATCGAGCGAGGCGCATCACATGTCCGCCCCCGATCCCACCGGAGCCGGCGCGGAAGCAGCGATGCGCGGCGCGCTGGCGGACGCCGGCGTCGGTGCCGCCGATGTTCTCTACCTGAACCTGCACGGCACCGGTACTCCGCTCAACGACAGCATGGAGTGCGCCGCGGTGGCGCGCGTCTTCGGTCTCGAAACTCCGTGCAGCTCGACCAAGCCGCTGGTCGGCCACGCGCTCGGCGCCGCCGGCGCCACCGAGGCGGGTTTCTGCTGGCTGGCTCTCGCCGCGGCGCGCAACGGCGAGCTGCCATTGATCCCGCACCGCTGGGACGGCGTCCGCGATCCCGAGATTCCGGCAATCGATCTGATCGACGGCAGACGGCGGGCGCCGTTTCGCGGTCGCCCGTTGGTCGCCACGAACTCGTTCGGCTTCGGCGGCAACAACTGCGTTCTCGTCCTCGGAGGCGAGGGATGAGCGGCGCCACCGTCATTCGCACGGCGGCCTGGGCGCCGGGCATCGAGACCGAAGACGCTCTGCACGCCTGGTTCGCCGCGCCGCGACCGCTCGCCGCGGACGGGCATCCGGAAGCGAAGTTTCTGCCTGCCATGCTGCGGCGCCGTTGCACGCCGCTGACGCGGATCATGCTGACCGCCGCGTACGGATGCTGCGACGAGGCCGAGCTCGGCAGCGTCCGCACCGTCTTCGCGTCGCGCCACGGCAGCATCAACGAATCGATCGACTTACTCGAATCGATCGCCGCCGCCGCACGTGTATCAGCGGCGACCTTCAGCCACAGCGTCCACAACGCGCAGGCGGGTCTGTTCTCGATCGCCGCCGACAACCGACAGGCGTCGAGCTCGCTCGCCGGGCAAGAAGACTCCTTTCCGGCCGCGTACCTCGAGGCGCTCACGCTCTTGCAGCGCAGCCCCAAGCAAAAGGTGCTCCTGGTCATGGGCGACGTGCCGCTGGCGGCCACCTTTGCGCCGCTGATCGACGAGCCTCCGGCTTCCTACGCTGTCGGCCTGCTGCTTGCAGCGAGCGGCAAAGGCCGGCGCGTGGACATTGATCTCGCGCCCGGCGACGAAACCGTCGCATCGCCACCCTGGCCGGCTGCATTCGAGCTCTTGCGCTGGCTGCACGACGGCGAGCCGCGTTTGATCATACCGACACCGAAACGGCGCTGGATCTTCACGGCGTCTTAGAAAAAGATCTTCACCACAGTCCCTGTGGCGCTTCGCGCCATACGAAGACGCCACCGCCGGCACGGACAGTACGTTGCAGCAAAGGACAGCGCTAAATTGCGACCCCGGATCCATCTCACTGGTGCATTCGGGGAATTTTCGAAGCAGAGGCACAGAGACACGGAGAGTTGGCTCGGAGTACCCTCTATCAGCGTTCATCTGCGTTCATCTGCGGTTCCGTTTTCATTTATAGGAGGTTGAGATGGGATTGCTCGATTCGTTGTCTGGCGGCACGTCGGCTCTCGCGGTCGGCGAGACTGCACCAGCGTTCAAGTTGAAGGATCAGAAAGGCGCGACAGTGTCGTTGGCCGATTTCGCGGGGCGCAAGAACGTCGTCCTCTACTTCTATCCCAAGGACGACACGCCCGGTTGCACGAAGGAGTCGTGCACCTTCCGCGATCAGTACACCGCCTTCACCGACGTCGGCGCCGAGGTGCTCGGCATCAGCAGCGATTCGGAGTCGTCTCACCTCGCCTTCGCCGAGAAGTACCGGCTGCCGTTCCCGCTTCTCGCCGACGCCGGCGGTGAGGTGCGCAAGCAGTACAAGGTGCCGAAGTCGCTCGGCCTGCTGCCGGGCCGCGTCACCTTCGTGATCGACAAGAAGGGCGTCGTTCGCCACGTCTTCAACTCGCAGCTCAACCCGACCAAGCACGTCAGCGAAGCGCTCGACGTGCTGAAGACGCTCGACTAGCCACTGCCCTCACCGCAGAGACACAGAGGCATCCGCCCGTTGTCACTTCGAATCCGCCGCGCGTACTGTGACTGTGTCGTAGAAAATAGAGCCACAGATGAACACAGATAAACACGGATCGGACCCACGAGATCTGTGTGCATCTGTGTTCATCTGTGGCTTTTTTCCTTTTTTGGAGGGGACCATGAATCGAATCCTGCGTTCACCCGCTATCGCAACTGCTCTGATCGTGACGGCGCTCGCGGCTTCGACCGTCCATGCCGTCGAGCTGAAGGCGGGCGACGCGGCGCCGCTGTTCACCGCCAAGACGCACGACGGCGGCGACTTCAGCCTCGCCGATCGCAAGGGCAAATGGACGGTGCTGTTCTTCTACCCGAAAGCCAACACCCCGGGTTGCACCAAGCAGGCCTGCGCATTCCGCGACGGCATCGAGGCGATCCGCGGTGAGGGCGCCGAGGTCTACGGCATCAGCACCGACACCGTTGAGGACCAGGCTGCGTTCCACAAGGAGCACAACCTGTCCTTCACCCTGCTCGCCGACCCGGAAGGCACCGTCACCAAAGCATACGGCGCCAAGATGCCTGTCCTCACCGTCGCGAAGCGGTGGACCTTCATCATCGATCCGAGCCTGACCATCCGCCAGGTCGAACACGACGTCGACCCAGCCCAAGACGCCCCACGCGTCGCCGCCGAAATCAAGCGTTTGAAGACCGCTGCCGAGAGCGGCAGCCCCGCACTGTAGTCGGACTCACGGACGAAGGCCGAGGAGTTGATTCACAAACCACGAAGACAGTAGAGTAGGAGAGTGAGTGATGTGGGCAGCGTTCAGCCGA
>CADEER010000162.1 GCA_902826395.1 uncultured bacterium
AGCTCGGCGTCGAGACGCCGAAGTACGTCATCGAGTCCGACGCGACGATCGTCGCCCCCCTGATCTTCGCCTACGTCCTCGGCCAGTAGGCACCGGCTGCGCTAACCAGCCGAACCAAGCAGCGCAGAAGAGACGTGATGCCTCCGTCGACGTAGGCCCGGCACGGACTTCCTGGATCCTCCGCCGATGCCGGGCTATGGTGCGCTCATGTCGGCGGGAAATCTCAAGCAGAGCGTCCGACGTTCGCTCGGCACCCGGCCACGCGGGCGACATCGACAACCCAACGCCAGTGCCGTCGCAGCGCCCTTCGCCCACACTTCCGGAGACGAGAACGCATGAGCAAGGTAGTGCGTGTGGAGTGGGAGCTTCCGGATGCGCTCTTCGACGAGGTCTTGGGCAATGAGGCTCGAGCCGACGACGACGCAAAGCAGGCGCTGGTACTGGACTGGGTGCGCTGCGCGCGGGTCAGCGTACGCCAAGGGGCGGAGCTGCTAGGACAGAGTTACCGCGACTTCCTGGCCGTGCTCGCCGCCCATCGTGTCCCAACCTGTGATTACGAGGCCGGTTGGCTCGATCACGAGCTGAGAACGCCCGGACCTGAAAAGTCCACTCAATGACCGCAGTGGTCGACAGTGGCCCGCTCATTGCGTTGGCCGCTGTCGGGCAGGTAGAGCGCCTGCACGAACAGTGCGGCGACATTCTTATAGTCCCAGCCGTCGGTCGCGAGGTAATTGACGAGGGGTAGGGACGGGCGGGCGAAGCGGAGTTGCAACTGGCGCTCGAGGCGGGCTGGGCACGTCGCGTGTCCGCACCAGATCCCAGCTTGGTCGCGCGTCTGCGCCGGCCGTCGCTTGCCTTGGCCGACAGCGAGGTTCTCGCCTCTGCAATCGCGCACGGTCGCATCCCAGTCGTCGCCGACGACGCACCGCTGCGCCGGCTCGCCCTCACCGAACAGCTTCCGCTCATGGGAACTGTCGGCGTGCTCGTCCGCGCCCGGCTCGACGGCCGCATCACAACTCTGCAACCGCTGCTCGAGCAGCTCGTCCGCACCGGCTTCCGCCTCGATCCCGCCGGCCCAGTCTATCGCGACGCCCTCACCCGTGTCGGCGAGGGGCCGTAGAGCAGCGCGAGCCGGCGACCAGGAGACATCCTTGTGGTCGGCCGGTCGCCGCCGGCGTCACCAGCTGAAGGCCGTCAACGCAGCGCGCGCCAGGGCGCGGAGATCTTCCCAGTCGCCGTCGGTCTTCATCGCCTCGGCGGTCCACTTCGACCGCAGGTCGGGATCCGACATGATCTGCAACTGCTGGTCGAGCCGCTGCAGCGCCGCGAGCTGTGCCTCGTCGGGCAACGCGCTGAGGCTAGAGACAAAGAAGGTGTAGGCCTCGTCGAACTCGACAGCCAGCGCATCCGGCCGTCCCACACCGGCACGCGCCAGCGCCGAGTCGCCGGGCATCGCGAGCAACTCGACCGCGGCGCGCAGGCGCCTTACCGCCGCACTATCCTCGACCATCACACCGTTCTCATCGCAGGACCTGAGGCAGCATCCGGAAGAGGCCAGACCTCCTGCTCGAGAAATCGGCGAGCCCGCTGTAGGCGTTGGGCGGGGTCGGCGCGTCGCTCGAGAAGCGTCTTCCGATCGCGCAACGCATCGATGACAGCAGCCGTGACCGACCGCCCACTCAGCCGAGCTACTTCGTTGGCGAACACTTGCGCTTCTGGGTTCTTTATGTCGAGCGCCATGGAGGAGGAATGGAGGAAGCTTCCGGTCCCTGTCAACCAGCCTGAGCAGATCACTTGCTCCGCAAAGAGCCAACGTCCGACCGCGCTGGTTTCCGCGTAGCCGTCAACTCTCGTTGCGTTCTGAGTCGAGCAAGTCATCGCTCGCGGCAGCCCGCAGCGGCGACCTCTTGTAGGCGCGCGGGTCCTGAGGCATTCCCACCATGAGGATCCCCTCGGCAGCTAACCGTTTCAGAACCTCGTCATGGGCGCAGACAGCCGCTCGGAACCGTGGCTGGCGCAACTCGGCAACGACTCGGCCGCGATCGGTAATCAGCACGACCTCGCCGTTTTTCACTTCGCGCAAGTAACCACTAAGGCGATTCTTCAGCTCTTCGACTGCCACTGCCTTCATACGCGTCGAGGTAGCGTCACGTAGCTACGTTCGTCAACCGCGCGTGCCGTCCCGACTATTCGACCGCATTACGACGAGTCCGACTGCCGCGATCGCCGCCATCGCCAGCGAGTACACCTGCAGGCTCGGGACGTAGCTGAAGCGCAGCGACTCGAGCGCGCCTTTCGAGAGTCCGTTCAGCACGATGAAGATCAGGGCGAGCTGGCCGTCGTAGGTCTGGCGATGCTTGCGAAACCAGACCAGGAACAATCCGATCGCCGCGATCGCGGCGAGAAAGTAGATCTGCAGCGGGTGGCCGGCCGCGCTCCACTCCGCAGCGGGCGAGATCAACCCCGCCGTGCGGTGCGCGTGCCACGGCGCAGAGTCCACGCCATACCGCGTCGCCCAGAGCACGTCGGAGACGGCACCATGGCAGCATCCCGAGATGAAGCAGCCGATCCGCACGACCACCATACCGGCGCAGACCCCGAGAACCCCCGCGTCGAGAAAGCGCGCCATCGAAACTTCCGGCCGCAGCAAGCGCCACAGCACCGGCAAGCCGAGCAACACCGCCATCATGGCGCCGGGATACCGATACCCGGCCGACATCTCCCAGCCGAGACCGTGCAACACCCCGCCCCGCTCGATCACCGAATACAACTTCGCACCCAGCCCGGCGAGCACCCCGACGCACGCGGTTGCGATCACCGTCCGAGACCCCGCCCGCGGATGTGAGCTCTTCAGGCAAAGCAGGATGACCACCAGGGCGACGACGATTCCGATCAGGTAGGCCATGCTTGGGTCGGCTAGTACGTCCGCAGAATGTCACCGCGCCATTCGCTTCGCTCGTTGTGGATACTCAGAAGGGTTGTTCGGTTGATCGGATCCGTAGGTTACCGTTTCGTTGGCGGCGCTGCTGCTTGCGCCTGGCTGAAGTGGCGCCGCTCACCAGTCCGTTGATCGTCGTGGCGACGACACTGGTGAGGGAGGCGATCATGAAGGCGTCGTCGATGCCAATAACGCTCCGGTTGAGTCGGCCAACGATCGCCCTGTCGTTAAACAGACGAGGTACTCAGGCGCCTCTCCTCAAAAGATCAAGCTCAACATCCAAGACGTCGCTATTGGGCGGGGGTTTTCGTTAAACTACCAAATGTCGACTCGAACCACTCGACCAGCGCGCCATTTAGCCTCACCAGATCTCGGTCAATTATTCCTTGTCTACCGGTCGCAAATAGGACCTTACCGTTCACGTAGATGGAGTGGAGATCGACTCCGCCGCTGTCGTAGAAGATTGCTCCCCATCGCAGGTCCGGAGGCGAATCGAGTGGGCTCGTTTCTGTCTTGTCGATCGCGGTAACGAGGCTGGTGCGTATAGACGTGTCCACATCTATTACGCGATTGACTGTGGCACTGCCCTTCAGGAGTTCGGGAGTGAGCGGCACCCGTGTCAGCAACTCGTAGGGGGCTACAAGCAGCCGGAAGCTTGTCACTTTGTGACTGAGCAAGTCGGCTTTTAGGGCGTGCAGGGAAGATTCAGCATCGGTCATTTCTTCTCCCAAAGCTCCAGTTGCGAGAGCGCCAACTGCGAACACGAACAACAGCGCCAGCCACCGCATCTACGTTCCTCCGCTTTAGTAGAGTGATGTGGGGCCACTAGCTCGGAACACTGTTCCTTGATGATCGTACCGAACACCTTCGCCGAGACGGGTGGCTGCTCCTACTTCCCAGAAGCGAATCACTCGCAATTCCTCGAGATTGCTGTATCCCCCGGCCGGGACCCCTCAAAACTAGTCGTGGACTAGTCTTCCCCTCTCCCAGCCGATTCTGCGGCGGTGCTCTTGAAGCTCCGCTCGCCAGTCATCGTCAGCAGTGTGGCTGATGGCTTGCTCATGGACTTTCCGCAGGGAATCGTCGCCCTCCACGTCGTATGTGTTCAGCTCTTGCATGCGCACGAGCACTAACGACAGGTCTACTCTTTCAGAACCACTCTCGGAGCCCGCGAGTTTGTGTCCAATGATGACCGCCCCAGGCTTGCCGAGCTCCGCAACAACGTCGGCTAGACCCAGCTGCGGGGGATGAATCTTGTTCATCGCAGCGAGATACAGATCAATCTGTTGGCCAGCAGGGTGCTCACGCAACAGTCGCGGCCGCTCCGCTCGTCCCGCTCCGTGGATCTCGGCAAAACCGGGCGGTGCGTCCGCGCACCGACTCCCTGTGCCGAACAACATCGCTGATAGAGTGAGAACCACCCCTACCTTCCTCCAACCCCCAGCATCCATCACGGGTACCCTTTCCCGCGAAGCCGCATCTCTAACGATGCTTGGTACTTGTAGGCAGCTTTCTCGAAGCTGATGTTCCGGTACGCGGCATCATGTGAGAGGCCCCGTAGTCGACCTCCGGAGTACTCCCCTAAGTATCTTGCGGAGAAGCCAGCTCGGCCGTGGGTCCTGAATTGCTGCACGTGCTTCACCTCGTGGCCCAACAAGCTAATGCCATCCGCCGTTGTGGGATCGTAGACGCCTTGCTTGAGGTAAATCGTATCACCGAATGTGTACGCGTCGGGGTCGCCCTGCACGTACCAAGGAACCCCGTTCTTTAGCTCGATCGTGTTAAAGTCGAAGCCCGGCGGGAAATCACCCTTGAGTTCACTGATTACCGTCGGCGGCAGGGGATCGCCGTCCTGGAATTTCGAAGTGGAGGTCGTACTTCTCGAAGACGACCCGGCCCCACCAGACGGCCGCACTCCCAGGTCCCTAGAATCGCTAGCTTCGACGGCGACAGAGGCTTGAGCTCCATCAGCCCACAACGCGCCCAATGCAAGTCCGACTCCCAGGCCAATCAGGCCGCTCAGATCCCCCTGGGATGCGCTGTACGATGCCTGACCCAAGCCACCGACGAACTGGGTGGCGACGGCCCACGTGCCGGCGGCCTCGGCGCTCACGCCCGGTAGGGCGGAGAAAGCTGCATAAAGCGTAGGTTGCAGGACCGCGGCGCCGATCGCGACGCCGGCGAACGCCCCCACCGCGGCGAGGCCCCAGCCGGTAACTCCTGCGGCCAGAGCCTCGCTGAAGGTTGCTCCATTGACCAGTCCGTTGATGGTCGTGGCGACGACGCTGGCGAGGATCGCGATCATGATGGCATCGTCGATGCCGAACACAGCTCCGGTGGGGTCGGTCAGATTGGCAGGATCCCAGGCCACGTATGCGTACGGACTCCACTGCTGCGCGGCCGGGTCGTGGCTGAGGAAGCTGCCGAGCTCGGGGTCGTAGAAGCGGGCGTTGGCGTAGGAGAGGCCGGTGTTGCGCTCGGCCTCGTAGCCGGTGAACTCGTAGCGCACGTCGTCGGCGCTCGGGTTGCCGATCGGGTTGCCGGCGCCGTTGAAGCGGGCGCGGATCGCGCCGTAGGGGTGATAGCGGATCTCCTCGACGACGGCGCCGTTGCCGTCGGTGATGACGAGCGGGCTGCCGAGGTGGTCGTAGTGAAAGTAGCTGAGCTCGTTTGCCGGCGGTGGCGGCGGCGGGCACTCGCAGCCGCCGCACTGCGCTGCTGCCGGCTGGATCAGCATCGGCCACGGCAGTGTTCCCGTCACTACGATCAGCGTCACTATCAGCACCGTGCCGCGCCCGGGGCGCAGACCGACGACGGCTCTGCGCCGGCGCGCAGGCGGCAACAGGAAGAGCGCGACGAAGAGCAGCGTCATCGAGGTAATGACGACCGTCTCGGCGCCCGCCGAGAGTTTTAGTTGCAGCACCGGGCGGTCGCTCCACAGCGAGGCGACTTCCACGCCCGACGACCAACTCATCGCCGCCATCGCAGGGGTCTGCCACCCGGAGTTGGCTTTCAGCCAGCTCACCACCCGCCGGCCGCCGAGGAAGTAGGACTTGATGGTCTTGCCGTCCGGGCGCACCTCGATCTCGGGGGCGTAGTACTTGGTGACCTTGGTAGAAGTGCCGCTGTCGACGACCTTGGTTCTCAACTGCCCGCCGGCGTCGTAGTGGAAGAAGACGTCGGTTGCGTCGGCCAGATCGACCTTCGCCACCCGGTCCTCGGCGTCGAAGGTGGCGGTACCATTGTTGCCCGAGGGGCTGCCGGTCCCCGGCGCCTCGTAGAGGCTGCGGCGGTTGCCGTTGGTGTCGTGCTGGGGAGTGTGCAGCACGCCATCATTGTTGACCTGCGACACGCGGTGGGGCGCCGAGCCGACGGCGGTCGGGTTGGGGTACGTGAGAGTCACGCTGTTGCGCTGCGTGATGTTGCCCCACTCGTTGTACGCGTACGTGCGGTCCAGCACCGGTGGAACTGTCTCGATCGTCGAGTCGAACTTGGTCAGCCGCCCGAGGCCGTCGTACGAGTAGGCGCCGCCGTTGTGTTTTTGCGAGGTCGCCGGGTTCGACGAATCGGTGATCAGCGACACCTGTCCGCGGACATTGTGCTGGTACTGCTGAAGGTGCGAGAACGCCGGACCCGACAGCTCGATGGTGCCGAGCCGGTGGTTCTTGTTGGCGCCGGAATAGATCGCGATGTCCTCCGTGTTGTTCCCCTTGGCGATGCTCGTCGCCCGCCCGAAGATGTCGTAGTGCACCGAGTCGACGTAGAAGTAACCGACGGTATTTGAGAGCGACACCGGTTGCCCGCTCGAGTCGTAGCCGGTCTGAACGATCTCGCCATCCGGGTACACCGTTGCGACGACATCGTTGGCGGCATTGTAGGAGTAGTAGAATTCGGCCTCGCCGATCGGCTCGCTGGGCACAGCGGGAACCGCGATCTGACGAATGACGCCAAGCCGCCGTCCTCGGTTGTCGTATCCGGTGATCCGACTCTCCCCCGCCTCGTCGACGATCCGCGTCGGGAAACCGATCGCTTTGGCGACCGCGGGGTCGTCGTATTCGTAGTGCGCGTCCAGCCCATCGGTCCAACAGGGCACCTGGCGGCTGGCGGTGCAGGCGAGATGAGTGCTGTACGCGTTCCTGTCGGCGCCGATCGAGCACTTGTGGGTGATGCGATCCAGGTCGTCGTAGCAGAACTGCATGTACTGATTCGGCTTCGGATCCTCCTGCCACAGCAGGTTGCCCACGTCGTCGTAGCCGTAGGTCCAGGTGCCCGAGTCGCGGTCGTGCATTTCGACCTTCCGACCGAGCGAGTCGTACTCCATCGTCTTCAACGGAAGATCAGCTTGCTCGCGATTCTGGTACACCGCCAGCACGCGACCGAGCCCGTCGTACTCGGACTCCGATGTCGAGTAGAGCACGGGCGTGCCCGTTCCGCCCGGCTTCTGGTAGATCTCCCGGCGCACTTCCCGCTCCATTCCGTCGCGCAAAACGATCGAAGACTCCTCCGCGGCGTCGATCAGAAGCGTTCGGTGGCCCTGATACAGCGCCATGGTCGTCGTCGTGCCGTCGGGCTGGGTGGTCGCACCGACTCGCCCGAGTGGATCGACGATGGACGGGTTGAGATTGAGATGATGGTCGTACGCCGTGAAGCCGCCCGCTGTGCCGGCGTTCGGATACGGCAGGTAGCGCCGGGCGATGTTTCCGCCTGCGTCGTAGACCACCTCGTTCGACCGCACGGCGGTGCTGCTACCGGCGACGACTCGCTGGCTCACGCTGTGTCTCGGCCGCCCGAGTGCGTCGATATACGTCGTCGCCGTGCGCCGCGTCGTCGCGTCCTGCTTCTGCGAGATGCCCGTTGTCGACAGCGGCCAGGGATTGGTACCGTTCGGCTCGGCGTGGGTGAAGTCGTAGGTGTAGAGGACGGTCGAGCTCTGGAACGTGTCGCCGGGATGGATCTCGATGACGATGCGCCCGTGCCTGTCGTATCCGTAGTGTACGGTCGTGCTCGAGCCATTCGGGCCGGTGACCGACAGCGGCTTGCCGTGCCGGTAGTCAAACGTCCGAGTGGTGACGTGTCCGAGCTCGTTGGTCGTCGATGTGGGATAGAGGTAGGCCGCCTGGCCATCGGCGTTGTAGCTGGTGTGTGTGTCGCGGCCTTCGGCGTCCGTCACCTTCGTGATGTTGCCGTATGCGTCGTGCACCGACGTAGTCGCCAGCCATCGAGATTCGGTGTCGAGCCAGGTCTCGACCTTGGTCAGGTTGCCCTTGATCAGTTGGCCGTGACCCTGGAAGTCGTAGAAGAACCGCTTCTCTTCGAGCAGCCGATCGACACCGGCGGTGTACAGCCGGTCGCCGTCGTCATCCCACACTTGAACCGAGATCGGCTTGTCGCGCGGCTTGTCTCCGGTCGCCGTAGCAAATTGCGTGGCCGCTACGACGTGCGATCCGATCCCGGTGCCGTAGCTCTCGGTGAGGGTGACATTGCCGAAGCTGTCGACCTGGTGATTGACCGTCGTCGCGGAGAGGCGATTCTGAAAGCCGAGGCCGTCGTAGTTCTCGCGCGTGTTGGATGAAAGCCAAAGCTTCGTGCGCTGGCTGCTGCCGGACCCGATCGGAGCCTCCCCCCAGCCGTTCGACTCAAACCGAATGAGCGTGAGCGTCTCGAGAGACTCATGGAAAGCATACGTCGAGACGGATTCGACGAGTCCCTTGGTGTTCCGCTCCTGGGCGAAGAAGTTCTTCGTGATGTTCCCGAAGATGTCCTTCTGCTCCACCTTGCCGAAACCGCGAAACTCGCGAATCAGATTGCCCTGGGGATCGGTCTCCACCGCGAAGAGCCCTTCGCTGTACTCGATGTAGGTGAGCAACTCGCTGCCGGACTGGTTGGGCTGCGCGCGGTGGATGCACGGGTTTTCCGCCGGATCGAACACGTCGACGCCTGCGGCGGGGATGCACTGGCCGTCGTTCAGCCGGGTCGCTGTCACCACCCAGTTGATGAACGGGAGGGTCGGCGCTCCATTGGCGTCGACGTGAGTGAAGTGGCTCGACGGCTCGTACTTGATCGTGTTGGTGCCGCCGAGGCCGTTCTCCATCATCTCGAGCAAGTAGGGTTTCGAGAGTCGCGAGCTGAGCTCGACGCTCCAAGTGCAGGATTGCCCGGTGCAGGATCCCCTATCGACGCGGTCGAGGAAGCCGTCGCCGTTGAGGTCGATCATGTCGATGAGCTGGTGCCCGTTGCCGCTGGGCTTGCCGTCGCCGCCGACAGCTTGTTCCGTTACGCGAATGGCGCCCTCCATGTCGCCCCAGGTTCGGGGAGCTTGGGCTGTCCAGATGTAAGGCTGTCCCTGGTCCTGAACGTAGACGATGTCCTCGAGATCGCCGCCCGTATTGAGCAGCACCCGCCAGCCATCGATCTCGTCGGAAACGCAGTCCGGCAGTCCGTCACCATTGATGTCGAGGAGATCCGTGACGACGGCGCTCTGCCAAGTTCCAAAAACGGTGCCGCTGGACGGGTAGCAGCCCGAGCCGTGCGGTGTGAGCATCTCGTGCGGAGTCTCGACAAAGCCTTGGCCGGTGTTGAAGTAAACTTGCAGAGCCTGAGCGTAATAGTCGGCACCCGGTTGCGGATCGTAACGAAGCCCGCCGTCTCGCACGATGTCCGGCAGTCCGTCGCCATTGAAGTCGATGAGCGTCCACGAGATCCCTTTCACCGCGTTGAACGAGTCGGGCACCGGGAACTCGAGCGGCGGCTCTTCGAAATCGGTTCCGTTATTGCGGTACACGAGCCATACGCCGGGCTCCTCGTTGGGTAAAACATAATCGGGCAGTCCATCGCCCGTCATGTCGATGACGTCCTTGTAAGTCGCTTCCCCCCCGAACTCATGGCCGGCGGTTTCACGAATCCGCTGCTCGGGTGCCTCCCAATCAATCGGCTGGGTTTCAAATCCCCAGGAGCTTCCCGACTTCCGACCGGGGTACACACGCCAATCCGACAAGAAATCGAGGGCCTCGACATAGTCGACGACTCCATCGCCGGTGATGTCGAACGTATCCCGAACTGTACAGTAGTCCGCACCAGGACACAGATCCTCTTTAACCTCGCGTATGTCGGGGTCGGGCGTACTCCAAGGAGTGACGTTCAAATCGAAACCGAAGGTGACGGCTCCGGTTTCTTCGTGAATGTCCACCCGGCCAAAGTGAACCTGCCAGGAGGGTGGGGTGCCGCTCAGGTTGCCGCGAACCAGGTCCAACAGTCCGTCACCGTTCATGTCGAGGATGGTCCGCCCAACGTCATAGGTAGGCGACCACTGGCGCAGCGTGTTGAAGCTGCTCGGAACGGTCACCGGAACCGACGTGGCGGCGTGCGCGGGCCCAGCCCAATCGGAGTACACAAAGAGCTGTTCCGGGAGATCCTCGACCGTCACCGCCTGGAGCTGATACAGCGCGCCCGCACCGGCGCCGTAGAACTGGTACGTGCGAATGACGCCACTGACAGGCGGCTTGGATGTCGCGACCTCGATCTTGATCAAGAACTCCTGAATTCGCTGCGGAACACCCTGGCGGTAGGTCGGGGAGGTCACACCGTTCAGGCCCCAGAAAAACATGACTGAGTGGAATGCGCCGGAGTTCCCGACTCGTGCCCGCCGTATTCAATGAGCAGCGGCAGAAGCAGATTGCTTTGGGGATCAATGGGATCCCAGGTGATGTCGATCGTGTTTCCGTTGGGGTCTCTGATCTTGGTCAGCGCCCAGGCAGTTGTGAAGTCGCAGCTCCCGTCGCCGTGCTGCATATCTGCCGGCGCACCGGTAGCCGTCCCCAGCCGCGCATCCTCATCGTCGCCAAACGTATAAGTGATTCCGGTTGCGTCGCGGGCGGTCCACTTGTTCGCGGTCGGCGAGAAGGTCGCCGATACGTAGCCTTGCTCAATTCTCGGGCGGTACTCGTTCGAGCCGACATGCACCATCTCCGCGCTCACCCCGCCCGGTAGGATGAGCACGAACTCATCGAAGTGGTCGCTGTCGCAGCGAGGCACTCCCCATCGAGTCG
>CADEER010000163.1 GCA_902826395.1 uncultured bacterium
GTACGAGTACGTGTACGGGAGAAAATCGACAGTCCCGACGGGAGAGGGTCAGGGTGAGGGGAGTGAAATGCCTACCGATGCATTCTCGATCTCTACCCGGGGTTTTTGGCCCTGCCGAAGAGAACCAGGGTGTGTTCCGTATCATCCGCTTCCTCGCAATTCTTCCACCGCCGATGGAACCGACTCCGGCCGCTAGAATCTCCGAAGATGTACGCTCCGACAAGCAAGGATGAGGAGGATCGACGAAAGACTGCGGATCGCCTTCCCCGGCTGAGCGCGTCGACTCTGTTTAGATTGACTCGGGATCGGTATCGCTTTCGGTATCGGTATCGAAATCTGGCCCGATAGCGATGCCGATACCGACCCCGATTCTGTGAAGGTGCTTGTCCCTTTCCTTCAAGAGTCGTACTCGAAGTGGGACCAGCCCCAGGAGACGAGCCATGTCACCCGACGAAACCGCACCCACCGATGCCGCCGAGGCGAAGAAGCAGCGCCGTAACCTGAGCAACGTGTCGACGATCCACTTTGTCGCGGCGATGGCGGCGATCACTCTCTGGGGAGCCGCCGATGCGTGGGCCATCGTGAGCGACTGGTGGCTGGCGCGCGGCGTGGCGGTGATCAACGCGGTGATCGCGGGGACGGTCGTCGCCGGCATCGTCCACGAGTGGGCTCACTACACGGGCGCGCGGCTGTCGGGCGCGGCGACGCAGGTCTTCGACAAGCCGATCAACTACTTCTTCGTCTTCAACTTCCCGTTCGATCGCAACGACCGCCGCCAGTTCCTGTGGATGAGCTGGGCGGGAATCGCCGCACCGTGGCTCCTCGTGCTGGCGACGCCGCTGCTGGTCCCGATCGACAACCCGAGCCGCGCCATGCTGCTCGCCGTCCTGGTCACGCGCGCCGCGCAAGCGGCGTTCTTCGAAGTGCCGGTCGCCCTGCGCACCGCCAACGGCGGCGAGCCCCAGCGCGAGCTCGAGCAACGCCTGAAAGCCGGAGGCCTGAAGAACGCCCGCTACGCCGGCCTGGCGGTCGGAGCGGTGGCATTCCTCGCGATGTGAGCGCCGCTTACCTGGCGCGCGTCGTCAGCTCGACCTTGCGCGCGCAGCGACGGCTGCGGCGGTTGCGGTTGGAGTCGGTGTTTGCGTTGGGGTGTGAGTGACGCACGAGCCGCAGAACCGAGACCAGCCGCTCGCAGGGTCGTACACCTGACCAGGCGGGCAAGGTGGGCAAGTTCGACAAGTACAAGTGCGCGTGCAGATCGTGTTTCCCCCCGTGCAAACCGTTTCCTTTCCGGGAGGACATCCCGGCCTCGTTCCGGTTGGACAGGCGGTTTGTGTGCGCGTTCGTGTCGTCGTTGCCGTGGGCGTGCGGGTGTGAGTGTGCGTTGGGGTGGCACAGCCAGCACAACCGCAGTTGCTCGCGTCGTGCGGGACTAGAGGATACGCGCAGGATTGAGGTGTGCATTCAGGCACAGCACATCCGGGAGTTCGGGATGCCGTCGGGGTTGCTACTTCAGTCGGGCTGTGAGGAGGCGTGCCGGTTGGCGTCTTCGTCTCAGGGATGGGTGTAGCGGTCGGGGAAACGGCGGGACATCCTTTCAGGGCATTGCCAACGCACAGCAGCAGCCCACCGATGGCGACGGGACCCACACAGGCGCTGCAGGGTGTGGGCAGATTCACGCAACCAGAGACTTCCTGACTGCCCAGGGCGATATTCATGACCCGAATGAGCTCGGTGATGTGCACCACACCGTCGTCGTCACAATCGCAGGCGCAACCGGCGCTTGCTGCTTGAGGCGCATGCACGAACAGCAGCGCCGCCGCGATCAATGCAAGGTAGATCTGCACCAGCCCCCCCGGCGATATCCTGCATCTGAGGATGCGGATTCCCGCTGGATTGATGCGTCCCAGTTCTTGCCGGCTGGCTTCGTGATCAACTCGAGGGGTTGCACGGCCGGCAACGGTAGGGTGCTGGTGAATCCCTTTACGGTCCATCTCTCACTCTGCGGACCGCCGCGGCATCACGGCCCGCCGGAGCGGGAAAGCAACGGAGTTGCCATCTGACATCATTGAGGCGTGACGCTCTCCCCACTAGCCCGCGCGCACAGTCAGCTCGACCTCGCGCGGGCAGCCGATGATACGCAGGCAATCGGGTTCGACGATGTCGACCGCGCGACCGTCGACGACGGCGCTCACCAGCGGGCCGGGTAGGGGAGGTTGCAGGGCGACCGTCACGCCGCGATTGCGCAGCCGGCCGGCGAGCGAGATGTGCACCGAGTGCGCACCGCTGCGCCGCATGTGGACGTCGATATCGCCGAAGTAGGTCGGCAGGCCGGTGGCGCGGATGCCGTCGCCCTCGAGCCATGCCGCCGGTACGCCGGCGCCGATCACCAGGGTGCGCGCCGACTCGCGCTCGTAGACCAGCATGCTGCGCGCCGCGAGCAGGTACTCGCCGGCGATCCAGGCGTGCGGCAGGTCGCCGATGTGGCCCGGCGAACGCATGTCGCGCCAGGTGATCTCCGGCCACTGGTTCCAGACGCGCGGCCGCCGGTCGTCGAGCAGGAACGCCATCAGCTCGACGGCGTCGTCGCGGCGGCCGAGTCGAATCAGGGCGGCGGCGATGCGGATCTCGTACGCCGTGTAGTTCGCCCAGTCGATCTCGCCGCGGCAGCGCTTGCGGAACCCCTCGAGGTAGGTGTCGAACGTGTGGTGCAGCGCCGCCTCCGGCAGCGCCTCGACCTCGTCGAGCAGCGATGCGGCGACGGCCATCGCCGTCGGGTCGAAGTCGGCCCACTCGACCGAGCTCGGTACGTAGGCGACGTCGCGGTCCGCCATGACCGACGCGATCGAAGCGCGCAGCGATTCGCGCAGTCGATCGCCGAGCTCTACGGCGCGGCGCGCCTCCACGCCGTCGCCGAGCTCGGCGGCGATCGCGGCGGCATCGCGCAGGCCGCGCACCGCCCACAGGTCGTCCCAGTAAGCGTGGACCGGGTGCGCGAGATAACCCTCGTGACTCGCCGACTCGGGCAAGAGGCCGTGGCAGGCGCGGCGTTCGCCGTGCTCGAACTCCGAACCCATTCGACTCGCGCGCAGCGCTTCGATGTAGTCGACGGCTTTGCGCACGTGCGGCCACAGCTCATGCAACAGCTCGCGGTCGCGACTGAAGCGGAAGCACTCCATGACGGTGAAGACGAGCTGGCCGTGGCTGTCGTGCTCGACCAGCCAGTCGACGCCGGTGCGGTCGACGCAGCACGGTACGTTGCCGTCGTCGGCCTGGAACTGCGCGTACCAGCGGATGAAGGCCGTTGCCTCGGCGGTACATCCGACGCGCAGCAGCGCGGCGGACATGACGGCGCCGTCGCGGATCCACGAGCGCGTGTAGCGGCGCGGCCCCGGCTGCAGCGCCGCACCGTCGCGGCAGACCAGGATGTGCGCAGCCGCGGTGCGCAAGGTGTCGAAGTACGGCTGGGCAGCAAGCGGTGCTTCGATGCCGATTGCGCCCAGCTTGTCGCGCCACATGTCGGTGCTGCGGGCAAACGCCTCCGACGCATCCGTCGGCAGCGACTGCTCGGGGCGGGAAATTGCGAGAAACACGTCGTGTACACCACCGGGCGATAGAGTTGCGTCGAACGCCAGAGCGGCGGACGCCCAGCCGAGCTCGTCGTGCGCGGCATCATGCGCCGGCAACTCGCCGGTGCGCAGGAAGTCGACAATCGATCCCTGCGCGAAAGCGGCGGCGCCGAATCCGTCCGGCGGTGTAATCGCGGCGGCGACGCGCACTCCGTTCACCAGTAGATCGTCGCCTTCGCGCCGCACATCGTCGATGCGGCTGACGCCGCCGAGGTTGCGAAACGATTGCCAGGGCGGCGTGACCTGAAACGGCCGCAGCGCCGCGAACAGCCGCACCGATCGCTCGACGGCGCCGCGGTTGCGCAGCCGGTAGCGGATCAGCACTGCGCCGCCGTCCGCGGCGGAGTTGGCTGCGGCTGTGATCTCGAGATCGAGCTCGCAGCCGCGCCACAGCACCGACGGAATCGGCAGGTAGGCGTCGGCCAGGCTCTGCTCGATCGTCGCGTCCGCCCAGGTGATCAGGCGATCTCCGGTGAGCAGGAACGGCTCGATCGAACAGCCGCCCGCCGCCGTCTCGATCATGCCTTCTTCATTGATGAGAGCGCTGCCGCCGCCGTCGTCGCTGCCGATCGGCGACCAGTAGGTTTGCTCATTCGACCAGTATTTCGGATAGGCGCCGCGCGGCGTGTCGGCGGCGATGTTGCGAAAGAACGCGTCGATCGAGCGGGAGAACTCGAACGGCTTCACCTCGAGCCGTGCGATGCCGACGCCTGCCGCAGTGCCGGTGAGCTGCAAACGCACGTGGCGCGACGTAGTCGCCGGCAGATACACGTAGCTGCGCCGGCCGTCGCACTCGCCGGCGGTGTATCGCTCTTCCCAACTGGCGCCGTCGTCCGAGATCTCTGCGATCATTGCGGCCGGCGTCAGGCCCGGCTCCCAATCGATGACGATCCCGCCGAGCTCGCGCGCGACGCCGAAGTCGATCGCCAGCCAGTGATCGCCGCCCGCCGGCGCGCTGCGCCAACCGACCTCGGGCAGCGTCGCCGGCTCGCTGCCGCTCGAAGCGCTGAGCCGCGGTGTCTCGCGATAGGTGTGGTCTTCGATGCGCAGGTTCGCGATCGCCAGCGAACCGACGCCCCCCGGACCGGCCGCGATGGCGATCTCGATGGCGCCGGCGTGGCGAAGCGGGCCGCCGCCGGCGGGACCCCAGGCGAACTGGAGATCGCTGCTGCGCAGTCGGATCTCCTGCCAAGTTTCCGGGAGCGCGAAGGCCTCGCGCTTGAACCACCAGACATTGCGCCCCGACTCGTCGGCGAGCTTGATCTCCAGGTTGTTGCGCGGTCCGGCGCCGCGCAGATCGAAGGCGAGAACCCAGGTCTCCGGCACGTCGAGATCGAGCGTTCGCCGCGCGACGACGAAGCCGCCGCCGGCACCGAAGTCGAACTCGAGCTGCATCGCCGTTCGCCCATGCTCGTGCCGCGCGGTGATCGTCAATCGCGCCAGGCCGGAGGCGACGGGCATCCAACGCGTCACGTCGGCAAAGTCGTCGATCGGGTTACTGGTCATGGCTGCCGATCATCGACTCTCCAATGAAACGGGCAGAGCCGTAGCAGGACGTGCGCCGATCGCCAACAGAACCGGGCTCGGTATCGGAATCGGTATCGCTATCGACGCAGGTTTCGATACCGATACCGAAAGCGATACCGACCCCGACGCAATTTCGAGAAAATCGACAGTGTCGTAGGGAGAGGGCGGAATGCTTTCTGTGCTGAAGTGATCCACAAAGTGCCGATTGCTCTCCGTTGATGCAGAGTTCATCATCCCGGTCGTGACATCCCAGGTGCCGGCCATCTTTACTCGAACACGAGCGGCAATTCGATGACCGGTGCACCCACGGCCGACCGCCGACCCATCTTCAACCGTTTGGTGCGCAAGCGGTTCCGACGAGCGGTCGCCAGTTTCGCCGGCTCTGAGCTCGGCCTGAAGGCCAAGATCCTGTTTGCCGGGCTGATCGGCTTCCTGCTCCTGATCAGCGTCCTCAACGTCGTCAACAGCTACGTCGGCCGCGACTTCATGACGGCGATCGCGGAGCGCGACTGGACGCGCTTCGTGCGCATGACGTTTGCCTATCTCGCGGTGTTTGGCGCTTCGACCGTGGTCGCCGGGGTGTATCGGTTCAGCGAAGAGCGGCTCGGTCTGCTGTGGCGCGAGTGGATGACGAAGCAGCTCCTCGCTGCGTATCTGGAGCACCCGACATACTACCGCCTCGGCGACCGCGTCATCGAGAACGGCGAGATCGACAACCCGGACCAGCGCATCGCCGAGGACGTGCGCGCCTTCACCACCACCACGCTGTCGCTGATCTTGATGTTCCTCAACGGAACGATCACGGCAATCGCGTTCTCGGGCGTCATGTGGGACATCAGCCCGCGCCTCTTCGTATTCGGCGTCGCCTACGCCCTCGCGGGTTCGTACGCGACCGTGCGTCTGGGGCTGCCGTTGATCGATCTCAACAATCGCCAGCTCGATCGCGAGGCCAACTTCCGCGCCGCGATGGTGCACCTGCGCGAGAACAGCGAGTCCGTGGCACTGGTGCGCCAGGAGGATAGGATACGCGATCAGCTCCTGAACCGGTTGCGCGACGTCACCGACAACTTTCGCCGCATGATCTACGTGAATTTCCGAGTGCACCTGTTCACGACCGGCTACAACTACCTCATCCAGATCATTCCGGCGTTGATCGTGGCGCCGCTGTACTTTCGCGGCACCGTCGAGTTCGGCGTGATCACGCAGTCGGCGATGGCCTTTTCGCAGTTGCTCGGCGCCTTTTCGCTGATCATCACCCAATTCCAGGCGATCTCGTCCTTCGGCGCGGTCATCACTCGTCTCGGTTCGCTGAGTGAGGAGTTGGAACGCGCCGCCTCGGTGTCGGTGGCGACCGCCGAACAGTGCGCGCACGCCATTGCCACTGAGCAGTGCCCCGAGTGTGCGGCAGAGCTCGAAGTGGCGCCCGAAGTGTCGGCGATACGCGTCGCCTTTGCGGACGGCCGACTCGCGTACGAGGGCCTGACGCTGCGCTCGGCGCGCGATGGGCGCCCGCTGGTGACGAACCTGTCGATCGACGTCGGGCGTGGAACCAACGTGCAGGTCATGGGCAGTCCCGCTCCCAAGGTCGCGCTGTTTCGAGTCACGGCCGGAATCTGGGACGTCGGAATGGGGCGGGTGGTACGCCCCCTGGGCGGTCGAATCATGTTTCTCCCCGAGCGGCCGTATCTGCCGCCGGCGACGCTGCGCGATCTCCTGCGGGCCCCGGGTCGGACCGAGCCTGTGCGCGACGAGGAGATCAAGGAAGTTCTGCATGCGCTGGAGCTCGACTCGATCCCGGGACGCGCTGGCGGCTTCGACGCGGAGTGCGAATGGCGCAGCACCCTGGCGCTCGCCGAACAGAGTCTCCTCGGCGTCGCTCGCATGCTGATCGCCTCGCCGGACTTCGTCTTCCTCGATCGGCCGCACAGTGCCCTCGGCGAGGAGCAGCTCGAACGCGTGCTCGACATCCTGTCGACGCGTTCGATCTCCTACCTCACGATCGGCGACGAGCACGTGCGTGCGGATCGCTACCAGAGGGTGCTCGATCTCGCGGCGGACGGCACCTGGACGTATCAGCCAGCCGTTGCAGTGCACTAGGAGTCCGAGTTGAGCGTTGCCGGTCTGCGGTTGAGCAGTCCCTCCGGCCTGAGCGTCGAGCTCAGCGAGTGCGGTGCCCTGCGGCGTCTGCAGTGCGGCGATATTTTGATCAACCTCTTCCCCGGCAACGAGGTCGAAGGCGGGCCGGCCAATCTGTATCTGCGCCGCCTCGGCCGCAACATCGAGTCGACGCCGCTCCTCGGCCCGCGCGGCGCGACGCGCGTTCAATCGGACGCGACGGGCTTTCGCGCGCGCGGCGAGTGGAGCGGCATCGGCTGCACCGTGTCGCTGTCGCTCGCCGCAACGGCACCGGCGTGGTCGTGGCAGGTCGAGCTCGAGAACCGCACGCGCCGCGGCGCCGTGGTCGATCTGCTCTGCGCGCAGGACGTCGGTCTGGCGCTCTACGACTTCCTGCGCCTCAACGAGTACTACGTGAGCCAGTACATCGACTTCGCGCCTCTACTCCACGCAGGGCAGGGTGTGTTGCTGGGGATGCGGCAGAACCTGTCGATGAGCGGGCGGCATCCGTGGCTGGCGATCGGCTCCACGCGCCGGGGCGTCGGCTTCGCGACCGACGCGCTACAACTGCACGGCACCAGCGCGCGCTGCGATGCGGAGCTGCCGGCGCTGCAGCGCCGCGCTCTCGGACGGAAGCGGCTGCAGCACGAGCACGCGATGGCGGTGATTCAGGATGCGCCGCTGCGGCTGGCGCCCGGCGAATCGGCGCGCCTCGGATTCTTCGGCTGGTTCGTCGCCGATCACCCGGAGCCGACCGCCGAGGCCGACGCCGCCTGCGCGGACCGCGCGATCGCCGCGCTCGCCGAGAGTGTGGCAAGCGAGGGATCGGCTACGGCACTCACCGTTCGGCCTGAGACGGCGCCGCGCAACGCGGCGCCGTCTCGACGGGCGCCCTCGGAGATGAGCGGAGGCAGCTCGCACGGGCGGACTCTGTTCTCCACCCGTCCGCAGCTCGCCACGCGTGACCTCGGTGACACCGAGCTGACGGCACTGTTTGGCGAGGAGCGGCGTCACGCCGAGTATCGCGACGGCCGCCTGCAATCCTTCTTTGCCGGGGCGAACACGCATATAGTGCTGCGCGACAAGGAGTTGGCGGTGCTCCGTCCGCACGGCCACATCCTGCGCACCGGCGATCATCTCACGCCGGACGAAGCGTCGCTGACCACGACGGTATGGATGGGTGGAGTGTTCAATTCGCTGCTGACCCAGGGGCACGTCGGCATCTATCGCTTCCTCTCCACGGTACATACCTATCTGGGTCTGTTCCGCTCACACGGCCAGCGACTGTTCGTCGAGCTCGATGGCGAATACTTCCTGCTCGGCGTGCCGTCGGCGTTCGCGATGACCCCGGACTCCTGCCGTTGGGCCTACGCGCACGCGGGCGGCCTCATCGAGGTGGAGACCGCCGCGTCGACGCACAGCCAAGAGATCGCCGTGTCGGTGCAAGTCCGCGGCGAGCCTTGCCGCATCCTGTGGAGCCATCACATCGCGTTGGACGGCGACAACGGGTCCGGGGCTCGCCCGGCGCGCGTCGAGCGCGACGGCGCGGCCCTTGTCGTTCGCCCGGCGCCGGATTCGTATGTCGGCAACCGCTTTCCGGAAGGCAGCTTCCGGCTCGAACCGATCGCGGCGACGGTGGTCGAGAAGGTCGGCGGCGACGAGTTGTTGTACGCCGACGGTCGGTCGCGAGAGCAACCGTTCGCCGTTGTCGTCACGGCGCCGTCGCGCTCGGTCGGCGTGCGCATCACCGGCCAATTGGTGCCGTCGGCGACCGACCATCCGATCGGCGGTGCGCGCGCGGTGATCGACGCCAGCGCGGCGCCGCTGTCGAGCGCGCCGGCGGTCGAGGTGCGGGGCCTCGGCGAGATCGCGCCGTGGCTGGCCCACGATGCACTCGTCCACTACCTGGCGCCGCGCGGCCTCGAACAGTTCTCGGGCGGCGCCTGGGGCACGCGCGACGTCTGCCAGGGGCCGCTGGAAATGCTGCTGGCGCTCAATGCGACGGCGCCGGTGCGCGACCTGCTGCTGCGCGTATTCGCGGCGCAGAATCCCGACGGCGACTGGCCGCAGTGGTTCACGTTCTTCGAACGCGAACGCCAGATCCGCCCCGATGATTCGCACGGCGACATCGTCTACTGGCCGCTGCTGGCGCTCGGCCGTTATCTGCAGGCAAGCGCCGACGCAACGATCCTGGACGCGCGCGTCCCGTACTTCAGCGGCGATCCGACGTTGGCCGAGTCGGCGCCGGTGTGGGCGCACGTCGAGCGCGCGCTCGCGGTGATGGCGGTGCGGCGCATTCCGGGCACCCAGCTCGCGGCCTATGGGCACGGCGACTGGAACGATTCGCTGCAGCCGGTCGACCCCCGCATGCGGGAGGAATTGTGCAGCGCCTGGACGGTGACGCTGCAGCACGATGCGTTGACCATGCTGGCGGACGGCCTCGCGCCGCTGCAGCCGGATCGCGCCGCGCCGCTGCGCGAGCTGGCGAAATCCGTGCGCGACGATTTTCAACGCCTGCTCATCGCGGACGGGGTTCTCGCCGGCTTCGCCCATTTTCCAGGGCCTGACCGCGTCGACTATCTACTGCACCCGCGCGACAGTGTGACCGGCATTCGCTATCGCCTGCTGCCGATGATCCACGCCATAGCCGGCAAGCTGCTGACCGCGGAGCAGGCACGGCGCCACGTTCGGCTGATCCGAAAGCATCTCCTCGGCGCCGATGGCGCGCGACTGTTCGATCGGCCGCCGCGCTATCGCGGCGGTTTGCAGCAGACGTTCCAGCGCGCCGAGAGCAGCACCTTCTTCGGTCGCGAGATCGGGCTCATGTACGTGCATGCCCACCTGCGCTACGCCGAGGCGATGGCGGTGTACGGCGACGCCGAGGCTTTCTTCCTCGCACTGCGCCAGGCCAATCCGATCGCGGTCGACGCGGTGGTGCGCGGCGCGCGGCCGCGCCAGTTGAACTGCTACTACTCGAGCTCCGACGCGGCGTTCGTCGACCGCTACGACGCCGAGCAGCACTATTCGCGAGTGCGCCGCGGCGGCGTCGCCTTCGAGGGCGGCTGGCGCATCTACTCGAGCGGCGCCGGGATCATGCTCGGGCTGCTGCACGAGCGCCTGCTAGGAGTGCGCAGAACCGCGGCGGCGCTGGTACTCGACCCGGTCATTCCGAGCGCCCTCGACGGCATGCGCGCCGACGTCGCGATCGCCGGCGCGCCGGTATCGATCGAGTACCGGAGCGGCGCACACGGCTGCGGACCGGTGGCGCTATCGCTGAACGGCGAGCCGCTCGACTTCGAGCGCGAGGAGAACCCATACCGACCCGGCGCGGCGATCGTGCCGACGAACGAGCTGCGCGAACGCCTGCGCGTCGGCGATAACACGCTGGTAATCCAACTGAGCTGAGGAGCGTGCCGTCTAGCAGTCCGTTGAAGAACGGGCGCCGTAGCGAGGGCGAGCGGTTTTCGTCAGATCAAGGCGCCGAACCGGAAGCAAAGTCGGGACTTTTGTTGAGGATTCGGCAACGCAGAGCTGACGAAAACAAGCCGCCCGCAGTAGGTGCCTGTTCTTCAACGGACTGCTAGGACGGCTCGTCAGTCGCGTGTGCGTGGTCCTCGGGGATCAGGCCCGAGCCGTAGCGCAGGGTGTAGACGTGGGTGA
>CADEER010000164.1:0-1570 GCA_902826395.1 uncultured bacterium
GCATCATGGGATGAACAGCTTCGGCTCGCGCGATAGCGAGGTGAGGAACACGCGCAGTGCGGCGCGGCCGCGCTCGTCGAGCGCCAGGTAGGCGTCGCGCGCCGCTGCCGCATCGCCGCCGTGGCGCGCGATCGCGTCGTGCACGGTCGGGGCGCGGCCGTCGTGCATGTACGGCGCGGTCTCCGCCAAGCCCCAGAGCGGACGGGTGAGAAACATGCGCGGCGGGATGTCGCCCTGCGGCGCCGGACTGGCGAGCTCGTCGCCCATGTCGTGGCGCTTCAGGTCGCTGAACAGATGCACGAGGTAGGGTGTCTTCGGCGACGCGTACTTGGGCTCGACTTTCGGCACCTCGCCGTCGGCGGCGACATCGATGACGAACGGCGGCAGATCGGCCACGGGTCGCACCTCGTAGCGCGCGCTCTGGATCTCGAGCGTCGGCACGTGACACGCGGCGCAGCCGACGGCGGCGAAGTGATTCCGTCCCGCCGCGAAGAGATCGAGCAGGTCGGGCGAGCGCGGCGCCCGCATTACCGGCACTTCGAGCTGCACCAGGTAGCCCTCCATCGTGGCGAGCATGCCGTGATCGATCTCGAGCGTGACGCCGTCGCCGTCGAGATCGAACCAACGCTCGCCACGGCCGTACGGAGCGCCGTCGAGGACACCGTCGCGCACTTCCTGTTGGATGCGCATCGACAGCATGCCCTGGTGAATGTGCAACGACTCCTCGATCATTCCGATCAGCGTCGCCTGGTGCCCCTTCCAGCCGAAGGGGCGTACTACCAGGTCGCGATCGACGCCGTCGATGCCGGAGTGGTCGATGGTTCCATCGGGAGCCGCGGTGATGGCGCCGAACAAAACCCCTTTGGCGCTCAGGTCGCGGCGCACACTGCGTCCACTTGTGCGCGCCTCCTCGACCGCGGCGGCGGCGTGCGCCTGCAACTCGGCCGTCATCTCGCGCGCCAGCACCGCGATCGGGCCGAGCCCGAGCAGATGCGGCGGGTTGCGCTGGTCGGCGCTGCCGAGGCGCTCGCCGTCGCCGGCGAGGAAGGCGTTCTGCGTCTGCATACCGGCGCCGTCCGGGCCGCCTTTCGAGTGACAACTGAAACAGCCGAAAGCATCCGGCCCGCCGGCGGCGCCGCGGTGCACGCGGTTGAGCGCTGGCGCGTAGTCGACCGCGGCGCGATCGGTGCCGCCGCCGCCCCAACCGTTCTCCGGTCGCACCAACAGGCCGAACAGCTCGTCGCCGACCACGAACAGCGTGTCGACTCCGAGGGTTCGATGTCGGAAGTCGACCTCGGTCAATGTCGCGTGCTCGATCAGCTCACCAGGATCGCGGGCGTCGAGGAAGCGATCGAATTCCTCGCGCCGGCGCAGCTCGATCGCCTCTTCGAGTTGCTCGAGCAGGACCGCCTCATCAGGAATGGCGAGATCCCGCATCGCCGCGCGCGGTGACCAGGCGCCGTCGGCGAGCGCCGCACCGGCCGCGGCGACGGAAGCGAGCAACAGGGTACGCTTGCGCATGGCGCACCCTACAAAAAGATGGGGGCGAGGGGCGAGGGGCGGGGGGCGC
>CADEER010000164.1:1670-9017 GCA_902826395.1 uncultured bacterium
CGCCCCCGTATCTCATCGCTTGCAGGCGGCGGCGCAACGCGATTGTCTTGCGCCGCCATGCCGCCATCGACCGAGCGTGCACCAACCCCCTGACCCCCGACCCCTGGCCCCCGACCCCTGGTTGAGATGTACCCGCCCGCCAACCACATGCTGCGCGACCTCGCGCTGGTGCTCGAGCGGGGTGGCGGACTGGTCGATCGAGTCGTCATCCCGACGCCGGCCGAAGTGCGCGGCGCACACGGCGGCGTGCGCGCCGGGATTCTGGCCACCGGCGTCGATGTCGTCGCAGCGGTGTTGGCGGTGCGATCGCTGGCGCCCGACTGGCTCGCCACCACCGACCTGTCGCTGTGGACGTACGGCACGCCGCAGCGAGGGCCGATCGCTTGTGAAGCACGCCTGCTGCGCAGCGGCCGCAGCAACGCGGTCGTCGAAGTGTCGCTATACGACGAAGGAGCCGACCGCGCGCCGGTCGGCGTTGCGACCGCGGCGTTCGCGCGCATCCGCCGCGAGCGCGCCGCCGAACCCGCCGACTTCTTCGAGGAGCGCAAGGTGATCGAGTTCGCCACAGCCGGTTCCCATCTGGATCGACCTTTCGTCGACAAGCTCGGCCTCACCGTCGGCGACGCGGCGCGCGGCATCGTCGAGCTGCCGCGCACCGAGTACACGATCAACAGCTTCGGCTCGCTGCAGGGCGGCATGGTCGCGATGCTGGTCGAGCTGGCGGCGGAAGCCGCTGCTGGTGCCGCCGCCGGCACGCCGCACGCCGTCCTCGATCTTTCAATCCGCTATCTCGAAGCGGGAGCGCGCGGGCCGTACCGCACCGCCGCGACGCTGCTGCGCCGCGCCGGCGATCAGATTCTCGCGCGCGTCGAGATCCTCGATGTCGGTGCCGACAAGTGCATGGCGGTCGCCACCGCCAACACCCGCGCCGCCGCCATGGTGGCGCCATGAGACGGCGCGGCGCACTCGCGCTCGCCGCTCTGGTGGCGGCGCTCGGCGCCTGCGACGGTGGCGGCGGCGAGCTGGTCGCCGTCGGCACCGTCGAGCGCGACCACGTCGAGCTGATCGCCGAGGCTTCCGAGCCGATCGTCGAGATCGCCGTGCGCGAGGGCGCGACGGTCGAAGCCGGCGCCGTGGTGTTGCGGCTCGACGAGCGCCGCATGGCGGCCGAGATGATGCGCGCGCAAGGCGCCTACAATCGCGCCGTCGCTCTGCTCGCCGAGCTCGAGCGCGGACCGCGCGGCGAGCTCATCGAGGAGGCGCGCGCCGCGCTGGACGGCGCGCGCGGTAATCTCGCCCGCGACCGCGGCGAGCTGCAGCGCGCCCGCACCCTGTACAAGCAGGAGCTCGGCACCAAGTCGGCGCTCGATGCCGCGCAGGCGGCGTTCGACATGTCGCAGGCGCAGTTCGACCGCGCCACCGCCGAGCTCGCTGCCATGGAGACGGGCGCCACCAGCGAGGAGCTGGACCAGGCGCGCGCCGCCGTCACCGAAGCTTCCGGCACGCTCGAAGCGGCGCGTCTGCGCCAGGAGCGGATGACGGTGCGGGCACCGGTCGACGGAGTCGTCGACGCCCTGCCCTTCGAGCTCGGCGAGCAGCCGCCGCCCGGCGCCGTGGTCGCCGTGCTGTTGGCGCGCCACGCGCCCTACGCGCGGGTCTATGTGCCGGAGGCGATCCGCGCTCACGTCCGCCCCGGCGGCGCCGCTCGGGTCGAGGTCGACGGAGTCGACGGCAGCTTCGCGGCGCGCGTGCGCACGGTTGCGGGCGAGGCGGCGTTCACCCCCTTCTTCGCCCTCACCGAAGAGGATCGCGGCCGCCTGACCTATCTCGCCGAGCTCGATCTGATCGATGAATCGGCGCGCGAGCTGCCGACCGGCCTGCCCGCCGAGGCGACGTTCGACCTCGGCGCGAGCGCATCTGCCACCGATGAGTGAACCCACGACTCGCTCCCGTACACGTACTCGTACTCGTACTCGTACACGAAACTGCCATGTGAGCTTGGCAACTGCCCGTGTACGAGTACGTGTACGGGCGGTGACACTCGATTCTCGCTCACATGAATGACGCGCCGGCGATCGAAGCCACGAACCTGACGCGCCGGTTCGGCGCCCTCACCGCGGTCGACCACGTGACCATGGTCGTGCCGCGCGCCCAGATCTACGGCTTCCTCGGGCCGAACGGCTCCGGCAAGTCGACGACCATCCGTATGCTGTGCGGCCTTCTCGAACCCTCGGAGGGCGAGGCGCGCGTGCTCGGCCTCGAGGTGCCGCGCGACGCCGAGGCGCTGCGCACCAGGATCGGCTACATGACGCAGCGATTCTCGCTGTACGAGGATCTCACGGTTCGCGAGAACCTCGAATTCATCGGCGAGGTCTACTCGATCCCGCGGCGCAGCCGGCGCGAACGCGTCGACGAGCTGCTCGCGCAGTACGAGCTGGCGGATCGCGCCGGCCAGTACGCCGGCACGATGAGCGGCGGCCAGCGCCAGCGGCTGGCCCTTGCGGCCGCCGTCCTGCACCGGCCCGAGCTGCTCTTTCTCGACGAGCCGACCAGCGCCGTCGACCCGCAGAGCCGGCGCGATTTCTGGGAGAGTCTGTTCGCCCTCTGCGACGCCGGCACGACGATCCTCGTCTCGACGCACTACATGGACGAGGCGGAGCGCTGTCACGCGCTGGCCATCCTCGACTCCGGCGTGCTGGTCGCCACCGGATCGCCGCGGCGGCTGATGGACGAAATTCCGGAGACGGTCGTCGAGATCGAGGGCGACGATCTGCGCGCCGCCCGCGCGGTGCTCGACGATGTCGACGCCGTGGCGAGCGTCGCGCAGCTCGGCACGCGATTGCACGCGCTCGTGGAACCGGGCCTCGATGAGCCGGCGCTGCGTCTGCGCCAGCACCTCGCGGCGGCCGGCGTCGCGGCGCGCGTCGAGCGCGTCGCCGCCAGCCTCGAGGACGTCTTCGTCTCGGCGACCCGCGAGCGGAGGGCACCGTGATCTCGCCGCTGCGGGCAGTCGCGATCTCCCCTCTCCGCGTCCTCAAGATTTCCCCGCTCCGCGTCTCGGCGATCGCGAACAAGGAGGTCCGCCAACTGCGGCGCGATCGGCTGACCTTCGGCATGATCGTCGGAATCCCGATGCTGCAGATGATGCTGTTCGGCTACGCGATCAACACCGACGTGCGCCATCTGCGCGCCGCCGTCGCCGACCTCGCCGGCACGCAGCGATCGCGCCTGCTGGTCGCCGACGCCGAAGCGTCGCAGGTGGTGGACGTCGTGCGGAGGGTCGAGTCGGCCGAACAACTCGAAGCGCTGCTGCGCGCCGGCGAGATTCACATCGGTCTGTTCATCCCCGCCGACTTCGAGCGCCGCGTGCAGGGCGCCGTGCGGGTCCCCGCCCAGCTTCTCGTCGACGGCAGCGATCCGCTGGTGCTGCAGTCGGCGCGCGGCCTGGCGGCGCTGCCGGTCGCCGGCACTCCGCGCCGGCAGGCGGAGATCGGCGATACCTTCGCGGTGCGCGCCTACTACAATCCCGAGCGACGTTCCGAAGTGCAGATCATCCCAGGGCTGATCGGCGTCATCCTGACCATGACGATGGTGCTGTTCACTGCCGTCGCGGTCGTCCGCGAGCGCGAGCGCGGCAACCTCGAGCTGCTGATCACGACGCCGGTGCGGACGATCGAGCTGATGATCGGCAAGATCGTCCCCTACGTCGCCATCGGCCTGGTGCAGGTCACACTCGTCCTGGTCGTCGGCAGCGCGCTGTTCCGCGTGCCGATCCGCGGCTCGCTGCTCGACGCCTATCTCGCGGCGCTGGCCTTCATCATCGCCAGCCTCTCGTTCGGGCTGCTGATCTCGACCTTCGCACGCAACCAGTTCCAGGCGGCGCAGATGACCATCTTCTTCCTGCTGCCGTCGATCCTGCTCTCCGGCTTCATGTTCCCCTTCGACGGCATGCCGCGCGCCGCCCAGATCATCGCCGAGGCGCTGCCGCTGACGCACTTCGTCCGGCTCATCCGCGGCGTCGTTCTGCGCGGCGCCAGCCTCACCGAGATCGGCGCCGACTTTCTACCGCTGGCGATCTTCTTCGCGGTTACGCTGTCAGTTGCCCTGCTGCGCTTCCGCAAGCGCCTCGACTGAACGTCGGCATCAGGTGGAAGGCGATTACGGGATCGCGCATATGCGCCTCCCGTATTCGTGATGGCTCGGCGTCCGGGCGCCGTTGCAGCGGCGCCCGGACACATTACGCCTACTTGCTCTGGCGCTTGCCGGCTTCCTCGTTCATCTGGCGCTTGCTGGAGTCATCGCTCGATTCGCTGCCGCTCCGACCCTTGCCGTTCTGCACGCGGATTTCGTTGCGAACTTCGCGAACCCCCGCGCACTCCTCGGCCAGGTCCTCGGCGAGGCGCTTCAACTGCCGGTCGTCGACCGTTCCCGACAGCGTCACTTCGCAGTTCTGGACCTTCACCTCGATGTTCGAAGCGTCGAGCTCGTGGTCGTCGGTGAACCGATCGCAAATGTCCTCGCGGATGCGATCGTCCGAGCGCTTGTAGCCCTTCGGGCCCTTGCCGCCGTGTTGACCCATCTGCCGGTCGCCGCCAGTGCGCTCCCAGTTGTTACCCATCCAGCGGTAGTTCGAGGGAACACGGTTGCCGCCATACTCGGAGCCGCCCTGACGTCCCTGGCCGTAGCGCTGGTCGTACGCACCCTGACCGTACTGGCCGTGCTGGTCGTAGTCGCCCTGGCCGAATTGGCCGCGCTGGCCATACTGGCCACCGCCCTGACCGTAGGAATCGCCGCCGCGCTGCCCGTACTGACCGCGTTGGTCACCTCGACCGTATTGGCCGTGCTGGCGGTACATGAAGTCGTCGTTCTCGGGATACATCGACTGGCCGTAGTCGTATCCCTGTTGGCCGATCTGCGGATTGTTTTCGCCGTAGCCACCGCTGCCCTGGCCAAAGCGCTGCTCGCGGCGAGCGCCGAATCGGCCACGTGCCGAGCCACCGCGACCAAACTGCCCGCCCTGCGAGCCACGGCCCTGCGACCGATAGCGGCGACCCTCGCCACCCTCGTCGTCGTACTCGCCGCTGTCGCCAAAGCGCTGCGACTCGTTGTCGTCTTCATCCGCATCCCAAGGCGAGGTTTCCGCGTGTTGTGCATGGCGCCGCTGCCAATCGTCGTTGCGGTTTCGCCCGCGCTCACCGTAACGGGACTCGCGATCCCAACGCCGATCCTGATCTCTCTGCTGTTCTTCGTGTCGCATTGCGTTCTCCTGCTGGCTGAAGTTGTAGGGGACTGCGCCCGCGGCGCAGCAATCAAAGGTCGCAGAAGCAGAGGAGCAAACAGCGTGCCTCAACCTCCGCGTCACCACCGACTCCGCATCGCTCAGCATCCGCTCGACTAAGCCTGTAGGAATTTCCGTCCCGACGCGGGCCCGTAGCGAAGGTATGCCATGCACACCTCTCTCTGTTCTTCCGCGCCATTTTACAGGCCGGCCAAGCGGGAACGTCCCATACGCCACGCGCGAGTTTTCGTTGTGGAGCTGGCCCGATGCTTGCTCTGCCTTCCTGCAGCACAAACTCAGGAGGAGGAAACGCCCATGAAGAAGGACATCAAGGAACTATTGCTGCAAGCCCTCGAGACCGAGCTCGGCGGCGTCGAGATCTACTCGACGGCCGTAGAGTGCGCGGTCAACGACGAGCTGAAAGAGGAATGGCAGAAGTACCTCGAACAGACCGAGCATCACGTCGAAGTGATGCGCGAGCTGATCGAAGGCCTCGGCCTCGATCCGAATGAACAGACCCCCGGTCGAAAGATCGTCCACCACATCGGCTCCTCGCTGGTGAAGGCGATGCAGATGGCGCAGCGAGAAGGCGAGCCGGAACAGGCGCAGCTCGTCGCTTGCGAATGCGTCGTCCTCGCCGAGACCAAGGACCACACCAATTGGGAGCTTCTGCACGCCTGCAGCGACGCCGCCAAGGGCGCCGAGAAGAAGGCTCTCCAGGCGGCGGTCGAAGAGGTCGAGGACGAAGAAGACGAGCACCTCTACCACACGCAGGGCTGGTGCCGGGAGCTGTGGATCAAGTCACTCGGCATGCCGGCAGTAATCCCGCCCCCCGAGGAGGAGAAGGACGTCAAGACGGCCATCGGCGCGGCGCGCGCAGCGCAGAGCCGCGAGCAGATGTTGTAATCAACCTCGCCCGCCGCGAGTCCCGTCGGCCCGCCGACGCGACGCGGCCGCCAGACCGCCGGTCGACGTGCTGTCGACCGGCGGTCTCGCAGGGTCCATCATCCGAAGCGCCGAAGTCGCGCCTGTGCACGAATATGCGCGCCGCGCGCCCGGCGCCGACCACTGAGTGCGTCGGGTTTACAGTCGCGCCGACGACTACCGAGTGCGTCGGGTTTACAGTCGCGCCGAACAACGGCGCGCTCTTTCGCGACCTGTCCGCGCCAGGAGTGATCGCTGGTTGCTCGAGCGTTCGCGCGTAGGGCCCGGAGAGCCCCTCTCAAACGCGATGGCGGGCCGACCGCAGGGCGGGGCCGCAGGCAGAGTCTTCCTGCTCATACAGTCTGCCGTCGGATTGGAAGTCGACGCCGGGACGCACCGCGCGACATCGTCGGGTGCCGTCGTTCCGCAGTGGCTGGACGACATCGACATCCGCGGCATGCAGATCGACGGGGAGCGGATCGATGTCCGAATTCGGCGCGGCGGCCGGGGCTCCGCGATCGAGGTTCTCGGGCGCAGCGGCGATGTCGAGATCCTGGTTGGGAAGTAGCGGGTTCATCCACGCGCCCGCTTCGCCGTCTGCTGCTCCGCCCGACCGTCGAGGCGGCGCAGGATGGCCGCGCAGAAAGCATCCATGTCCTCGGGCTTGCGCGACGTAATGAGATTGCCGTCCTCGACCACCTCGCGGTCCTTCCACTTGGCGCCAGCGTTTTCCAGATCCTTGCGCACCGACGGCCACGACGTCACGGTGCGGCCGTCGACCAGCTCCGCCTCGATGAGCAATTGCGGGCCGTGACAGACAGCTGCAATGGTTTTGCCACTTTCGCCGAAGCTCTTGACGAATGACACGACGTCTTTGTCCATCCGCAGCTCGTCGGGAGAATGACCACCGGGAATCACCAGGGCGTCGAAGTCGGATGCGTCGATGTCGCCGGCGCTCTTTTCGATCCGCGCCGTCGCCTGCTTGCGCTTGCCGGCGATAATCTCGCCCGCTTTGGTCCCGAAGACGGTTATACTGTGACCTGCTTCGCGCAGGCGATCACACGACACGGTGAATTCGGAATCTTCAAAATCCTCGCCGACGGGAATCGCTACTCTGGCCATGAGGGGTCGATCCTTTCCAGCCC
>CADEER010000164.1:9027-10693 GCA_902826395.1 uncultured bacterium
GCGCCGGGTCGTTCATCAGAACGGAGCGCACTGCTTTCGGGGAGATCACATTCCGGGAGCCGGAATGTTGGCCGGCTCGTCGAGCGGATCCGGAAGACCCTCGTTGTCGCAGCGCGGGTCGTGCCGATCGAGCGGCGCGTCGCCGGCGGCGTCGCCACCGTCATTTGGCAAAGCGCGGCCATCTTGTCCCATGTCGTCCGGCATCGTGCCGGGTTCGTCGGGTACGACGTCCGCCGGGTTTCCAATGTCGGGTCGGTGAACGCTGTCGCCGTTCATCCCCGCCAGCAGAATTGCCGGGATGGCCAACACTGTCGCCAGCGACAGCGCGGTCAGGAATCGAGCAATTCGGTTCATTTCCGCCTCCTTGCTTGCATGAGGTCGCGAACGCATGAGCTCGCGGCGCCGCAAAGTCGGCGCATCCCCAACCATTGCCGGACGCATGCCAATGCGACTGCTTCATGCGGCGCCTGCCAACGGAGTCGGAATCTCGGAGTTTTGGAAAAATCTTCCGGAATTGCTTTGTAAACCCCGCTTTTGCGAGCGCGAGATCATGCCGGCGCCGAAGCACTGAGTCGCGGCGCCGTAGCCGCGTCATCGGCGCTCGCTTTGCCGGCCGCCGCCGGTCGCTCGTATAGTGACTGATACGAGTGACATCGTCATGGCGAGAACGACATCGCTGGCACACTATCGCAGTAAGCGCGACTTCCGCATCACGCCGGAGCCGCGCAGTGCCGCGCGGCGCAAGGCGCGCGAGCCGCGCTTCGTGATCCAGGAACACCACGCCAGCACCCGGCACTACGACTTCCGCCTCGAAGTGGACGGCGTGCTGAAGTCGTGGGCCGTGCCGAAGCGGCCGTCGTCCAACCCGAAAGACAAGCGCCTCGCCGTACCGACCGAGGACCATCCCCTCGACTACATAGATTTCGAGGGCGTCATCCCCGACGGACAGTACGGCGCTGGATCGGTCGTCGTGTGGGACAGCGGCACCTACCGCGATCTCGCCGGCGAGGACGATGCAGCGATCGCCGACCGCCTCGCGGCTGGCCATCTCACCATCTGGCTCGACGGCGAGAAGCTGCACGGTGGCTACGCTCTCACCCGGATCGCTACCGGCGATGACGAGCGATGGCTGTTGGTGCGGATGACCGACGAAGCGGTCGATGCGCGCCGCCGCGCCGTCCGCAAACAGCGCGGCCGCACCACTTCCCAACCCGCGGCGAAGACGGGGGACAGGCGTGCTCCGGGAATCGAGCCATCGCCGCCCGGCGGCGACGCACATCGGCGAACCGCCACGCGACGCGGCGCGACGACGGCGATCGCCAGGCCGCGCGGCCGCCGCGTCTTCGAGGTGTCGAACCCCGGCAAAGTGCTCTTCCCCGACGACGTCATCACCAAACGCGACCTGATCGATTACTACCGGCGCGTCGCGGCTGTGATGCTGCCGCACGTGCGCGGCCGTGTGGTGGCCATGCACCGGTTCCCGGACGGCATCACCAAAGATGGCTTCTACCAGAAGGACGTGCCCGACTACTTCCCCGACTGGATCGATACCGTCGAGGTCGCCAAGGAAGGCGGCACTCTGCGGCAGCTGACGATCGAACACGCCGAGACTCTGGCCTATCTAGCCAATCAAGGTTGTATCGCGATTCACGTCTGGCCGAGCCGC
>CADEER010000165.1 GCA_902826395.1 uncultured bacterium
GATGGGCGAGATCGATGATCTCGCCCATCTTTTTTTGCAGCGCGGTGAGGTAGGCTGAGACTGATGCGCTCGTGGATCGTTCTCGATCGCGTGCAAACTCCCGACGGGGTGCTCGAGCTGCGGCGCCGCGCCGACGACGACTTCCTCATCACCATCGACGGCCGCGTGCTGATGAACAGCCGCGCGCATCGCTCGGAGCTCGGCTTGGCCCGGCTGGGATGCAAAGGGCTGACCGAGCCGTCGCCGTCGGTGCTCATCGGCGGCCTCGGCATGGGCTACACGCTGCGCGCCGCACTCGACTGTCTGCCGGCGCATGCGCGGATCGTCGTCGCCGAGCTCAACCGCTGCGTGCTCCAGTGGTGCGAGGGACCTCTAGCCGAACTGACGAGCGGCGCCGCCCGCGATCCGCGGGTGGAATTCCGCATCGAAGATGTCGCGCAGTCGATCGCTGCGGCGAAAGGCTCCGCACCCTACGCGGCCATCTTGCTCGACCTCTACGAGGGTCCGGGCGGCGGTGACCTGCGCAACCATCCACTCTACGGCCGCAGCTTTCTGCAGAAGATTCGACGCGCGCTGCTCCCCGGCGGCCGCTTGGCCGTCTGGTCGGAGGAGCCGAGTCCGCCCTTCGAGCGCAACCTGCGCGCCACCGGATTCACGGCCACGAGACACCGCCTCGGACGCGGCGGCCTGCGTCACGCAGTCTATCTGGCGACCGCGTGCTGAGGCCCTTCAAGACGCTGAACGACCGACCGTCTCGGACTGAGCAAATCATTCGAGCGGGCGCCGGGCGGAGAACTTCATCGACATCAGCCAGCTCGGCGGGAGAACGCGGTTCAGCACTGCCGCATCGATACGGCGGCAGCAGCGCCGGAGGGCGCGCGCGATCGTCATCGCGCCGGGCAGCCAAGCGAGGAGCTCGCGAACCAGCGCGAGATAGCCCGAATCGATCACCGGCTCCAAGAAACCCTGCGGGAGAACGCGCACACGCTCAAATCCGCTGGTCAGCTCGTCGACGTCCGACAAGGAGAACGTGTGCACGTCGATCTGCCCCGCTTGTCTCTCCGACGCTGGTCTTCCGGTGATGATCCGTCTGTAGACACCGCGAGCAGCGAACAGCGGCGACTGCAGAACACCGACGATGCGGTCGCCGCCGGGAGTTGGTTCGCCGATGAAAATGCACGGTGCGCCCGGCTTTAGGACACGGCACACCTCGCGCATGAACGAGGCGGGATCGGGCAAATGGTGCAACACGGCACAGCCGACGACCAAGTCGACGGACGCGTCGCCGAACGGCAGTTGCGCCATGTCGGTTTCAACGGCCTCGATGCCGCAGCCATTGACCACCGCGCTTTGCGCCGCGCGCTCGAGCATCCGGCGGCTGATGTCGGCGGCGATGACCGAGCCGAAGCGGATGCTGCGGGCGAGCTTCACGGCGACGTGACCGGTTCCGGCGCCGACGTCGACCGCCGTTCCGCCGCGCGGCAGAGACTCGCCCAACACCTCCTCCAGCTCCGCAATCATGCGGCGCGTCGCAGCCGCTCCGTGATCGATGCCCATCCGCTGGTCGTAGATTTCGGCCTCGACTTCGTCGTGGAAGCGGCGGTTCTCCCGATGAACGACCGCTGCGTCGACGTTCGGCCTCATGCGACTAGTCGAAGTCGAAGCTGGTGGCCAAGTGCGTACCGTCGCTTACGAGGATCTCGACGCCGATCCTCTGTGCACCGGCGACGTAGCGGCCGACGTGGCGATGGTTGGACCAGCCGAGCGGCTGCGGCGGGCCGTCGTCGAACACCGCCCAGGCGCGCGCCGACTCGATCGGCCGACGCCAGGCATCGCTGACAAATACCTGCACCTGACCGCGCCGGCGCACGACCTCGACGTGATAGTCGCCGACCATCCCGAGCTGGCCACCGTGGCGCGGCTCGTGGTCCGCATGAGCAGCTCCGTGCTCGCCGAAATGCGCGAAGTGTAGAAACGGCAGCGACGCCAGGACGCAGCCCAGCGCCGCCGCCGCGATGGTGCCGCCGACCGTCATGCCGCGCTGCGCGCCGCCGCCGCGGTCAGCCCAATCATGATCAGCGCCGGGACGTAGACTCCGCTCGCGTCGATCATCCAGTGCTCGGGCCCCACCAAGCCGCGCACGGTGTCGAGGACATGAACGAGCGCGTGCAGGACATAGAACGCGGCGTTCACAGCGCACGCCGTCAGACGCCAGCGGGGATCATAGGCTGCCCACGCCAACAAGATGCCGAGAAGCAGAAAGATGCAGCCGATGTCGCGAACGAAATGCTCGTTGAGAGGGCCGAAATCCGGAACCCCCGCCGGCAAGTTGTAATACCAGTGGACCGGATCGATGAGCATCCAGACGGCGTTGGCGATATTGCCGAACGCAAAGATGCCGAGCACGATCGTCCACGCGTCGAATCCGGCAGACGCCGGCAGAGAGTTGGACACGGATCGGGGCCCCGCGGTCATGTCGATCCCTCCTTTGCGACCCACGCGGGTCTCGACGCCTTCACGCTCCACGCCGCGGAAAGGTTACGCGGCGAATGGGAGACCAGACTCGCGAACGGCCGGTAGAGACGTGCGCAGCTCGACTCACAGAGGCGGCCCGATACATCGGAAGAGTGCGGCGCGGATCGCGCGAATCAACTCGGCGACACCCACGGCTCCGTCATCGTCGAGATCGTGGATGCCGCAACGCTCTATCGCTTCGGAGCCGAGATTGATCCGCACGCCGAGAATGATCTCGTTGATCGCAACGGTGCCGTTGCCGTCACAGTCTCCGTAGCAAGGACCCGGGGTCGGCGTATTGGAAGGCGTCGGTGTGATCGTCGGCGTTCGTGTGATCGTCGGCGTTCGCGTAGTCGTCGGCGTGTGAGTCGAGGTCGGCAATCGCGTTGCAGTCGAAGTCGGTGTCGGGATCAGAGGCGGGCCGAGCCACAGCCGGCCGAACCCGAAGATATCGTCGCGACCGCGCGGCCCGAGATCCAACGATCGCTCTTCGAGGAACGCCCGAATGCGCTGCGGCGACCAGGAGGGCATGGCGCCGGCCACCAGAGCTGCGGCGCCGCTGACGTGCGGGGTCGCCGCCGAAGTGCCAAAAAATCCGCGCTCACCGTACCCTGCCGTCGAAACGCCGTCGTAAGCGGCGATGTCCGGCTTCGCCATACCGCCGCCGGCCGAGCCGCCGGGACCGTTGGTCGGTCCTTCGGAGCTGAACACCTCCTGTACGAGTGGCTGAACTGCCTCGACCGCAGCGACGGTCACGGCAGCCGGCGCGTCCGCGAAGTCGGGCAGGCTGCTCACCGTGACTCGATCGTCGAGCGGCAGCGCCGCGCCTTCGGTGGGAGAAGACTCGATGAACGTGAACACCTCGAGGTGGACATCGCGATCACCGCGTTCGCGCCTGATCTGGAAGCCATATGCGGCGGGATCACCGCTGGTTTCGACCGAGGCCACCTCGATCGGAAACTGACCGACGTCGCCGCGTTGGGGATCGCGCCCGCCTTCCGCCTGCAGTCTGTCCCACTCTTCGCCGTCCCATCGGTACAGATACAAGTCGTAGTCCTGATCCACTTCGGTCCAGTCGTTCCAGCGCAGGAACACCCGGAATGTGTACTCCGGGTTGACGTAGAACGCCGAACCGATCCCGTCTCCCGGGCCCGCGTAGTTGATGTCACCGTTGATGAAGTCGAGGCGACCGTCGTCGTCGAAATCGTCGAACGATCCGCTCCAGTGGCCCTCCCGGGAATTGCCGGCAGACGTCGCCCAGAAGACGCCCCGATCGACGGCGTGTTGAATCACTTCGGCAAAGAACCCGGTGCCATCGCCGGGCGTGAGGGTGGCCCAACCAATCGAAGTCGAGATGACGTCGACCGCCTGTTGCTCGACGAGCCATTCGGTCGCATCCAAAAAGTCGGCTGGACTTTGAACGCGTGCGAATACGAGGCGCGCGTCGGGAGCGACATCGTGAACAATTTCGGCCACCGCGGCGCCGTGGGCAGTTTCACCATCGACGGCTGATTCGTTTTCGCCGTCAGCAAAGTTTCGCACCACAACCTCGGCCGGGAGCTCACTGCCGAGCAAGCTTCGGTACCCGTCAAAGCCGATATCAATGATCCCGACGCCGACACCAGCGCCGCGCAGCCCCGCATCGTGCCATGTCCTGACACCCACGTAGGCATTCCCTTCGGTTTGCCGAGTGCCGACAGCCGTCGTGCCGAATGCTCTGGCGATCGGCGCCCGCCTGACTGAGCCGACGCCGTCGAGCATCGCTACCCGCCGGAGGTCTGCGACTTCGACCCATGCCTGGAGGACCTGCCCGTTCTGACGCTGCTTGGTGACTGTCGCGATATGTTCGACGGCGGTACGAGCTCCGACCGGATCATCTGGTCTGAGATGCACTTCGACCTGAACCGGCCGCAGCCGCGGACTTACGCCAGAGGCCGATAGTGTCTGCTCTTGCGAGCGCACTAGCGCGCTCAGCTCGGAATCGAGCCCAGGGAGAGTCTCAGGACCAACAACCGCGGCGTCGCGGGAAGTCGCATCAGCGACGGTGCCAAGTCGGTGGGCGAAAAGCGGGGTGCCGATTTCTCCCGCTACAGCTGCTGCCGGCGCAATGAGTGCGGCGAGTATCCAAAGCTTCGGCATCCGCGCTCTCATAGCAAGCGACAGGAGAGCTTCGCGAGGGCGGCCGCTCGGGCAAAAAATCCTTCGCCCCAACTATTCCCGGTTCGCCGTAGGGCGGCCCCGCGTGGCCGCCCTACCCGTCGCAACGGCTGCAGAGCAGGTACGGGGGTCGTGCCCGGAAGGCTCAGGCTTCGAGCAGGTCCTTGGCGATGGCGCGGATCTGGATCTCGTCGGTGCCGGCGTAGATCTGCAGGACCTTGGCGTCGCGGGCCAGTTGCTCGACGCGAAACTCGGCCATGTAGCCGTTGCCGCCGTAGATCTGCACCGCCTCCATCGCCACCTCGACGGCGGCGCGCGCCGCGTAGAGTTTCATCGCGGAAGCCTCGGCAAAGCTCATGCTCTTGCCCTGCGAGACGAGCTCGATGATGCGGAAGACGAGGTTCTGCAGATTCATGCGCGCCACTTCCATGCGCGCCAGCTTGTCCTGGATGAGCTGGTACTGGCCGATCGGCTTGCCGAACTGCACGCGCTCGCGCGCGTACTTGAGCGACAGCTCGAGGCACTGCTCGACGATGCCGAGGGCCATCGCGGCGACGCCGGAGCGCTCGGTCTGGAAGGTCGCCTTGGCTTCTGAGCGGCCGCCGCTCTCACTCTTCAACGCCTGGTCGCCGCCGAGCAGACGATCCGGGGCACAGCGCACGTCGCTGAGAAACAGCTCACCGGTTGGCGACGAATGCAGCCCCATCTTGCGCAGCGGCGGCGTCTGCTCGAGGCCGTCCATGCCGCGGTCGAGCACGAAGTGCAGAATGCGCCGGTCGCGCGCGTCGACGCCCGGCTCGTCCAGCTTGCAGATGAAGACGATGGTGTCGGCGTGGGGCCCATTGGTGATGAACGTCTTGCTGCCGTTGAGGACGTAGTCGTCGCCTTCGCGTCGAGCCGTCGAACGCATGCCGCCGAACGCATCCGAGCCCGAATCCGGCTCGGTGATCGCCCAGGCGCCGACCTTGTCGAGCGTCAGCAGATCGAGACCCCAACGCTCCTTCTGCTCGACCGTGCCCTTCGACATGATGGCGCCGGCGGTCAGGCCCACCGAGACGCCCATCGCCGTGACCATGCCGGGGCAGTAGCGGCAGAGCTCGATGATCGGAATGAGCGCCGCCGCCGCCTGATCGGCGCGCCCGCCGAGCGCACCGCCGCCGTCGTCGCTGCGCGGACGCGCCGCCTCGCCCGACTTCTCGGCGGCAATCTGCTTCGCGAAACGCGCCCGCGCCATCTCGTCCATGCCGAAGGTGCGGTACATCTTGCGCATGATGTCGTACGGCGGCATGTCGCCGTGCTCGAGCGCCTCGACGTGCGGCGCGACTTCGTCCTGCACGAAGCGCCGCACGGCATCGCGGATCATCAATTGCGACTCAGACCACTCGATCATAGCTCCCTCCGTTCTGGATTTGCCCCCGTGCGCGCTTCGCGCTCCGATGGGCTCGGCCCGGCTCCGCCGGACCTCCTCCCTCAATCGAGACGGATCTTCGCGGCGCGAAGATCCAACCTCCCCTGGCCCCTGACTCCCGACCCCTGACCCCTGGAAATCATTTCGGCGGCATGCGGATGCCGCCGTCGATGCGGATGGTTTCGCCGTTCATGTAGCTGTTGGTGATCAGCTCGAGGGCGAGCGAGGCGAACTCTTCGGATGTACCGAGGCGGTTGGGGAACAGAACGCTGCGGCCGAGATTGGCTTTGAATGCCTCCGACGCCTCGCCTTTGCCGTAGATCGGCGTGTCGATGAGGCCCGGGGCGATGGTGTTGACGCGCACGCCGATCGCCGCGAGATCGCGGGCGACCGGCAGCGTCATGCCGACGACTCCGCCCTTCGACGCCGAGTACGCCGCCTGTCCGATCTGACCGTCGAACGCGGCCACGGACGCGGTGTTGACGATGGCGCCGCGCTCGCCCTCCGCCAACGGCTCGGTTTTGCTCATCGCCGCCGCCGCGAGGCGCAGGCAATTGAAGGTGCCGATCAGGTTGACGCGGATGACGAATTCGAACGCCTTGAGATCGAACGGCACACCCTTGCGATCCACGGTGCGCGCTGCGTTGCCGAGGCCGGCGCAGTTGACCAGCACGCGCAGCGGCGCCAGGTGCGCGGCCGCGTCGACGGCGGCCTGCACCTGCCCTTCGTCGGCGACATCCGCGCGGGCGAAGACGCCACCCACCTCGGCCGCGACCGACTTGCCCAGCTCTTCGTTCATGTCGACGACGACGACCTTCATGCCGCGCTGCGCCAGCAATCGCGCCGTCGCGGCGCCGAGACCCGACGCACCGCCGGTGACCAGTGCCGAGGCACCTTCGATGTTCAACATGCTGCCATTCCTTTCTGCTTCAGAGATCGCCCTTGCCGGGCGGCAGGGATACGTTGGTCAGGATTCCCGACAGATTCGACTGCAGGCGCACCAGAAGCTGCGCCAACACCTGCCGCTCCTGGCGCGTGATACCGGCGCGCAGATCGCCGCGCAGAGCGCGATCGATTTCGTGCACCGGCGCCGCCAGATCGGCGCCGGCGGCGGTGGTGGCGACCAGCCAGACGCGCCGATCGCTCGGATTGGGACGGCGCTCGACCAGACCGCGCCGCTCGAGGACATCGATGATTGCGCCGGTCGCGGCGCGGCCGAGGCCGAGGCTGGCGGCGAGTTGGGTCTGCGTCACCGGTCCCGAATCGTCGAGGCAGCCGAGCAGGCTGGCCTGTGACAAGTTCAGCCCGAGCGGCGCCAAGCGCGCTTCGTAGGCGCGGCGAATCGCCCGCGCGGTGCGCATGATCGTCGACTCGACGCGCTGCCACGGCGGCGCGTCGAGCTCGTGACTCACGTCAGACATAAGTTCGGCGTACGGCGTACGGGGTACGGCGTACGGTTTGCGCTGGAGCCGGACGCCGTACGCTGTACGCCGTACGCTAGTTGCACCGTCATACCCGGCGCAAAATCGTTCCGGTGCCCAGGCCGCCGCCACAGCACATCGTGATCAGCGCGTGCTCGCCGTCGGTGCGCTCGAGCTCGTGCAGCGCCTTGGTCAGCAGCACGGCGCCGGTGGCGCCGAGCGGGTGACCGAGAGCGATTGCGCCTCCATTGGGATTCACCTTGCTCATGTCGGGGTCGAGCTCGCGCTGCCAGGCGAGCACCACCGAGGCGAACGCCTCATTGATCTCGAACAGGTCGATGTCGCCGAGCTGCATCTTGGTATCGGAGAGCAACTTGCGGGTGGCGGGGATCGGCCCGGTCAGCATCAACACCGGATCCGAACCAACCAGACAGGTATCGACGATCGCAGCGCGCGGCCGCACACCGAGCTCGGCCGCCCGCTCGCGGGTCATCAACAACACCGCCGCGGCGCCGTCGGTGATCTGCGATGAAGTGCCCGCCGTGTGGACGCCGTCCGGCAGATTCGTCTTCAGATTGCCCAGCGCTTCGAGCGTCGTGGCGCGCAGGCCCTCGTCGCGCTCGATGCGGTTGGTCGTCTCGGTCGGCTTGCCGTCGGCGGTCCAGCCCGGCGCGTCGATCGGCGCGATCTGCGACGCGAAGCGGCCGTCGGCCCAAGCCGCGGCGGCGCGATCCTGCGACAGCTTGCCGAACTCGTCCGCATCCCGCCGCGTGATGCCCCACTTCTTGGCGATGCGCTCGCCGCCCTCGAACTGCGAAGTGAACTCGTACGACTGCCAATACTGCTTGTTGATCGGCTTGCCGACGTTCGGCTCCTTCGGCGCCGTCGAGCCCATCGGCACCCGGCTCATCATCTCGACGCCGCAGCCGACCGCCATATCGACGACACCCGAAGCGACCAGCGCGTACGCCAGATTGGTCGCCTGCTGCGACGAGCCGCACTGCGAGTCCACCGTCGTCGCCGCCACCTCGAGCGGCAGCCCGGCCGTCAGCCAGGCGTTGCGCGCGACGTTCATCGTCTGCATGCCGACCTGGTTGACGCACCCGCCGACCACCTGCCCGACCAGTGCCGGGTCGACACCGCTGCGCTCGAACAGCGACCGCTGCACCGCTCCGAGCAGATCAATGGAATGCATGGCCGAAAGGCCGCCGTTGCGCTTGCCGAGAGGGCTGCGCACCGCTTCGACGATCACCACATCGCGCATCTGAATCTCCTGAGTCGAGTTGAGAGGGGATGGAAGTTCCGTACGGTTCCATACAATTTCCCACCGTACAAGAGCCCCTCCCGAGGGGAACGGCATCAGCCCGCCGACGCCGATGATTAGCATTCCCGATCGGCGCCATCTCTATTTCATATGCAGGAGCTAGCTGGAATGCAGCACGATAGACTCACCAGCCAGTTGCACGCTTCGTAGGCATTCGTTCGCGTTGGATTGCACCGATCGTGCGCACGCGACACGGCCTGCCGACGCGACCTCTTCACATCATCGTTCTCCGAACCCTGGCACGAGAATGGCATTCGCACGCCCGCGGGGCGGGTCATTTCGTCTTCAATGCGGGAAGGGAGGAGAGACCATGGGCAAGAGGTTTCAATTGCGGGTGGCGCTGCTGGCGACGGCGTCGCTCCTGGGGGCATCACAGGTACACGCCGGGGGAAAGATCTCGATCGACGAGACCAAGTGGGTGAGCATCGGCGCCGGCGGGCGAGTGTCGTTCGCCGCCAAGGAGGACTCGTCGCCGAACGGCGACAGTTGGTCGAACGACTTCAACGTCGACAACGCTCGTATCTACATCGGCGGCCAGGTTCACAAGTATTTGAAGTTCGAGCTCAACACCGACTGCACGTTCTGCGGCAACAGTGATCTCGAGGAGTTCTCGCTGCTCGACGCCATCGCCAAGGTCGAGATCAACCAGTACTTCAACATCTGGGCCGGCCGACTGCTGGTGCCCGCCGAGAGACAGGAGCTCAACGGCCCCTTCTATTCGAGCACGCACGACGCGTACAAAACGCCATTTTTCCCGTCCGACTTCAGCGTCAAGTTCGGCAACGGCGGCGCCGGCGTCTACGCGCGCGATCACGGCATGAACATCTGGGGCGCGGCCGGACCGGAGGGCGCCTTCCAATACGTCGCCGGCGTCTTCGCCGGTCTGCAGTCTTCGTCGACGTCCGGACCAAACGGCGACGACAACCCACTCTGGGCGGCACGCCTCGCCTACAACTTCCTCGAGGTCGAGAAGAACCCCGGCTACTACACGAGCGGCGGTTACTTCGGCGGGGCCGGCGACATTCTAACCCTCGCCGCCGCGATCCAGTACCAGGAGGACGGCTCCGGCTCGATGATGAACCCCGGCGACTTCTTCGGGCTCGCCGTCGATCTGCTGTTCGAGAAGCCGATCACCGACATCGGAACGATCACCGTCAACGGTGAGTACAAGTATTTCGACTCCGATTACGACGAGGCGGCGTTCACCGATGGAACGGGTGTGTTCCCGATGTTCTCGGGCAACTCCTTCTCGCTCGTCGGATTGTTCCTCCTGCCGCAGACGGTCGGCATCGGACAGTTCCAGCCGTACGTGCGCTACACCGGCGTGTATCCGGAAGACAGCAGCGACCGCGACGAGTTCGAGGCCGGGCTCAACTACGTGATCGACGGCTACAACGCCCGAGTCGCGCTCTTCTACCAGTACGGCGACATCGCGACGAAGGGATTGAACTACGCCCCGGGCGCGAGCGGCGACGACATCAGCGCCATCAAGCTCGCCATCCAACTGCAGATCTGACGCGGACGACAGTGACGCGAACCATCCAAGAAGGAGATTCAATGATGATCAAGGTTCTACGCACTCTCATCGCGCTGGCCACCGTGACCTCGCTCGCGGCGAGCGCCGGCGCCCAGGAAACCATCAAGATCGGCGTTCTACACTCGCTCTCGGGCACGATGGCCATCAGCGAAACGACGCTGAAGGACACGATGCTGATGCTGATCGAGGAGCAGAACAAGAAAGGCGGTCTGCTCGGCAAGAAGCTCGAGGCGGTGGTCGTCGACCCGGCGTCGAACTGGCCGCTGTTCGC
>CADEER010000166.1:0-3775 GCA_902826395.1 uncultured bacterium
CAGAGGCCGGCGCGAAACACCACGGCGCAAAAAGCACTTCCAGCCTCCAGCCTCAACCCGAGCCTCAGCCTTCTTTTCAATCAACAACAAGGCTCGGGCTTAGGCTTAGGCTGAAGGCTGGAGGTAGCGAATGCCCGCGCATCGTTTGCCGAGCGAATCGTGCTACCCTGCTCGGGCATGACCGATTCCGCACGCAAGCGCGCCACCTACGACGATGTCCTGTCGAGCCCGCCACACGCGGTCGCGGAGATCGTCGACGGCGTCTTGTATCAGAGTCCGCGGCCGGCACTGCCACACGCCGTTGCGGCCACCGCAGTGGGCGCGGAGTTGGGTCTGCCGTTCACTCGCAGCCGGGGAGGCCCGGGCGGCTGGATCATCCTCGTCGAGCCGGAGATTCACCTGCGGGACGATGTCATCGTGCCGGACTGGGGCGGCTGGCGGCGCTCCACGCTGCCGCTCCTGCCCGACGACCCGTATCTCGCCGTGCGACCCGATTGGGTCTGTGAAGTGGCCTCGCCGTCGACGCGAGCCCTGGACCGCGGCGCGAAGCTCGAAGTCTACCAGCGCGAGCAGGTAACCCACGTGTGGATCATCGAGCCGCTGGACCGCTTCCTCGAAGTGCTCGAGCTCGACGGCGAAACCTACCGGATCGTCCAGCGAGTCAGCGGCGACACCCCGGCCCGCCTGCGCCCCTTCGAAGCCATCGAGTTCGACGTCGCCGCCCTCTGGGCCCGCTGATCGGTCTCCTTCTCGAGGACGATCCGCCGAGGCTCGAGCCTCAGCTTTATTCTGAGTGAGCGCACGGGGGAGATCATCGCCGCCAGTTCTCGACCTTCAAGGCTCTGACGCGGCGGAACTCCCTGACGTTGTCGGTGACGAGGACGAGGCGGAGAGCCAACGCGTGCGCTGCGATCTGTAGATCGTAAGCCCCAATGAGCGCTCCCCGTTTCTCGAGAGCAACCCTGATGCGCCCGTACACCGATGCGGCGTTACAGTCGAAATCGACGCAAGGGACTTCGGTGAGGAAGACGTCTAGCCGAGCGTGGTTCCGTTGACGGTGAAGGCTCTTCTCCGCTCCGTAACGCAACGCGCCGACTGCGATCGAGCTCACGCACAAATCGTCAGGCGCGCATTTCTGAATCGCACTCGTGACGGTGGGGTAACGGCCGTTGAGGTAATCGACACAGACATTCGTGTCGAGCAAGTATCTCATAGACGTTCAATCGAAATCGGGACCGGGTTCCGCGGGCGGCGGCTCGTCGGGATAAGGGAAGTCCGGCGCGGTGCCGGAGAGCTCGAGGAAGGCGCGACTCCACCGACGCTGAGCAGGCTCGAGTATGACACGCTCACCGTCGCGCGAGATGCGAACCTCGTCTTGATTCTCGAATCGATACTCCTTGGGTAAGCGGACGGACTGGCTGCCGCCGCTCACGAAGATCTTTGCGCGCTCCTTCATCCATGCGCCTCCTCTGGCGTACATACGCGACGTAGCTACAAAGCGCCCAGCCCGACCTTCGGCCACCAACCTGCGCACAGGGCGAGTACCTAGAGCCCGCTGCTAGGGTGAGATTCAAGGTCCTTGGAGATCTCCTTCAGTGTCACCGAGCGCGCGGAATGCTGTGCGACATCCGAGTGAAGCCTACGGCCCCGTCCTATTTCTTCTTCGAGTGCCTACGGCACCCGGTTGAGCACGACCACGGGGATCACACGTGGAGCGGCCTTCTGCTGGTATGTGGAAAACGCGGGGATCTTTGCCGCCATCTGCTGGAACAGCGCCGTGCGCTCGGGTTCGTCGGTCACTTTCGCTGTGGCGTAGAACTGGTCGTTGCCAACCTCCACGCCGACCTTCGGGTTGGCAACCAGGTTGTGGTACCACGCCGGATGTTTCGCGGCGCCTCCATACGAGGCGACTACGACGAGCCGCTTGCCGTCCGCGAAGTAGACCAGCGGCGTCAGTCGCGGCTTGCCGGTTTTCGCGCCGGTGGTGTGCAGTAGGAGCAGATTGGAGCTGCCGCCGACCTTTCCCTCGTTTGCACGAAACTCCTCGACGACCTTGATGTTGTGGGCAGTCGTCGCCTTCGCCGGACTACCCCGCAAGTTGACTGCCGCACCCTCGGCCGCAACCACCCGGATCGGTGCCGTCATCGTCCAGCCGAGAATCAGCCCGCACAGGCACGTCTGGAAGAGTTTCCTCACGAACATCGGGTCACCTCCTCATCGGAACCGAAGCTCCACGATCTCGACCTGCAGCTTCGCGCGTATGGTTTCGCGTCACAAGAAGAAGCAGGTTCGCACGCTCTTCCGATAGCTCCGGGAATGGGTTGATTCCTCGAGGTTGAACGGCGAGGTTCGCGGTCAGGCAGCGTCTTCGTTCGCGTTGCCGGTTCGCCAACGAGGTGTCGATGACGATCAACCATGCTTTCCTGAAGAAACTCCGGATCCTGAGCATCGTCGAAGGGACGTCGACACTGATCCTGTTCGGTATCGCAATGCCGCTCAAGTACTTCGCCGGCATCCCCGCGGCCGTCACGCTGGTCGGCTCGGTTCACGGCGCCCTGTTCGTGGCCCTGGTCGCGATGTTCGTCGTCGGAATGAAGCGGATCCCGCTTCCGCCGCGCCTCACGGCCATGGGCATCGTTGCCGCCGTCGTGCCGTTCGGTCCCTTCATCGTCGATCGCCGACTGGGTGCCCTTGCTGCGGGTCGGAGTTAGCCTCGATCTGACATGAGCAACCGCAGATGAACGCGGATAAACGCTGATAGGGAAGGCTAGGGGGGCGGCAACGCTAATTCACCAACCTCATGCCAAAGGTAGTTGAGAGATGGTGAGGCCGAGACGACGCTTGTTCGAGAGTCACGGCATCGGCATCTGCGTTCATCTGCGGTTCCGGTTTTCTGTTACACCGAGGTCAGCTCTGATCTGACAAGAGAAATCCGCAGATGGCGCGGAAGCGGAGAAAGGCTAGGGCACGGCGGGAACCGCCGTTCACGCCATTCGAAGCACGTTTGCTTCGCCACGCGACGATCACTTCCCGCAGCACTTCTTGTGCTTCTTGCCGCTGCCGCACGGGCACGGGTCGTTGCGTCCGACTTTTCGCATCGAACGCCGAACAGGCGCGGAGTCGGTCGAATCCCGCTCGAGGATTTCCTCCTCGCCGAGGAAATCCTCGAGGTCCCCATCCTCCTCTTCGAGGTCGAACATGAGGTCCTCATCCTCCTCGTCGAGCTCCGCCGGATCGTCTGCGAACCCGTCGAGCCACGACTGCGCCGTCAGGGCCTTCACGCGCTCGCCGTAACGTCCGTCGGAATCGAAGGTCGTGACCTCGCTGCCAGTCGCGATCCCGTGGAGGGTATCGACGAACACGGAGCCGATCGCGTGAATCGCGTCATGTCTCGACAAGCCCTCGGCGATCAGCTCCTCCAGCTTCGCGGCAGCGGGAGTTTCGTCTCCCATCGCGACCTGATTCTCCACCACGACGTGGATCAGGTTGTGCAGTCGCTGATTTCCGGCTCTCGGATGCGGCTTGCAGCGCCGGTGGTACTCGGCGACCACAACCACCGCTAGGCCTTCACCGAGCGAACGCCACGTCTCTGCATCGACAGGCGTATCGGCGTCATAGACGAACACGTGACGGAACTACCAGGGAACGACCTTCTTTCTCCATCTCTTCGCACCGTTGTCCAGGCTGAGTCCGAGACGAGAATCCCTTTCATAATTGTCGCCGGCCCTCATCGATGTAGCGCGCTGCTGTCGAGGGAAAGGCTCCCTCGCCGCGA
>CADEER010000166.1:3875-10606 GCA_902826395.1 uncultured bacterium
CCGGCCCTCATCGATGTAGCGCGCTGCTGTCGAGGGAAAGGCTCCCTCGCCGCGATCTTCGCCGAGCACGCTCGCCATCCGCAGGCAGCTCTCGGTGCGATGCGCTTTGCCGACTCTGCGTCCCGGGCTTGGCCCAGCTCTTCTTCCACATCGCTCGCCTTTGGCGATAGATCGACCGGTTAACAGGTGCTACTGTCGGACCACTTTAGATGCCTGAGGATCTGACCGATGAGCACCAAGTTCTCCGAAGACGTCATTCCGCTGACCGACCTGAAGGCAAACCCCGGACGAGTTGTAAAACACGCGATGGACGCTCGCCGCCCAGTGCTGCTCACGAGCCGCGGCCGGGGAGTGGCGGTGGTTCAGGCAGTGACCGACTACGAGGCGGGCGAAGAGGAGCGGGCGTTCATGCGGGCCGTTGTCGCCGGCCTCGCGGACCTCGAGGCCGGTCGAGATCTATCTCTTGCCGACGCCAAAGCGCGACTCGGCTTGAAATAGACGTATGCCGAAGATCGGGATCCGTTTCGCCGAATCCGCGGTGGCGGATCTCGAGTCGATCCGGGCTTGGTATACGGAACAGCGCGCGCCCGACGTCGGAGAGCGCCTGGTCGGCGAGATGGTGGCGAGCATCGAAGCGCTGTCCGACCACCCGGACATGGGGCGTGTCGTTCCGGAATTCGACCAGTCATTTCTGCGCGAGCTGATCCGGCCGCCGTTTCGCATCGTCTACCGGCGTGACCCACGGAGCGTGCGTGTCGTCCGAATATGGCGCAGCGAGCGACTGCTCGACGTGCCGGACGAATAGCTGCTGACGCCCAGCCTCCTGCTCGACGTCAATGAGAATTCCCACCCTCTGCGAATTCTATTGCCCACAATGATCCCGATGAGGCGGGGGGAATCGAAGCCCTGAGATGCCAACACTTCCTGGCGCATCTCAGCACAAGATCAGCCACTTGCACGATCGCGTTCGCTGCCGAGCGCTGGCAAGCGCCAGAGATTTAGGCCCCTGGGGCCTAAATTTAGAATGAGTGCGTTTGGACCGAACGGAGGAGGAACAAGGGATGGCGAAGCGCCAGGAAGGAGTTCTCCGTCAGATCCGAGACGACACAAACCACCAGCTGCGCGGATTCGCGCGAGCTAAAGCACCAGATGTTCGGAACGGGGCAGCAACGTCGCCGCAACCGCTGATGTCTGCTGGAGAGATCTGCTTCGTCACTTAGGACGCCAGCCCCCGTAATCCTCGAAAATATCGGCATGCGCCGGTATCATGACCGCAGAAAAGCGAGAACCGAAACGGAGGAAGAGGCTGCGATGCAAACAGCGAAAGTGTTCCGAGGGAAAGTAAGGGATCAGCGGACGATTGAGCTCGACGAACCGATCGGTGACGCCGTGTCCGAGGTCGAGGTGATCGTGCGACCGATCGCGGCCAAAGGGGAGGTGCCCCTGTACGAATCGCTCGGCGCTGAGGAGTGGATCTCACAATTCCACGCCTGGCTAGATACGCATGATCCAGAGCTGCCGGTGCTGCCCGAGGAGGCACTCCGGCGGGAAGGCATTTATGAGGATAGGCTGTGAGCCGCTACCTCATCGACACCAATATTCTCGCAAGGATCGTCTCGCCGCGTGATCCGCTCAAGCCGGTGGCTGTCGCTGCAGTCAACGCGCTCCGGCGCCGGAATGAAAGCCTGTCCATTACGCCACAGAACCTGCTCGAATTCTGGGCTGTAGCGACCCGACCGCGCGAGGCGAATGGGCTCGGACTGACACCGGAGGAGGTTGCCCAGGAAGTCGACCGCTTCAGCCAGAACTTCCCGATCGTCACCGAGCCGCCAGACATTTACAGGCACTGGCGTCGCCTCGCTGAAGCGCATGCGGTACGTGGGCGCCAAGTATACGACGCGCGGATCGCAGCAGTCATGATCGGGTCCGGCATCCAGTACATTCTCACATTCAACGTCGATGACTTCCGCCGCTATCCCGACGTTGCAGCGGTAAGCCCGCACAGCTTTGCCCTTGCCGGAACGCCGCCCCCCATAGGCTCATGAAGAATTGACTCGCGGTCTGTGCGCGCGGCCTCGGCCACCAGGAACCTTGCTTCGCGGAGGATGTCGCGAAGCAGCTCAACCGTCGACGGACGCATACTGGACCGTCGGTAGTATCAGGCGTGCTTTCGTCTCGTTGAGAGCCTTGTCGGTCACCAGGTCGACGCGACGCCCCAGCAGCATCTCCAGCAGCTCGTGGAGGGCGAAGAAGTTGTCGTAGGTGCGCTTGTCATCTTCGAACTCGACGAAAACATCGACATCGCTGTCGGCACGCGCATCGCCACGAGCGAAAGACCCGAACACGCCGATGCGCCGCGCCCCGTAAGCACGGATCTCCGCGAGGTGAGACTCGATCACGGACAGCGGGTTCATCGGCATAATCGTGCTACGCGAAAGGCCCGTGCGCGATTTGACCTCGGGCAGCCTGAGCACCGTGTGCATGATTGATTCCTCCGCAGCCCGGGATCCCGAAAGCACTGGCGCAGGCATTCGACGAGTGCAAGGAATAACCGGGCTCCGCGAAAGTCAGGCAGGAGAGTACATGGTTCCGATCCTTCAAGAGATCGTCGACTATCTCAATCGGGAGAAAGTCCGCGCTACCTATGGCGCTGTCGGCGAGGCGATCGGCGTCCCGGCGCGGAGCATCGGCGCGATGCTGGGCGGAAGGCGTCCTGAGGTTTCGTGGGTCGTCAGCTCGGCGACGGAGCTACCGACGGGATACGTGCCAAGCCAGTATCATCCCGACTTGCGCTCCCGCTCGCGTGTCATCCGAGATGGCAATCAGCTTCGCGAAGCCGTCGGCCTGCGCAAACGATGACAAGCCTGGGAATGAGCGACGCGACCCGATGACTTGGGCTGAGCTATCGGAGCGACTTTCGCAGTGCCGTGACTGTGCGGTCGCGGATCGTGGTCGGCCACTCTTGATGCGGGGCGACCCGACCGGGGCGCGGGTGCTCTATCGCATCCCCGACGAACGGGGTTAGCGAATCCCGCTACAGTTCGGCAACGAATCACATGATGCGCGAGGATCGAGGACAGGTTCGGCCTGTCCCCGATCATCCCGTGCCTTCTCAACACTCGGGAGTGCTTTCTTCCGTGCCGAGGAAGCCGACGATGCGATTGGCGGCGACCTCTCGGTGACTCATCTCTGCGAACGCCTCCTCGAAGGCGCGTCGCGGGAGCTCGAGGCGGCCGTCTCTTGGAACACTCTCCTCGAGCGCGATCTGCGCCGCTCGATGCACCCAGTCCTTCAGGAAGGCATGTGGATCGGCGTGGAAAATTGACCCCCTGAGCGGGGGGATCGGCGTCCAAAATTGACCCCCGTGAGAAGCACTGATGCGCTGCCGGCTTCGAGAGCGGGAGCGGAGGGGGATGCTGAGCGTGGAGACGATCGGGCGGATACGCCGGGAGCATTTCAGGCAGAGGAAGGCCATCAAGGAGATCGCCCGGGAGCTGCGGATGTCGCGCAACACCGTGCGCAAGATTCTGCGGTCGGGGGAGACGCAGTTCACGTACGAGCGCGAGATTCAGCCACGGCCGAAGCTGGGCGAGTGGACGTCGGAGCTCGATGAGCTACTCGAGTCGAACGAGGCGAAGTCGGCGCGAGAGCGCCTGACGCTGATTCGGATCTTCGAGGAACTGCGAGGCCGCGGGTACGAAGGTGGCTACGACGCAGTTCGCCGGTACGCCAATAAGTGGAGAACGGCACAAGGGAAGTCGTCGGCGTCGGCATACGTGCCGCTGACATTCGCCCCGGGCGAAGCGTACCAGTTCGACTGGAGCCACGAGATCGTGGTGCTGGGCGGCCAGACGGCGACGGTGAAGGTGGCGCAGGTGCGGCTGTGTCACAGCCGCATGCTGTTCGTACGCGCGTATCCCCGCGAGACGCAGGAGATGGTGTTCGACGCCCACGACCGCGCCTTCGCCTTCTTCAAAGGGGCGTGCGAACGGGGCATCTACGACAACATGAAGACGGCGGTAGACGCGATCTACGTCGGCAAGGACCGCAAGTACAATCGGCGCTTTCTGCAGATGTGCAGCCACTACCTGGTAGATCCGGTGGCCTGCACGCCGGCCAGCGGCTGGGAGAAGGGCCAGGTCGAGAACCAGGTGGGAGTGGTCCGGGGGCGCTTCTTCAAGCCAAGAGTGCGAGCGAACAGCTACCAGGAGCTCAATGGGTGGCTGCTCGACCGATGCATTGCGTACGCCAAGGCTCACCCTCATCCGGAGCACAAGGAACAGACGATCTGGGAGGCGTTCGAGGCGGAGCGCGAACAGCTGGTCCCGTATGCGGGGAGATTCGACGGCTTCCATGCCGTGCCGGCCACGGTATCGAAGACCTGCCTGGTGCGCTTCGACACCAACAAGTACTCGGTGGAGGCGAGTGCGGTGGGGGGCCCGGTCGAGGTCCAGGCATACGCCGACCGGATCGTGATCCGCCAGGATGGCAGAGTCGTGGCCGAGCACGAACGCGCCTTCGGTCGAGGCGTCACGGTGTACAATCCCTGGCACTACGTGCCCGTGCTGGCGCGGAAATCGGGCGCGCTGCGCAACGGGGCGCCCTTCAAGAACTGGGTGCTGCCGTCTTCGATGGAACGAGTGAGGCGCAAGCTCTCCCGGACGGACGACGGCAACCGGCAGATGGTCGACATCCTGGCCGCAGTGCTGACCGACGGCTTGGTCGCCGTCGAGGAGGCGTGCGCCGAGGCGCTTGCCGAGGGGGTGCATTCGGCCGACGTGATTCTGAACATCCTCGCCCGCCGCCGCGACCCGGATCCGCCAGCCTCGATCCTGACGCCGGCGGCGCTGCAGCTTCGCCATGCGCCGATCAGCGATTGCGCCCGCTACGACGGCCTGCGGAGGGCCAGCTGATGGAGCGCTCGGAGATCTTTGAGCTCATGGGGCGGCTGAAGCTGCATGGCATGAAGGCCGCCTTCGACGAGCTCATGACAACCGCGATCAAACGCAGGCACGAGCCGCAACGTATCCTCGGCGACCTACTGAGCGCGGAGATCGCCGACAAGCAGGCCCGATCCATCCGCTATCAGCTCTCGATCGCCAAGCTGCCGCTGGCCAAGGACCTCGACGACTTCGAATTCAAGGACACGCCGATCAACGAAGCTCTGGTCCGCGATCTTGCCACCGGCAGCTTCCTCGATCAGCAGCGCAACATCGTCATGATCGGCGGCACCGGCACAGGCAAAACTCATCTCGCGATGGCGATTGCGCGAAACTGCATCCGATCGCGAGCCCGAGGCCGCTTCTACAACGTCGTCGACTTGGTCAATCAGCTCGAGACCGAAACCCGTAGAGGCCACCAGGGGCGCATCGCCGCCCGGCTCGCACGCACCGACTTCGTGGTCCTCGACGAACTCGGCTACCTCCCTTTCGCCCAGGCCGGTGGCCAGCTGCTCTTCCACCTCGTCAGCCAGCTCTACGAGCGAACCTCGATCATCGTCACCACCAACCTGGCGTTCGGAGAATGGCCGACCGTCTTCGGCGATGCGAAGATGACCACCGCGCTGCTCGACCGCCTCACTCACCACTGCGACATCATCGAGACCGGCAACGACAGCTGGCGCTTCAAGACCCGTGACGATGCCTCAGACGGTGCCGCTCGCCCCATCTCCGCCGGCTACGCCGGCTCCGACGGGGCGAAACCGAAGAAGAAAACCCGCTGATTCAGGGGGTCAGTTTTGGACGCCGATGGGGGGTCAATTTTCGACGCCGATTGACAGAGAATCATTTGCAGAGTGACTGCGTACCGCGCTCTCTTCGGTAGTCAGACCCTCAATTTCGGTCTCGGAATGGTGTGTCTGACGAGATCTCACCCTATACGCGTCGCCGCACGCGGGTTGTCGTGGCACGCGGGTCGGACCCGCGCAAGTAGCGAGAAGCATTTGCAGAGTGAGAGCGTACGGCGCTCTCTTTCGGGGGCAGAACCTCGATTTCGATCCCCGAATTGTGTGTGTGAGGAGAGCTGACGATGCCCCGCGCGAGCCGCTATCGGATCACTGGACAAGTCTGGCACATCACGCATCGGTGCCACCGCAAGCAGTTCCTGCTGAAGTTCGCGCGCGACCGGCGCGCGTGGGTACGCTGGCTCTACGAGGCGCGCAAGCGCTTCGGGCTGTGTGTTCTCGACTACCAGGTGACGAGCAACCATGTGCACCTGTTGGTTCTCGATCGCGGCGGCGATGAGATTGCCGCCAGCTTGCAGTTGATCGCCGGCCGTACCGGGCAGGCGTTTAACCAGCGCAAGCGGCGGCGCGGTGCGTTCTGGGAGGATCGCTACCACGCCACGGCCGTGGACACCGAGGAGCACCTGGCGCGCTGCGTGATGTACGTCGACATGAACATGGTACGCGCCGGGGTAGTGCGGCATCCGCGGGAGTGGGCGGAGGCGGGCTACCACGAGATCCAGCAGCCGCGCGGCACGTATCGGATCGTTGATCGCATGGAGTTGAGCCGCCTGGTTGGGGTGTCGGTTGATGAGTTGGCGAGCGCCCACGAGGAGTGGATCAACACGGCGTTGGCGAGCGGCGATCGGGATCGGGAGCCGAAGTGGAGTGAGTCGATCGCGGTGGGGCGGCGCGCCTTTATAGAGGAAGTGAAGCGCGAGCTGGCCGGCCGAGCGCGATACCGGCGGATCGCGGAGGATGAAGGCGCCTCGGTACTGCGCGACGCCGC